>DNGJ01000403.1:5355-17907 GCA_003486305.1 Cyanobacteria bacterium UBA11371
AAATAAATGTCCCCATATTCTTGTCGTGTTTTTTCCAGATAATACAGGGGGCGGGTAATTCCATTGATAGTTTGCCGCCACCTGGGAAGGGGGGATTCTGGAATTTTATTAACTGGTGTATTTTGCTCTTTCTCTTTCAGAGTCACCATTATTTTTCTCCTTAATTGTGAGTTCAAACCGATCGCTGCAAGTATAGCTATCAGAAATATCGCATCATGTAGATGACAAGCAGCACGCCAACTGCAAGGGTTGTTATTCCAATGACTTTGCCAATACTCTGTTCTGCGGATTTTTTCTGATTCATCTTTTGCTCTCTTTGGTATTTACCATAGTAAACTCAGAACGCCATAGGTATTTTCTCCTTACACAGCCATGAGACTTGGGGATGATATCTGAGGTAATCCCAATTTTTTTCTGACCTCATCAATCGGTTCTGCCCAATGTTCTTCAAAGCGATAGCTTAACAGATACTCAGCTTGTTTTGCCATTTGTTGTCCCTTTTTAAGGTTAGCGGAAATGGCTTTAAATTGCCAAGGAACTAAGATAGGATAGACGAATCTGGCAAGCCAAAAGCTAATTTTCAGCGATTGAATATAATTTTGTGCGACATTAAAAGCCAGCACGCCCATTTCTCCAGCATAGCTCGTATCAAATCCGAGCAAGACGTGTAAAATATCGTGGGTGACAACATATCGGAGGGCGAAGACGTTGCGTCTGGCAATTTCTTCTTGTGCGAAACTGATATTGAGCGGCTTGATATGATTTGCCTTCATATGTTGGGCATATTCTCGCCCCAAAGTGCCTTGAGGATATCGGCTCAATTCCTCCAAATCGATTCGGGGGTGATATCCCGCTAATGGTTGCAGTTTGGACAGGATTTCTGGAGAGACTATGGGAGCGATCGCATCGAATTTGAGCAAAGCAAAATCTCCCATTTCCGATTTTTTGTAAGCTTGAAAGGCTTTGTATAATTGTTTAAGTTTGTTCAACATAGATAGATCTTCGCAATTTATATCATGTCCGCTCGGAATCGGCATTGCGCTAGGGGCGGGTTTAGTTAATTTATCTGTTGCTGGCAGAGGTTATTGGTAAAACCCGCCCCTACTTAATATCAATTCTTGTGTAGAGATTGGCTGCTTGCCTACACCCAGTCGGGCGATTCTGTTGATCTCGCTCTCAGTTTCGCTTAACCGCCTGGGAATGTCGATATAGCTAAGTTAGGGAAAAGTTTGTACTGAAACTGTGAAACGATATATTCATATCATGTCCAGCAGCATCGGTTGTGTATATTTTTTGACGAGAGTAGGGGCGGGTTTTACGAGAGATATTTGAACCCTTGCCCAAGGGGTAAATAAACCCGCCCCGTTATGCGCTATCGATGCAACCGGACAGGATATCATATCGTCTCCTTAAGCAATGGTCGTGTATAATTTTTGACGATAGTACGGGCGGGTTTTACCAATCAATCCCTGGAACCATGAGATATCTCCATAAACCCGCAAGGGCTTAAGCTACCGATGCAACCGGAATTGATATCAGTTCCAGAGGCGTAGCTTGTTGCTTAGCAAAGCATCGCATTAACACTCAGGCGCTCTAAAATCATCAGGTAGGTCATCCACAGTAATTCGTAGGTTGGGTTGAGTGATAACGAAACCCAACACCAATCGCAATCAAAGTTGGGTTTTACTCTGTTCAACCCAACCTACTAGCTCCTAATATTTGTCGCTCCTTGTTCCTCGATCGAGATCCTCATTTGGAGTTGGCCTGTTGAGGGGCATCACATAACTGCTGTAGCCCGGTTCGTTTCCTTCGGTGATGACATAGGTTCTTCCATCGTTTCTGCTAACCCTTGAAAGTTTCTTGTTTTCAATCGCATGATTGATGTCATGTCTGGCGATTACATCGCTAAACTTTTCATTTTTGGTTGTCTCGAAGAAGTTGAGATAGTCTGAGTTTTGGAAGGATGTGGGCGAACTAATTTGGTAGGGCCAGTAGCTGTTGTTTTTCTTTTTGGTGGGATGACCGAAGACTGGCTCATCTCCTCGATCTGATGGCTTCCACTCTGATTGTGTTCTAAACTGCTCGAAGCGTCTCGCTGCGGCTGAAATATCTACAGAGGCTTGCTCTGAATCGAACGTGTATTGATATCTGTTACGACCGCCTAGTCGATGGACAATTCCGTTATCTGTCCAATTATTTAACATTCTTTCAACTGCCTTTTTATTATCCGGAGGGTTAGCCATACTTTGTTTAAAAATATCGAATAACTCTCTGGCGGTAAATAGTTGGTTGGGAAAGCAAGCTTGAGCGATCGCCAACAATTCTGCTTTTTTTATTTCCATCTTTTCTGCCATACCCTACACATTTAATTTCAAACCCTGATGGCAATGGCAATCCTGTTGATTGTACAATTTCGAGCGATCGCATTAACATTCAGGCGCTTTAAAATCATCAGGCAGGTCATCCACAGTCCAATTCAATACCTTACACAAAGCTTTTACTTGGGGAAGAGTCAGTTTCGCTTCCTTATACCGTCCCGTCTCCCAGTTACTTATCGTTTGGACAGACACATCAACAGCAACAGCAACGTCTCTTTGCGTCAGTCCTAACTCTTCTCTGCGTTTCTTCAATGGCGATTCTTGCTGTTGCGTCATGACATCCGATCTAATGGGAATGGTGCGTTAACGCAGTAAGGCACTCTACACAGGAATAGCGGTTATTTTAGCCTTAAAGTGGAGGCGGAGCCTCCTGGTTTTAGTTCCCAGGCTGAGCCTGGGAACTAGATCTTAAACTGCTTACGCACTCACAGATGCGATCGCATTTTCCACGGCTTGTAATGCTTGCGTAACTTCTTCTGCGCTGACAATCAAAGGCGGTACGAATCGGACAACTTTTGGTCCTGCGGGTACTAATAACACGCCTTGGGACATCGCTGCTTTGACGATATCGGCTGAAGTTAGGGCAATATCGGCTTTTAATTCCATGCCGTTAATTAAACCCCAGCCGCGTACATCAGCTATTTTATCCGGGTGTTTGGATGCGATCGCTCTCAATCCCTCCCGCAATTGTTCCCCGCGTTCTTGCACATTTTGCAGAATGTTCTCTTTTTCCAGGGTTTGACAAACTGTCAATGCAACTGCACAAGCAAAAGGATTTCCACCAAACGTGCTGGCGTGATCTCCCGGTTGGAAAACATCGCACTTAGCTTTGCACAATGTCGCACCGATGGGAATCCCCCCACCCAATCCTTTGGCGCTGGTGAAGATATCCGGTTCAATTCCGAGATTTTCGTATCCCCAATATTTGCCGGTGCGTCCCATTCCGACTTGCACTTCATCTAGAATTAGCAAAATGCCAGTTTCGTCGCAAATTTGGCGTATTTGTTGGAAGTATTCTTTTTCTCCTGGACGCACGCCGCCTTCGCCTTGCAACGCTTCTAGCATAATTGCACAGACGCGCCGATCCCCTTCATCGATTTCGGCGATCGCATTGCGAATCGCTTCAATATTGTTATATTCCACGTACTCGAACCCAGGCATCAACGGGTCAAAATTCTTTTGATACTTCGGCTGACCCGTGGCTGTAATCGTCGCTAGCGTGCGCCCGTGGAAACTGGCGTGCGCGGTCAAAATTACCGGAAACTCGATTTCTAGAACCGTGTGGGCGTATTTCCGCGCCAATTTAATCGCCCCTTCGTTCGCTTCTGCACCGGAGTTGCAGAAGAACGCCCGCTCTGCACAAGAATGGTCGATTAACCACTTCGCCAACTGTCCTTGCACCGGGACGTAATACAAGTTAGAAACGTGGTGCAAGGTTTGAATTTGCCTGGTTACGGTTTCAACCATTGCTGGGTGAGCGTGTCCTAAAGTGCAAGTGGCAATTCCGGCGACAAAATCTAGATATTCCCGTCCTTGAGTGTCCCAAACGCGACAAGCTTCTCCCCGTTCCAACGCCAGGGAAAAACGCGCGTAGGTAGACATGACCGATTGGTCAAAGTTTGCTGCATCGAACGCTTCCGACAGCACGGGGGCTGACTCTGCCGGTATTTGGGGGTTCTCAACTAAAGTTTCTACGCTCACTACCTGTTCCTTTGAATTCGCTAACTACAATATTGTCTAATTCGACTGCTCAAACATCTGGATTTAGCTGGGTTTAGATCGAAGACTGCTTTTTTCCTATTGAGCAGATTTATCAATTGTATTATTTATTGGCGCTTGTTTCCATTGCTTTTTCATGAAATCTTAATTTGCTGGCGGTAATATTTTGGCAATTATTGAATTTTTATCGGCAATAATGTTATGAAATCATTTAGTTAATTGAGCGATCTACCAAAGTTTAGCTACGCGAAACCATGACGCCACCCCATTTCCTGCGTAAAAGTACGGTTAATTGCTGACGTAATTTTGGAATCTGATACAGTTTTCTTCGCTTCGGTGGGAGTGCAAATGTCAATGAGCGATATTTATGAAGGAGTGGCTATCGACACAGAAAAAAACTCAGAACTCAATCTCACTGTCAAAGAATGACTAAAAGTTTATTTGAGCGAGCCGAATATTATTAAACAAAATGCCTCCCAATTAGCAATTAGTAATTAACAGCCGCTATTCTACCTATTGGTGGATTGTTTAGATGGGCGGGCAATATTCGTGTATTCTACGCTAGAACAAAAATATAGTCGTCTCCAACAAGAGTTAGTTGCGGGTGCGATCGCGCTTTTTGGTGTCTTTCTTACAGGCGCGCTGTGGTATAAGTTTGTAGAAGGCTGGGGATGGTCTGACGCGATTTACATGACGGTGATTACGCTTGCTACCGTGGGATACGGAGAAACCCAACCCCTGGGCGATCGCGGGCGGATTTTTACCATCGTCTTAATTTTAATGGGCGTGATCGTCATCGGTTACATCGTCAACCGATTTACAGAAGCCGTCATTCAAGGTTACTTTCTAGAAGGAAGACGACTGAGGCAACTAAAACGCTTGATCGAATCTTTAAACCAACACTACATTATTTGCGGATTTGGGCGCACGGGTCGTCAAATCGCCGTGGAATTTGCCGCCGAAGGCATCCCATTTGTAACGATAGACTCTAGCTTAGAACAAGTACAGGAAGCGCAAGCACACGGTTATATAGCCGTTCAAGGCGACGCCACTTTAGATGAAGTGCTGCTAGCGGTAGGAGTTGAACGAGCAATTTGTTTAGTCGCAGCGCTTCCCAGAGATGCAGAAAATCTTTATATCGTACTTTCGGCAAAAACACTCAATCCTAATATTAGAGCGATCGCGCGCGCCAATAGCGAAGAAGCGATCCAAAAGTTACAGCGCGGCGGTGCCGATGCAGTCGTTTCTCCTTATATTACAGGAGGTAAGCGCATGGCAGCAGCCGCCCTCAGACCCCAGGTAATGGACTTTGTCGATGGAATTCTTACAGGTGCGGATCGCGCTTTTTACATGGAAGAATTTTTAATCGATCCAGCAACTTGTCCTTTTGTCGGTCAAACATTGCGCGAGGCGAGATTGCGATCGCAATCTGGTGCCTTAGTTTTAGCCATTCGCCGCGCCGACGGTCACCTCATTGGCGGCCCAACCGGCGAAACTGTTATTATGGCTCTTGATTTGCTCATCTGCATGGGAACCGCCGAACAACTGCGCGATATCAACCAAATCCTCAGCCCGATCAATTCTAAAACCCTGCGTCAGCCTAAACACAGCTGAAGAATTGCAGATTGTAGATTGCAGATTTCAGATTGTGTTATTGAAACAAATCAGCTCTTTCCATCTGCAATCTTAAATCTCCAAAATGCCATATAGCCAATTTACCACCATCACCAAAGCAGTTGAAGCCTTCAATCTCAATACTATTTAAGGACGTTTTCTACCAGAAATTCCATCGATTATCCCTTCTCCCCTTCTATCGAGTTACTTAGAAGATACGTTACCCGTCGTGGCTACAGCTAGTGAAAAAGCTCGCTTTGAAGCCATTATTTTTACCATACTCACCGAAGTCAGACGTATCCTTATAGCGGATTGCAGACGCATGAGGTACACCTTTGTTTGTGTAGCGGCACCCTTAAGGGTGCCGCTACACAAACAAAGCGAAAACGCTGTACCTAGACGAGCTTGCAATCCGCTGTAACAAGCAAGTTTCTTTGTTTTCTGGCGAAGATTTCTCAATTGACGAATCCGCTGGACTCAACGGCGTGGTTGATTTTCTATTAAGTCGATCTCCAAAAGTGTTGGAACTTAACGCACCCGTTATCGTCCAAATTGTAGAAGCGAAAAAAGCAGATATTCGCACTCGATTGGGTCAGTGCATCGCAGAAATGGTCGCTGCAAATCGATTTAACCAGGCCAAACAATTACCCATCCAAACCATTTATGGCTGTGTCACCAGCGGCACTCAGTGGCGATTTCTCAAACTGGAACAGACAAATCTGACTATCGATTTAACCGATTATCCACTGCCTCCGGTGGATCAAATTTTAGGATTTTTAGTCTGGATGGTGCAACAAGCATAGGATTATTGACAATTTCTTAAATCTGCAATCTCAAATCTCAAATCTCAAATCCTCATCACCGATTCCCCTGTGCTGCAATAGATAGTTCCACTGCGGGTTTGGCAAGCTTCCAACCATGCAAAACCGCGACATTTTTTAACACAGATTTAATAATTCTGGGCGAAGCCGAAGCAAAAAGCGTGCTGGGGTAAACCGCAGTACCCCAATAGGGATGGGTTAAAACCGAACATAAATTCGTCGTTACTGGAAATCCCAGCAGCGCTTTAACTACCGCCGTATCGTCGTGGCGAATTTCTCCTGGACGGGAAAGCAGGGGATATCCCGTGCGAGGATCGATCAAGTCGCTTAAAAAACCGCGATCGCGCAAATTAAACGCCACATCAAACCCAAACCGCATAAATTTTTCCCGCAACCGCTCTTTTTCCCGTTCCACATGGGGCGTACTTTCCGCTAATTGGTATCTTGCTTGCTGCAAGACAACCGCCACCCACAAAACCGGCAAGTTCCAATCTGGAATCACCCTTTCTAAATTTTGCACCATAAATAAACTGGGTCTATGAACCGAAATTTGAACTTCTTGTCCATTGTCGGTAACTAAATGGATCGGAAGTCCATGCCGGACACTTACAGGTTGTGGATAAGCCATAACCAAAAATTAATCTAGTTTTAAAGCATTTACCGGAACTTCATCCCAAGAATTCACCGTCCGCAAGCGCGCCACCCAACCCGCTGCTTTTTGTCCTTCAGTCAAATTTTGCTTGAAAGACTCGTGGCAATCTTTCGCCTGGTTCTCGTTGCAGGAGGCGATGCAAGAGTAAACAAGACCCATCGGATCGATCTGTTCGTTCACCCAAATCGTCATAGCACTCCCTCTCATCTCAAATCCGCGAATAGAAAAACCAAGTTGATCTACTTTGTTTGTACTAGAAAATGACTGCACGCCGCAAGATTTTAAATATACTTTTTGACAATTTTTTGAAGTTGAGCCACATTTTTTACTTGTCGCGCCTGCTCTGATTCTAACTTTGAGTCATTGACCACCGCTGTTTCCAACGCGAAGTAGGTTCCAGAGAGCAAGTTTTTTGCTCGATTTGACGCCGTTGCGCGATCGCATCCGATCCATCGCACAAACTCGGATCGCGATAGGGAATCGCAGCTAGGGTGTGCAAATGCTCTTGCTCTTGGAGTGAAAGTGGCGGTAAGTCGTTAGTTTTGCCCGCAACTGTACCCGGAGTTCGCCTCCCCACTGGTGGCGTTGCGCCAATTTGCAACCCGCTTGTCATCAGTGCCGTCCGTACCGCTGCGGAACAGGAATAAGTAGCCAGCTTACCATCCTGCTTGAGGCATTTGGCGACCAATCCTAAAAATTCCACCGTCCATAATTGGGGACAAGTAGGAGGTGAAAACGGATCGAGGAAAATAGCATCTGCTTGAAATCCCGACTGATAAACTTGCTGGATCGCTATCCTCGCATCGCCGATCAGCAATTTAGCTTCAAGTCTGTTCGTTTTAACTTGGTAAGCAGTCGCCAAATCGGTGAGAATTTGTCTTATGGATGGATTCCAGGTATCGAGGAGGTGGTGAGCGATCGCGCTATTAGGCACATTGGGATCTAATTCCAATCCCATCCACTCTACGCAGCAATCAGGATTAACTTGCCAAATCGTTTCTAAAGCCGCTGCGGTATTATATCCCAATCCGTAACAAACATCCAGCAATTTCAATCTCGGTTTTACAGCCTTATGCCTGAGTTCGGTTGGTTCGACAAATTTTTTTTCAGCTTCCTGTTTCGCACCATAGCGACTGTGAAACATTTCGCCAAACTTCGCTGAAAAGAAAGTATAAGAACCATCCTCTGTGAGTTGGGGGGTGAAACTCTCTGTGTTTTCCATTCTTCTAGTTTAAAGGATACGGCTAACGCCACGCTTTGCGATCGCAACTATGCCAGTTATTTTTATCTGATATCAATTCCGGTAGTAGAGACGTTACATGTAACGTCTCTATTCGTAGGGTTAATAGTCTCGTAGGGGCACGCTATACTGAGTTTGCCAGCGCTTAAAAATCTCTTTCCCTTGGACAATAATATGACTGAAAACACTTTTGTCATTTCCCCTCAATGGCTTGCAGAACAATTGAACGATCCGCAAGTAGTTGTTGTAGATTGTCGCTTTTCCCTGGAAGATACCGAACTAGGACAAAGACAATATCTCGAAAGTCACATTCCTAGCGCTTATTATCTCCATCTCAACCGGGATCTTTCCAGTCCAGTTGGGCGTCACGGGGGGCGTCATCCTTTACCCAATATAACTGAATTAGCCGAAAAGTTAGCCTCTATTGGCTTGAATTTCCAGGAAACTTTAGTAGTCGCCTACGATGATTCTCGCTTTGCCTTTGCCGCGCGTTTGTGGTGGCTGCTACGCTATATGGGACATGATAAAGTTGCGTTGCTTGATGGTGGTTTTGCCGGATGGAAAGCTGCGGGATATCCCGTCACAGATGCCGTGACTACGCCCGTACAACCGGGGAGATTTGTACCTTTAGTGCGATCGCATCTCGTCGCAGACATCGACGCCGTAAAAGCCAGAAAAGACCTACCAGAGGTAATTCTAGTAGACTCACGGGAACCCGAACGCTATCGTGGCGAACGAGAACCCATCGATCCGATTGCCGGACACATCCCTTCTGCCGTCAACTATCCTTGGAAAGATGTTACCAACGAACAAGCACGCCTGCGCCCTCTCGCAGAACAACAACAACGCTGGGAAAGCTTAAAAGATGCCAAAGAAATAATGGTTTATTGCGGTTCTGGTGTAACAGCTTGCGTGAATTTATTGTCATTAGAAATCGCTGGAATTAAGACCGGCAAGCTTTATGCAGGGAGTTGGAGCGATTGGTGTTCTTACCAAATTGGTAATGGGTAATTGGTAATGGGTAATTGGTAATTGGTAGGGGGCAAGCATTGCGGCAGAAAAATTTTGTTTTACCCACAGAACTTACGCAAGGGCGTTCCTAGAAACTGGGTTTCTTCCTAGATATCCCTTGAGAAATCAACGATTTTTCAGATAAAACAGGTTTCTTTGCGTAGGATTTATATCAAATCTGAAGCATACAAATTTCAGCTAACCGGGGCGGGTTTATAACAATTGTCGCCCCTTAGTATAGATGGTTGGTAAAACCCGCCCCTACACAATTACCAATTACCAATTACCAATTACCAATTACCCATTAATAAATCGGAAAATCCACACTGTAAGTGACGCTGAAGAATAAACTGTCAAAATCAATGAACGGCTCGGAAGAACCGCCAACAGTCACCCCACCTGAGAAGCTAATCTGACTATCGCGCAAGACGCCGTAAGTTAAGCGACCCATAATGCGATGATACTGGTCATAGCGATCGCGCACGGTAAAATCAGAACGCTCAAACTGGTAGTCCATCGCAAGTTGCAGGTTGGTTTGGAAAGAATAGCTCAAAGATAGATACAAAGAATTGATAATTCGACTGCGGTTATCCGGATCGGCAAAACTGACCCGAAAATCGTAGTAAGAATTGAGCCGCAGCCGTTGCGTCAACTGGTCTTGTCGCGACAGGGACAGGTAAGCCATATGCTCGTTCAGAAAGCGATCGCCCACCTCGGCTCGATAAAACTGTTGATTCGTCCAACCAATTTCACCAAACATCCCACGGCTGAGGCGTTGGCTGATCCCAGTTCTCAATCTCAGCAGATTGTAATTGAACTGAGGTTCTCTGATGTAACGAATCAAGCTACCTTCAATCGAAGGAGTTAAAAAAGTATTCCTTCCGAGTTGCGGTACCGCCCAAAGCATCAGACTCGGATAAATCAGACTATCACCGACCGGATCGACGCTAGAAAATATATTATTCGATTGGAAATAGCTGATCCTCGGCAGCAGGTGCAATACTGGAGTGCCTCGAGGTGGCGGTGGTGGGGGTGTTGGTTTGGGTGGCGGCGCGGGTGGCGGTAATTCTTGTTGTCGCAGGCGCAAAATCCCCAGATCCGGATCGCCATTCGTTTCTTGGGTATTCGATTCATTTTGTGCCAGTGTAGGTTGACACTCAGACTCTAGTTGGAGCGATCGTGACTGGCTTTGGCGCAGCGCGTTGCAAAGCCACCTATCGTTATTTTCCCCTGTTCGATTTTCCTCGATGTCGAGCAGCTTCTCTGCGGTTTCTCTATGGGGGAAACCCTCCAAATCGTTCGCTGTTGGTAACGGGTACTGTTCGACAGTTTCCTGAGAGTGTAAATTGATTGGTTGTGGTTCGGCACTTGATTGAGCCGGGAGCGAGTTACGATCTCGCCTGAGATCGGGCAACGTAGCGTTCCAGGTATTATTTTCCCAGGCTTGCCCTTGTAAGATCGAAGGGGTTTTCTGCCCTGGATTCTCGCCAAGCTCACCTGACGAAGCGATCGCAGACCCAAATAAAGTAACAGCAGAGGAAGCTACCCTTTGAGCTAGGGTTTTGTCGCCAGCTGAGTGCAACTCCGTATCCTTTTCCAAACTAGCAGCCGCCCCATTCAATCCGATGCATAACGAAGCTTCTGGGATCGAAGCCAAAACTATCGAGAAAGCGATATCTATCCAACGTACTCGCTGAACTTTTTGACCTAGTTGGTTGCGAAGCAGCATTTAGTGGCCTGCTTTAGAACAAGATCGATCTCAAATCTTCACCACTGTACAGGATGCGTATCCCCGCTGTCATCGACACCGATGTGGATCGCTCAACCGCTGCTAAAATCCTGCGTATATCCAGCCATTAATCCGTAAATATCGGTAGAGGGAAGTCAGCCGTATATCTTCCCAGAAATCATCTTTAGCCCCCACGCAGGCTTTATCTGTGTTAAAAATTTGTTAATTTTAAACGCTATATTACCTGGTTTTACCGAACCCGTTCCCCCGATCGCGCATAATTAACGTATTTTTACGAATATTGGGGGACATCCCCAGTGTCGATATACCAGAACAAAGGCTATCTTGGAAAAGTAGTAGCACAAGTGCTAGCTTGCATTTAATGCGATGTCTCGCAAGTTAGTCTTATTATTTACCTTCATGTTATGGGGCGCGATGACCCTACCTCTCCCCAGAGAGGCCAAAGGTCAAACGCCTCTAACTAGGGCTATTATTCAGCAATTACGCAACATTGTTCGGATAATCCCCAAAAATCAACAGGGGCGTGCCGCACGCCTATCAGAGTCGCTAGCCGCTGAAGATGCGCTAGCTACCGGGAGAGCCTCCCTAGCCGAATTGCGCTTCAACGACGGCTCTTTAGCCCGGGTCGGGGAACAGGCAGTATTTCAGTTCTTACCGAACACGCGAAACTTTCGATTGAATAATGGCACCGTGCTGCTACTGATTCCACCTGGACGCGGTTCAACGCGGGTGCGGACGCCCAACGCAGCGGCTGGGATTAGGGGTTCGGCTTTATTCGTGCGCTACATACCCGAAACTCAAACCACGCTGGTGGGAGCCTTAACCGATAGCAATATAGAAGTATCTAATCAAAATGCTTCTCAAAGCCAGGGGCTGCAAGCAGGGCAACTGGCAGTGATTGTTAAAGATAAAATTGAGCGAGTATATGAGTTCGATCTGAGGACTTTTTACGAAACAAGCGATCTGGTGAGGGGACTAAACCTGACCGAGTCGGGGACAAAGACCAATCCCGATCCAGCGATCGCAGCAGTTCAAGCTGAAACTACTACCGCTGTAAGGACACAGACACCAATTCCTGGCGAGGGCGCGATTGAAAATCCGGCCTTTGTCCAAATGCCTCCCGGTTCCGGATCTGAACCTCCCTCATTTAATCCCAATCGGGAGCCACCCGCTCCCAATCCAGCTACAGTTGAAAATCCCCTACAATTTGTACCCCCGATAGAAGGCGGACAAGTTCAGAGAGAGCTACAAAACTCCCAGCCACCACCAGTTCCAGAGCCACAGCCGCAGCCGCAACCGCAACCGCAGCCGCAACCACCAACTGTAGAGCCACAACCACAGCCGCAGCCACAGCCGCAACCGCAGCC
>DNGJ01000569.1 GCA_003486305.1 Cyanobacteria bacterium UBA11371
TGGCTGCAATTTTATTCGATTTGGACGGAACTTTAGTTAATACCGATCCTTTGCATTACAGGATTTGGAAAGAAATCTTGAAAGATTATGGTTTAGAAATAGATCAAACTTTTTACGATACTCGGATTAGTGGGGGATTAAACCCATTGATTATCAAAGAGATATTGCCTTATTTGTCAGAGGCTGAAAATTTACAGTTATCTGAATATAAAGAAGCTCGGTTTCGCGAGTTGGCATCGGAATTAAAACCTGTCGCGGGATTGGATCGGATTCTTGCTTGGACGGAGGAATGCAATCTAAAACGCGCTTTGGTAACTAATGCTCCTCGCAAAAATGTTGAGCTTATGCTCTCGGTTTTGGGGTTAACAGAAGCGTTTGATCCGGTTCTTATTGCTGAAGATGTGGGAGTGGCTAAACCAGATCCAGCTTTGTATAAAATGGGTTTGAATTTGTTAAATATTGCACCCGAGCAAGGTTTAGTTTTTGAGGATTCTCCTTCGGGAATTCGTTCGGCTGTGGGTGCGGGTATTTTGACTGTTGGGATTGCTTCTACTCACAATCCTCTGGCTTTGTTGGAAGCTGGGGCGTTTAATGTTGTGCCTGATTTTACTGACGAACTGGTGTGGAGTTTGCTTCGGGGTGCGGATGTTAGCGAGGCAGAGCCTCTATAATTTCGTTCCCAGGTTGAACCTGGGAACGAGTTAATGATAATTTTCAACCTGTTTTAACAGGTTTTAGCTTTGAGCATGAAATTTATTTCATGGCTCTACAAATGAATAGTTGCTCCAATTGCTGACTGGTCGATAACCAATCTTATGATAGATGTGATTGGATGTGGGATTGGCTAAATCTGTGAAGAGAAAGCAGAATTTGCAACCGCTATCTAGCAGGTTTTGACTGAGGGCGGCGACGCAGGAAGTGGCATAACCTTTTTGGCGATGTTCGGGTGGAGTATATACTGCTGTGATTCGCTTTCCGTTGGGTGTTGAACCTCCAGCAAAAACCATTGATACGGGGATTTTATCTTCCCAAATATATGCATGATTTTGTTTGATGTGATAATCAACTATGCGGTGGATATTTTCCTGATTTGTGCCGATTGCATCGAGTTCAAAGGCTTTATACCATTCTAGTATTAGTTGGCGATCGCTCTCATTAGCCAGACGCAAATAACCGCTAGATTTCGCAATTAATTCGACGCTTTCCAACTGATGAATTCGCATTTGCATTTCTATCTGATAAGATTCACCCGTCAGTTTTTCCCAGATTTGAGCAAAGGCGAGTGCTTCTTCTGTCAAAGCATTGACGCCGGGGAGGGGTTGTTTTTGTGAGTGGAGGTCGGATGCGATCGCTTCCACTGCACCAAAATCTTCTATCTTAGATAATACCGTTGCATACGGTGCTGTTTTAACTACAACTGCTACCACCTTTCCCCCATCTTCTACAAATGCTAAATAGGGATTTTTGTCGTATCTTTGGGGATAGTGAATCAAAGTATCGATGATGCCAAACAGCAAGCAGTGATGGGCTTCGTAGTTTAGCAAATAGTCTTTAACTTGTTCGTAAAATTTGCTCGCGTCTTCAAATCGATGCAGTTTCATTTCTCACTCCCATTCATGGCGCGATATTGAGTAGAAAACTAAGTCTAGATTGTTAATGTTTGCTTGCTTTTCAAACTTCATTCCCGCCTTCTGCATCACGCGCAATGAAGCGAGATTAGGTGCATCTGCATTTGCCACAATCCGATCGAAACCTAGTTGTTCAAAACCGTATTTTATCGTGGCTTTGGCAATTTCTGTAGCATATCCCCGATTCCAATATGCGGGCGCAACTCCATAAATCATTTCCAATTCTGGTGGGGTGTGAAAATACCAAAATCCACCGAAACCTATTAATATCTCCGCTTCGCGCAGAAAGACTCCCCAAAGACCAAAGTTATTAATCTGGAAGGAATATATACTTTTTTCAATCAAGGATGCGACTTCCTCTCTGGGAATTATTTTGTCATCGCAAAGATATTTACGCACATCGGGATGAATCCACATTTGATGCAGCGCATCCACATCATCTAGGGTAAATGGACGAAATTTGAGTCTGGCGCTTTCAATTTCTGGTGACATCGCGTTAACTCTCCCATCAAGTTTATTAAGCTACATTTTGCTACCGTTCAATTCCAGAAAACCGCCTAGATTTTACCGCCTACGCCTATAGCGGATTTCATTCGGATGAGGTACACCTTGGTTTGTCAAGCGCGCACCCTTAAGGGTGCCCGCACACAGCTGTTGCGCGATAACGCTTTCCCTCACGCGGCTGCAAGCCTCTGTAAACAGTGAGTCCAGCAATGTCCCTAGCCATTTTTCTAGGTATGCTTCTGCCCATTTTACCGATGTCGCTACCTGTGAGAATACGGCATTCTTAGGACAGTAGGGAATTGGTAATTGGGGATTGGTAATTGTTCATACCGATGACCAATTACCCATTACCGATTACCCATTACCAAATGGAGTTATTAAATGTCTGCTGAAAAATCTGATGCAATAGTTACGTTGTCTAATAATTTAGCTGATGCAGTTGAACGCGCGGGTATGGCTGTTGTTGGTATTAATGCTAGACACAGGATGGCTTCTAGCGGCGTTCATTGGCGATCTGGTGTCATTGTTACCGCCGATCATACTATTAGACGCGAGGACGAAATTAGCGTTATTTTGCCCGATAATCGCACGGTTACCGCTACTTTGGTAGGAAGGGATACGAGTACTGATTTGGCAGTTTTGAAGTTAGAGGAAATAGATTTTCCTGCTGCTGCAATTGGCGATGTGGACTCGCTGAAAGTGGGTAATATAGTGTTGGCGTTGGGAAGATCTAGCGATCGCTCTCTAACCGCCAGTTGGGGTGTAGTCAGCGCCAAAAGCGGGGCGTGGCGCACTTGGCGCGGCGGTCAAATCGACCAATTATTATTACCCGATCTAACTTTATACCCCGGTATGGATGGGGGGCCGTTAGTCGATACTTCTGGTTGCGTTGTCGGTATCAATACCGCCGGTTTATCTCGTCGCAGCGATGTAACTATTCCGGTTTCTACCGTCAACCGAGTGGTGAATCAATTGTTAGAAGCGGGACATATTAAACGGGGATATTTGGGTGTGGGAATGCAACCTGTACGCTTACCAGATGTGCTGAAAACCCAGCTAAATTTGTCCTCTGCTGGGGGTGCGATCGCTGTCAATATCGAAGCAGGTGGTCCAGCAGATACAGCAGGCATGTTGCTAGGTGATGTCATCGTAACACTCGACGATACCCCGATCAACGATACCTATGATGTCATTGCAATGCTTGGATCTCAAAGCGTCGGTAAAACAATAAAGGCACAAGTTATCCGGGGTGGCGCATTAATTGAACTGACAATAACTGTCGGCGAAAAAGTCAGACAAGAAGGATGCGAAGGAGAGGAAAGAGGTAGGGGGAGATCGAGAGGTAGATGGAGAGGCGATCGGGAGGAATAAATCAGAATTTCCGTCGCATCGCCCGCCAGGGACTTAAGTCCCTGGCTAATAGCAAAAGTCCACGCTTTGTGGACTAGCACTTACTTACGCAGTCTTTAGAAATTCTTGGCGTCTTGGCGGTTTATACAACTTTGAGCATATGACACAATTAACTGATGAATTGGCATCCATCGCAGCTACTTTGAGACGTTCTACAGTTCAAGTGCGTTCTGGAAATGACGGAGTTGGAGCGGGTGTAATTTGGCATTCTGAGGGAATAATTATCACAAATGCCCATGTTGTTCGCGGTTTTTCGACAACAGTTGAATTGTGGGATGGACGAGTATTAGAAGCGGCAATTACTGCCAAAGATCCGGTGCGAGATTTAGCGGCGATTAAAGTTAACGACAAAGACTTAACCGCCGCCAATATCGGCAATTCGGATAATTTACGAGTTGGTGAATTAGTGTTAGCAGTAGGCAACCCTTTAGGTGTAGTCGGCGCTTTTACCACTGGAATTATCCACGCAGTTGGCATGACTGTAGGGGCGGGTTTTACCGATAACCAGACAACTCAAACAGATAATTTCAATAAACCCGCCCCTCAAGGTGAACAGAATAACGCTGTAGGGGCGGGTTTTACCAATAACCATACAACTGAAACAGATAATTTAACTCTTCCCGCCCCTCAAGGTGAACAGAATAACGCTGTAGGGGCGGGTTTTACCGATAACCAGACAACTCAAACAGATAATTTCAATAAACCCGCCCCCAATCTAAAATCCAAAATCCAAAATCTAAAATTTCCTGATTGGGTACAAGCAGATATCCGACTTTATCCTGGCAATTCTGGTGGACCTTTGGCTGATGCACGGGGGCGCGTTATCGGTATTAATAGTATGGTTGCTAATGGTTTGGCGTTAGCAATACCGAGTAATGCGGTGGAAAGTTTCTTGCAAAAACAAAACGCGCCGCGTCCTTATCTTGGGGTAACAACTCAACCCGTTTTGGTTCGTTTGGGTAGACAGCGGATTTTGGGTTTATTGGTGTTGGCGGTAACTAAAAATAGCGCTGCTTTTGCGGCGGGGATTGCTCCTTTTGATGTGTTAATTAAGGCTGGGGATGACTATTTTAGGACGCCTCACGATCTGGTGCGGGTGCTTTGGGAAACTAATCCACGCGATGTGCTACCGCTGGAATTAATTCGTAAAGGATTGCGCGTCAGGTTAGATGTAATGCTGGGTGATGGAAGCGAGACGGAGGCGGCGTGACGCGGGTTTTGATTGCTGCGGATTCCGCGATCGCTCGTGCTGGTTTAGAAGCCATTCTCCTAACTCACGCAGATTTTACCTTAGTC
>DNGJ01000080.1:0-3825 GCA_003486305.1 Cyanobacteria bacterium UBA11371
TGTTTGAGCCAAACGGCAACTTTATTAAATCTTTTGGTGGCTTTAATGGGCCGATTGAAGGTCGTCTATTCTTCGGGCCAGGGGGAATGGATTTTGATGCCGCTGGCAATTTGTATGTGACTGATTTTAGTGGTGATTTTGTTAGGGTATACAACCCAAATGGCGAACAAATCAGAACAATTGGCAGTCCAGGCAATGCGCTCGGACAATTTTCCGGGCCAGGAGGTTTGATTATCTCCGAAAATACGGGCAGAATTTATGTTAACGACCAGTACAATGGGCGCGTTCAGGTATTAGATTCACAAGCGAACCCACTGTTTGCTTTTGGCACGACTGGGAACGCTCCCGGACAGTTTAAAGAACCTATTGGTATCGATGTGGACGAGTTTGAGAATATCTATGTAGCAGACTCTCAAAACAGCCGCGTCCAAGTATTCGATAAAGATGGTAAACTCCTGACTGTTTTTGGCGAGCCTACCCGTAATTCAGCTGGCGAAATTGTTCCACCTCCTGTACCTCCTGCTCTCGGTGGAACCACTCCCTATGGGACTCCAATAGACCTCACTCCAGGCAAGTTTAATTGGACGGCTGGCTTACATTACGACAAGGATAAGATTTACGTAGGCGATTTCTTTCAAGGTCGGGTTCAGGTATTACAAGTAGACAGAGAAGTAGACAGAGCTTCAGTGCCAGAACCTTCTTCAATATTAGGGTTAATGTTGTTAGGAATTGGCATTACTGCTGGCAAGTTGAAAAACAAAGATCGGCAGCTTGCCAAATAACACCTTTGTTAAGCAAGGCAGCAGCCTCGATCATCTAGTTCCCAGGCTCAGCCTGGGAACAAGTTAGGGAGGCTCCGCCTCCGGTTTCCACAGCAAAGGATTAAAAAACCAAACAAAAACACGACGGTTGCAAACTTAAGTTTGTGTGTAATTTTTGTACTCAAAATAGGAGGCTATTTACTCATGGCAACTAATGAATCTAGTGCTAACAATTTGGTTACCCAGGGTAACAATAGCGGCGGCAATTCTTTTACTGGTAATATGGGCGGGGGCAGTGGTAATAACAGTAACGATTTAACTAGCCAGCTGCGTCAATCGCCTTTTGGTCGTTTGTTCGATCTTCCTGGTGTTGACGGCCCAGAAGATATTTTCGGTAACCTGGGTTCTTCATCAGGTGGTAGCAATCCCTTCGGTGGCGGTGGCTCCCCCATGATGGGTGGCGATTCACCCTATGGTGGCAATCCTTTCGCCGGTGACAATTTCTGGAATATTTTTGCAGGCGGCGTTAACCCTGCTAACCCTTCTAGTAGCGGAAATACTTCCGGAAATAGCGGCGGAAATCCCTTTACTGGTGGTGGAAATACTTCCGGAAATAGCGGCGGAAATCCCTTTACTGGTGGTAACCCGTTTGCAGGTGGCGGAAATCCATCGGGAAATACTGGCGGTAGTAACTCTTTAACAGCTAACAACGCAACTATCGGTAAATACAACCAGAATCTCAGCACTGATAATGCCACCATCGGGAATGGAAATTGGCTTTTTGGAACTGACAATGCAACCGTTGGCAATGGTAATTGGAACTTTGGTAAGAACAACCAAGTGATTGGGAATGGCAACTGGATATTCACCGACAACAACACAGTTTTTGGCAATGGCAACTGGGTACTTGGTGCTGACAACCCAATCATCAATCCTGATGATGTAATCAACAGCACTCCAGAGGTTTTTGCGCCCAAAATAGCGGATAATATTCATAACTTGGTTGACTCTGTGATGGGGAAAATCGGTAAAGATTTTGTTGGCTTGACGGGTAATTTTAGCCCAGGGGAGATGCAGACTTATAATCAACTGATGCTTTCCAAAGACTCCGCTAATAAAGGCAGCAATCCACCCGCCTCGCAGCCCAAGGATATCCCAGAACCTACGTCAGCAGTATCGCTGGTGATTTTAGGAATTGGGTATTTGCTGTGGTCGAGATGCAAAAAAAGGTTGGGAATGGCTAATAGCTAATTGCTAATTGCTAATGGCTAATAGTAAAAAAGTTGTCTGACCAGATCGCAGTTAACAAACAAGCTAGAGATCCATTAGCAATGAGCAATTAACAATTAGCAATTAGCAATGAGCAATTAGCAATATGCTTACTTCAATTCATGGAATTTCCGAACTTCTAAATTGCTGGCTTTCCCAGCAAGTGACTCAGGAAGGTTTCGCTTGGCTGAGTGAGAAACAAAAGCACATTTCTGCTGATGTCAATCTGCGCGTTTTCTTTGCGGCTTTCAGTGCAGTTCCTCGTTATACTGGCAAAGAAAAGCTTGAACTAACAAACTCGGATTTGCAAGCGGCAGATAGAATGCGAAGGGATTGGTATCCCGGTGATTGGAGCGTCGATCAAGCGGCTCGCACTTTGTTGCTACTTGCTTTGCCACAGGAGGATATGCAGAAATATTTGCTCGCGCTCGATCAAATCTTCTCCAATGCTGACGTAGGCGAGTTGGTCGCTCTGTATCAAAGTTTACCCTTATTACCCTTTCCAGAACAGCTTCGCAAAAGAGCGGCGGAAGGCGTGCGAAGCAATATGACCAGCGTTTTCAATGCTGTGGCATTACGCAATCCTTATCCGGCAGATTACTTTGACAACATTGCTTGGAATCAAATGATACTAAAAGCTTTGTTTGTCGGCAGTCCTCTGTATTTAATACAAGGTTTCGATCGCCGTGCCAATCCAGAATTAGCGCGAATGCTAATCGATTATGTCCGCGAACGTTTGGCGGCGAAACGCTCAGTTTCTCCCGAACTTTGGCGCGCTGTGGGGCAATTTGCGGATGCCGAAATGTTAACCGATATCCCGCAATTTTTAGAAATCAGGAATTGACCATGTTTAACAACAACATGAAATTTATCGATCCTCACATTCACATGACCTCGCGCACGACTTACGATTACTTGGTCATGAAAGAGTATGGCATTGTTGCGGTAATTGAGCCATCTTTTTGGTTAGGGCAACTGCGGACAAATGCTGGAAGTTTCAAAGATTACTTTAGCAGCATTGTCGGGTGGGAAAGGTTTCGAGCTAGTCAATTTGGCATCCAACACTATTGCACGATTGGGTTAAATCCCAAAGAAGCCAATAATGAAGCATTGGCAGAAGAAGTGATGGAATTACTGCCGCTTTATGCTTGTAAAGAAGGGGTGGTGGCGATTGGTGAAATTGGCTACGATGATATGACACCTGTTGAGGATAAGTATTTCCGTTTACAGCTAGAATTAGCCAAAGAATTAGATACTTTGGTGTTAATTCATACGCCACATCGCAATAAAAAGGCGGGGACATCGCGCAGCATGGATGTGTGTATCGAACATGGTTTAGATCCGTCGCGCGTTATTATCGACCACAACAATGAGGAAACGGTTGAAGAGGTACTAAATCGAGGTTTTTGGGCGGCTTTTACGATTTATCCTCAGACAAAAATGGGGAATGCCAGGATGGTGGAGATTGTACGGCAATATGGGTGCGATCGCATTATCGTTGACAGCAGTGCAGATTGGGGCATCAGCGACCCTCTAGCCGTGCCTAAAACCGCCCAGTTAATGTTAGAAATGGGCATTCCAAAAGCACAGGTGCAAGCCGTTTGTTACGAAAATGCTCTAACTGCATATAGCCAAAGCGGTCAGATGAAAGAATCCGACTGGTTAGAACTCAATCCTGTTGACCAACGCCAGCTTTATAACGGAAATTCCGTGTTACGAGGACAGTCGCCAGTTGTAGAATCTACGCGCGATTTTGCACTGATTGAATAGCTAATGGCTAATGGTTAATGGCTAA
>DNGJ01000080.1:4043-4636 GCA_003486305.1 Cyanobacteria bacterium UBA11371
TGGTTAATGGCTAATGGTTAATGGTCAAGAACAATTAGCTACCCTGGTTTGTTTTTTACTACATTTAAGAGCAATTAGCAATTAGCAATTAGCAATTAGCAATTAGCAATTAGCAATTATCGGAGAATTACATTGAATTTAAACCGTTTGTGGGCTTATTTACAACTAATGCGACCCGCGAATATTGTCACTGCTTGGGCAGATATTTTAATTGGCTTTGCAGCTGCGGGAGCGGTAGTAAACTTAAATCAAGTGCTAGAGAACCAGGCGATCGCATGGTTATTATTAGCGACCACGGGTCTTTATGGAGGCGGCGTCGTTTTTAACGATGTATTTGATGCCGAACTCGATGCAAAAGAGCGACCGGAAAGACCGATTCCCAGCGGTCGGATATCTCGCCAAAATGCCATCAAGCTGGGAGGTTTGCTGTTAGTTATTGGTGTAGTGGCAGCTTTGCAAGTTTCGTTATTAAGCGGCACTTTAGCTGCTAGCGTTGCTTTGGCTGCTTTGTTATACGATTCCTTGTCCAAGCACCATCCAATTTTTGGCCCGATTAACATGGGCATTTGTCGCGGTGGTAATTTATTAATCGG
>DNGJ01000080.1:4835-5173 GCA_003486305.1 Cyanobacteria bacterium UBA11371
CGCGGTGGTAATTTATTAATCGGCGTTAGTGCCGTACCCGCAATGGTGCAAGATCGCTGGTTTTTGGCTTTAATTCCTATTGCATACATTGCTGCTATTACTGCGATTAGTAGGGGCGAAGTACATGGTGGAAAAACAAGTACGGGAGTGCTATCGCTGCTGCTGATTGGTGGAGTGATAGGCGGAATTTTTGCGTTGGGGATGCTAGAAAAATATGAAATTATTGTGGCTTTGCCGTTCGTTATTTTATTTGCTGGACGGGTGTTGCCTCCTTTTTTAAAAGCCGTCCGCGAACCAAGTTCAGAACAAATTCGTATGGCAGTTAAGGCGGGTGTATT
>DNGJ01000082.1 GCA_003486305.1 Cyanobacteria bacterium UBA11371
CAGCGGCGGCGACGCTCTTTTGCCTCATCGTCCAATACCAGCTCGTCGGATACGTCAAGTTCATCGCGTCGTCGGTCTTGGTCGGGGGGCACTTCGCGCCGCAGTGCTTCAGGTGGGCAGTCAGCTGCTAGCAGCAGGCGATCGCTCAGAAACTCGACAAGGGTAACTGCGAGGCGATCGCGCCCCGCACCTGCCCGCAGAGCCGCACCTGCACCCGCCGCCGCCCCAGCCCCAACGATCGATTTCAAGAGTCACCATTAAATTGGGTCATTGGTAATAGGTCATCGGTCATAAATCACCAATGACCTATTACCAGCTCAGCACCTAGCATCAAACTAGGGGAAGATGCATAATTTTAGTAAGTCTTTATACTCTAGAGACAGCGATCGATTTAGGAGTTGATAAATAATGTTTGTACTAATGGAAGCGGCTGCAAACGCGCCTCATTTTCCGGTGTCTTTTACGGTGGTGTACGTGGTTGGTTTTATCGCAGCCGTAACTTTAGGCTCGGTAGCCTGGTATAATTCCAAGCGCCCCCCAGGTTGGGAAGATAAAGAACGTCCCAGCATCGTGCCTGAGATTCAAAAGGAAGAAACACCAGGTTTGGGCGAGCCTAAAAGCTAATCGGTAATGGGTAATAGGTAATAGGTAATTGCGAGTTTTAACCGATTCTGCGGAATTCCCCATCCGTCTACACGGTGGGGATCGATTTTGGGGGATTGAGAGGTACATCCTTTCCTTTATGGATGCCCGAACAATCCCCAAATATTTCCAAATTGTTTTTATCGCTAAGTCTATATCGTGATAGAATACAACAACCAAGCAGGTGACGTTGATTGCTACACAAAACCGTCCAAGTTCGTTTATACCCGTCCCAAGAGCAACAATTACTGTTAGCTCAAACATTTGGCTCTGCCCGTTGGTGGTGGAATTATGCTCTTTCTAAGTCTATTGAGACTTACAAAGAAACGGGTAAAGGACTTGGACGTTCAGCACTCAATGCATTGCTTCCGGCGCTCAAAAAAGCAGAAGAAACTAAATGGTTGGCTGATTGTTATAGCCAGGTTTTACAGGCTACGACACTCAACCTAACCACAGCGTACAAAAACTTTTTTGATAAACGTGCAGGTTTTCCTAGGTTTAAGTCCAAACATGGGAAGCAGTCCGTTCAATATCCTCAAAATGTCAAGATTGTAGATGGTAATGTAAAACTCCCTGGCAATATCGGAGTCGTCAAAGCCAAAATCCATAGACCAATTGAGGGGAAATTAAAGACTGTTACCATCAGCAAAACTCCATCAGGGAAGTATTTTGCATCTATCCTGACTGAAGTAGAGGGTGAAAACCCATCTACGACAGAGGGCAAGATTTACGGCATTGACTTAGGGTTGAAACACTTTGCCGTTGTTACAGACGGTGAAAAAATTTCTAAATACGATAATCCTAAGCATCTTGCCAAACATGAGAAGAATCTAAAACGCAAACAACAAAAGTTAGCACGTAAGCAAAAACGAAGCAATTCGCGAAACAAGTACAGAAAAGCTGTTGCCAAAGTGTACGAACGAGTTAGCAATTCGCGGCAAGATTTTTTCCACAAACTTAGTCATAAGTTGGTCAGCGATAGCCAAGCTGTCATAGTGGAAAATCTTCATGTCAAAGGCATGGTTCGTAATCATACATTGGCAAAAGCAATATCTGATGTTGGATGGGGAACGTTTATCAACTTTCTAGCCTACAAATTAGATCGCAAGGGCGCAAAGTTGGTTGAAATTGATAGATGGTTCCCTAGTTCCAAACTCTGCTCTAATTGTTACTTCATAATCGATGAAATGCCGCTAGAAATAAGGCAATGGACTTGCCCTCATTGCGGCACTCATCATGACCGCGATGGGAATGCAGCTATCAATATTAGAGCAGAAGGAATCAGAATGCTAAAGGCGGAAGGTTCAGCCGTCTCTGCTGTAGGAGGGGAAGTAAGACCAAAAATGGGGCGAAAGTCTCATTTGAGGCATTCGCCCATGAGTACAGAAGCCCCATCCGCCTATGCGGTGGGGTAGTTCACTATGCTAAGAGCCATGACCAATGACCAATTACCAATTACCAATTACCACGCCTTGCTAAGCTTGACGGTTAACCCAGCGGTGGTAAAGCTTTTGAATCGCTTTAAGTACATTTTGCTCAACTGGCTGGGTTGAGGAATTGGCTTCTTCGAGTTGCTGTAACTTCATTAACAGTTTGGCTTCTTCGTTGGCAACGTTACCATCGCTGTAAATTAAGCCACTGATGGCTTCGATCAGGTTCTGGCAGTCTTCAGAAGTTGGGCGCGAGCCTAAATATTCTTCCAACCACCGATAGCACTCATCGGGTGACACTGACCGTAATTCATACAGCCAAGGTCGAATTTCCGGATCGTCTGTTAATCCCTTTTCTTTTGCGACCCGGTCGAGATATTCTCTTTCCTCCGGCTGAATTTTTCCATCAAGCCAAGCTGCACCAATCAGAATCTTAACGAGATTTTTAACATTTGAGTTAGATGCCATTGATTTTTTCCTAACTCTTCCCTCACAGCTTAATCGATCAAAAAGAAGAAAAATTGAGAATAAAAAAAGAATTAATTTTTTGTAACTTTTACTTACGCAAAGAAACCCGGTTTCTGGCTTCTTCTGTTTCAATTGCATTTCAGTAGCACCATAAAGAAACCATCCATTTGATGCCGATGAGGCCAAACTTTCAGCCATCCCTCTGGAGTGGTAAAGGTTGCTAAGTTTGAATTGGGGATTGGGGATTCGATTTGCCAGTGTGGGTGGCGTTCTAGAAATGCTTTAATAATATTTTCATTTTCTAGGGGGTGCAGCGTGCAGGTAGAGTAGGCTAAACTACCGCCCGGTTTAACCCAAGTTGCTGTTTGTTCTAAAAGTTCCCCCTGAAGCGTCGCCAGTTCTGTGACTGTTTCTTTAGTATGACGCCAGCGGGCATCGGCGCGGCGGTGTAAAGTTCCCAAACCCGAACAAGGGGCATCGAGTAAAACTCGGTCGGCGATGTTGGTAAACTGGGATTGATTGCGGCTATCTCCGGTGCAAATTTGAATCGATTTTAAGCCGAGTCGATGGGTATTTTCTTGTAGTTTTTTCAGTCGCGAGGGAGTGCGATCGCATCCCCACACCGTCCCATTATCCCCGATCAATTCCGCGATATGAGTTGTTTTCCCTCCGGGTGCCGCACAAGCATCAATTATTACTTCCCCCGGTTGCGGATCGAGTAAATAACTTACCAATTGCGCGCTACTATCTTGAATTGACCACCAACCTTGACTAAATCCAGGCAAGTTCGCAATTGTCCCGATAGTTCCAGTTAACCTCAATCCCTGGGGCAGATGGGGAATGCGACTAACAGAAATTCCCGCGGAATCCATCGCCGCTTCTACTTCCTCAATCGAAGTTCGCAAAATATTAACCCGCAAGTCAATTGTCGGGGAAGCATTCATCCACTCGCAGAGTTGTTCTGTTTCTGCATCACCTAATTGTTCGAGCCAAACTTGTACAATCCAATCGGGAAAACTGTGTAAAATTCCCAACCTTTCGACGGGGTTTTCTGGCAACTTAAGCAGGTGTTGATTTGTGGAGTCGGCATCCTGCCTAATATATTGCCGCAATAAACCATTAACAAAACCAGTCAATCCGGAAAAGTGATTTTCTTTAGCAAGTTCGACGGTAGAATTAACCGCCGCAGAAGGAGGAATTTGGTTAAGATAGCGCAGCTGATATAAACCCAAATGTAAAATTATGCGGAGATCGCCTGGTTGTTTGCTGGCAGGTTTTTTAGCTAATTGGTCGATTAGTGCATCTAGGGTTCTTTGTCTTCTGACGCTGCCATAAACTAATTCTGTTACCAATCCTCTGTCTAGATTGCTTAAATTAGCATTTTGCAGAACTTTATCGAGGGCAACATCGGCAAATGCCCCCCGATGAACCGATCGGAGGGCAATAAATGCCAATTGCCGAGGATTTTGCTTGGTCATTATTTGCTCATGATTTGAGCGATATGCCTGGAGGCACGCTAGGCGATCGCATTTTTTGATCTGCCCCTCTCCTGGCAGGGGAGGGGTTTATTTATCACCGACCTGCTATCATCGCTTCAGGTTGCAGCAATCGTTTCGGCGGTTGTTTTAAATCCCAAACAAGGCCGAATGCAGATAGCAACAACAGCACATAATAGGTGATGTCAATTTCCCACCAGAAGAAACCTTGACGCGCCGAAAGCTGATAGCAATGATGGTTATTGTGCCATCCTTCGCCCAGAGTAATCAGCGCCAACCATAAAGAATTTTTGCTCGATTCACCCGTGTCATAGCGCTGCGTACCGAATACGTGACACAAGGAATTGATGGAAAACGTTGTGTGATAAAGAATCGTCGTGCTGATAAAATATCCCCAAACTAAACCCATCCAACCGTGAACCAAATAGCATCCAACGGCAAGGATAATTGTTGGGATCACGTTGTATCTTTCCAGCCAGAGTAATTCTGGGTATTTTGTCAAGTCCTTGACTAATTTTGGGTTGTAGTCATCGTAGTCAAACGAGACAATCCAGCCCACATGCGACCAGTAAAAACCTTGTTTTTTGGCAGAATGAATATCTTCGTCTGTATCTGAATACTTGTGGTGATGGCGATGGTGCGATGCCCACCACAGCGGGCCGCGTTGCGCGCAGGATGTTCCTAGCACTCCGAGTATAAATTGAAACCAGCGACTTGTTTCGTAGGAACGGTGGGAGAAGTAACGATGATAGGCGCCGGTAATAGCAAATTTGCGGATCAGGAATAAAGCGACACACATCCAAATAGCCAATGGATCTACACCTGTCCAAAATGCAGCAAGGCAAGCAAGGTGAACGCCAACAAACGGCAAGGCACCAAAATTAATGGTCCAGCTTTTATACATGCGAGTAGTCTTGAAACCGAGAACGATGGCTTTTCGGCGATTTGATATATCAACAATATCCTGCCCAAGTCAAGTTTTTGTTGCATATCTTAGAGTTCACCGCTCTACCATCTTACAGTTCCTTGGTATTCCTGTGTTGGAGTAAAAGCACTTTCTTAAGGGAAAGTTGGCATCCGCTCGCTTCTCCCTAGCACTTCAAGTCTCTGAACTTATTTTGTTTTATAACTCTCAAGCGCTCTATTAACTAAATCTTTTCATTTTTATTTTTTAATTTAAAATACTTATAAATTGGATGTAGATTGTACCATAAAAAGACAGTTTTGGCGCAGATGTAAAAATAAAATCTCAGTTTTTGTTGAAACCAAAGCTATAAATATCTATCTTTTACTCCAACCCCAACTGCCACAAAAAATCTTGAACGACATCTACCTTTTGGGAGTTTCCTTGGGTTTTAAAAATATCTCTAGCATTTTGTCTTTCGATTTTCCCACATGCGATCGCGCGCACATCCACCAGATGGGGACGGCAATCTTTTGTGAGTCTTGCGGAATTATTATGCTAATGTTCAACCTGAACATTCTTGTAGGGGCACGGCATAATTAAAATCTTGATAGAACCGACATATTGATCGTGCTGTGCCCCTACAGCATATTTAACCTGAAAGACCCGGAAGAGGGAAGAGATGCGTAAGCTCTGGTTTGTAGTCGCGCTTAAGCGCTAAAATCTACGGCTGAAGGCAAGTACCTTTCCTCTGCGATCGCAACTTGAGTTATCGATCTTCAATTATTCTCTACGAGTTTTCCAATAACCAGGCTCGCGGCTACAATGCATGACAGCCAGAATCAGAATGTAGTCCTGTTCAATTGTGTAGAGAATTCCATAGGGAAACTTGCGTGTCAGACATCGCCGAACATCTTCATCAAGTACGCGCCAACGAGTCGGGGACTCTCTAATTCTATAGACTGCATCTTCAACTGCATCGATAAACGCTTGCGCTAGTTCGGTACGACGTTCTGCATAGTATTGAACTGCTTGAGAGTATTCGGCGATCGCTTCCGGGTGAAATACATATCTCATTGCTCAAGCAGTCGCCTCACTTGTGCTAAAGCTTCTTCCCCTGGAATTGGTTGAATAGTACCATTTCTGACTTCATCTCGCCGTTTTTTTGCCTCAGTTACCCAAGCTGTTTTAATAGCTGGATCGGTATCAAATTCCAGGCTTTCTACTAACTTTTCTGCCAGCAGCGCTCTTAATGCACTCGGTAAAGATAGGGCTGCCTGTGTCAATTGCTCAATGGATAGCATAGGCACACTTGATTTTTAATCTCTGAATCTAGTTTACCTGCGATCGCACGCGCTTGGGGCTGATGCGATCGCCAGATTGCCTACGCTACACCATACTGGGTGAACTGCCGTTTATAAGGAGGGTGTAACCCTAATACAATATCCTCTCTAGGTACACCCATTTCACCTAATTCCTCAGCAATCCGA
>DNGJ01000394.1:0-153 GCA_003486305.1 Cyanobacteria bacterium UBA11371
GATAATACTACGATAGGCGCTGGCAGCGTGGTGGTAAAAGATATTCCGGAAAATGCGATCGCAGTGGGAAATCCCTGCCGAGTAATTCGACATTTATTTTAATTAATCCATATCTTGCACCAGTTGCCAAAACCCGCCGGGGAATAAATTAAG
>DNGJ01000394.1:446-17879 GCA_003486305.1 Cyanobacteria bacterium UBA11371
CAGGTTCAACCTGGGAACGAGGGTTAGGAGGCTCTGCCTCCGGATTATTGAGACTGGTGCAAGATGTGAGATAAATCCGACTAGAAAAGCTTTTAGCCCACAAAGCGTGGACTTTCGCTAATCGCTGGCGGGCTGAAAGCGCAGGTGCAAGATCTTAATTAACGCAGTCCTTTTTCTCCCATATTAGATTGCAAAAATACCGTTCGTAGTGGGGACTTTAGTCCCCATTAGCCTCATAAAACAGGACTAAAGTCCTTACTACAAACTTATGCAAGAGGTCTAATGTGCAATGCTAATCGTGGATTGTGCCATCGGGCATAATTGTCTTTTGCAAGTACGCGCCTGTCAGGTTCGCTTTGTGCAGTTTCACGCCTCTAAGGTTAGCGCCTCTCAGATTTGCTCCAGCAAGATTAGCAAAGCTAAGGTCAGACCATTTTAAGTCAGTTCTACTCAGATCCGCCTCGCTCAAATTTGCCCGCACTAGGTAAGCGCCACTCAAGTGAGCATCGCTTAAATTAGACTTTTGCAAGTTAGTTTTATAAAGATAAGCTTGGCTCATTTCGGCTTCGTAGAGATTCGCCTCGCTTAAATCCGCACCAATCAAATTAGCTGACATCAAATTCGCCTCGCTAAGATTGCTTCGGGAAAGCTTCGCCGCACCCAAATCTGCCCCTCTCAAATTAGCGCCTCTGAGGTTAGTTCCAATCAAGTTAGATGCGCTCAAATCTGCCCGTTTGAGATTCGCGCCCAAAAGGTCAGATCCAATCAGGTTAGCTTCACTCAGAATTGCTTCTGTGAGGTCAGCGTAGCTCAATTGGGCGATGCTGAGGTTAGCTGCGAAAAGGTTGGCTTCGCTAAGGATTGCTTGGTGCAAGTTTGCACCGCCCAACTCGGCATTGCTGAGGTTTGCTCCTACGAGTAAAGCATCGCTCAAATCTGCCTTTCTCAGATTCGCCCCTTGCAAGCAAGCGCCTCTGAGGTTCCACCCTTGCAGGTTAGCTTCGCTCAGATCTGGTTGGATATCGGGGTGTTTGTTTCTCCACTCAATCCATTTAATTCCACCTGCTTCTAGCAAGGCTAGATGCTCGAAATTTGCCATTGCCGTTATTCCTTCCGCCCGCTAGGATTTTCTCGACCAATTACGCTTTCAATTGCCGCTAACGCACCGGCTGCACCCGCTAGAATATCTCGTTCTGCTCCCCCCAAGTAAACGCGCCCGAAACTGCCGATGGGCAAAACATCCAAAATGTTAATCGCAGCGGCTTTTTCGGCTTCGTTGGCGGCGAGGGCGGCATAAGCGGCTGGTTCTACTTCTAGGACGTAAAGCGTTTGTCCGGCTAAAATTAACTGCCCCCGCCGCCCGCGATTGATTAGTTGGGTTTGGTATGCGTCGATATTGCGGATAATTTGGCTAGATATAACGCGGGGTTTGAGACATTCTTCTCTACGTACTCCCAGTGTCGCCAATATTGCTTGCCCCGCCGCCCGCACCTCGCCTTGGGAACTGGAATGTACTTCTAGTAAACCGTACAGTCGTTCTACTACTTGCACCGCCGGACGAACCGAAGCGGATTTGACCGCTACATCCGTAATCCGGTTAATTTCGATACCGGGTGAGATTTCGATCCAGAGGGATGTATCTCCCGGTAATGGCAAGAATCCTTGGGCGACCGTTCCCAGATAAGCTGCGTATTGCTGTTGCAAGCTGTCTATATATACATAGCTGCGTAGTTCTACACCCAAGGTTTGCTCCGGAGATACCGCAAGATCTGAGTTTACCGCAATCGTTGCGGCTAAAGCGCTACTAACGCAAGCTAATGGCTAATGGCTAATGGCTAATGGTAGTAAGGGTAGTAAGGGTAGGGTGCGTTAGCGATCGCGTAACGCACCGATGCGAGACAATTAAATTAAAACTCATACTGCGAACAAAGGGCGCGATCGCACTTCCTTCTTCAACGGTTCGATCTTCTTCTGTAACTACAATTGGTGCAAGTGTAAATGGATGCGGAAGAGAGTTATGTCCAGAATAGACACAGAGGAGTTGATCGAAAGGTATGCTGCTGGGGAGCGAGTTTTTAGATCCACTACCCTGAAGGGGGTTGATTTGAGTGGAGCTAATTTGCCCGGAATTAACTTGGATAGGACTAATTTAACTGGGGCTAATCTCAGTAGGGCTAATTTGTCCGGAGCCAAATTTATGGATGCTTGCTTTGATGGAGTTAACTTGGAAGGGGCTAATTTGTCCAAAACTGATTTGACTGATGTTGTTTCTAATGAAGCCAACTGGAGGGGAGTTAATTTGGATGGTGCTTTCTTGCAGGTAACTAGGCTTTACTCTGTCAATTTGGAAGGAGCTACTTTCAGAGGTGCTGAATTTACCAGTGCGGCTTTCCAGCACTGCAATATGAGAAACGTCGATTTGTCCGGAGCCACTTGGGACATGATTGATAACGGAGGGTTGTTCGACGTTGATTTAACTGGCGCTGTCGGGGAATTTGACCTTGGCGATTTCATTGGAGTTAGTATTATTTTGCCCAATGGAGAGTTCCTCGAAGCCACTTGGGAGTTCATTGACCAAAAGTGGAGGTCTAGAGAAAACTGATGAAAATTGAGTTTCAGTAAGGGTAGTGGCGTGACACAGAAGAGCGCGATCGCTCTCACTCCTTCCTTGTCCCAAAAATACAGAGAACGCAGAAATACAATGCGATCGCACCCCACCCCGACTCATGCCCGATCTGACGCTCTCCGACGCATCAGCACGCTAATCATCTCCCCTTTGTTACGAGTCGGGACTAATTGACTCCACGCCCCTACCTCGGCAAAACGTACTGCGTGCAAATTGTGAATCACCCCCGTTATCCACTCTTTTGTACCAATTAAAATCATCCGATTGGCTGGAATGCCCAAAGCTGTTAAAGCCTCAATCGTAGCTGCATCAAGCGGTTCGTTGGCCTGAGAAGGTTGATTTGACATTTTGATTTACCTGTTTATTCCTTATGTTTACAGTTGGGTACATCCCGATTCTACCCCATCGTATACACCTGTAAACATTTACTTGGTCATAGTCCTCTGACACCATTGGGGCATGAGAAGAGCAGGGAAAGCACTGAAACAGGTGCTTGAAACTTACGGCATCAGCCAAAATCGTTTGGCAGTGACAATGGGAGTAGGACGGTCTACTGTTCACCACTGGGTCAGCGAGGCAAGAGATCCTTTGGCTGACTCCATTCCAGAGATCGTCGAAGCGTTAGCAAAGCTTAACCAATCGGCGGCGCGTGATTTTCTTGTACTGTATCTGGGGCGCAGCGTTGAGCATCTTGATGAACAGAATCAGTCAGAATAGCGGTAGGGGCACGGCAGGTGCAAGATCTGGCGCGATGCAGAATCTTTGAATGCCGTGCCCCTACAAGGCGTAATGGTGTTGGTTAACGATCAAGGATGGGGAAAGCATCCCGGATTATTTCCACAATGCTGCGAGATAGTCGCGCACGGTAAAAAAGTCGTTCCAGGGGATGTAGGGTGTTTGATGTTCGTCGAGATATTTGGCGAGGCGATCGCGTGCAAATACCAGTGGTGCAACGAGTGCCATATTTAAGTCGGTAAGTGAGTCGCCGATAGCGATCGCTTGTTCTGGCGCATATGCTTCGATTACCTTGACTTTTGCCACCATTTCTGTACCGGCTTCGTATTGCGATCGCAAGACCAACTTCGCGCCACTCGTATCGACATCAATTGCATGAATTCCATGCACTCGTTCTACCAAAGATCCCAAAACAGCTTCTACCATCCCGCGCAGTCCACCAGAAACCACCACCAAAGGCACGCCCTGAACTTCTAGAAAATCGAGTAATTCTGAAAATCCCGGACGAATCGGTTGCGGTCTGGTTAATTCTATAATTTCCGGATAGCGCGACGATGGAATTGACTCTAAAATTTGCCGTACTCCCTCTCTTATAGTCAGTTCTCTTGCATACATTTGGGGCAGCAATCGGGCAGAAAGTTCCGGTGCAAATTGCTTGATGACTGCCTCAAACGTCTCCCGCGCTGTAATCGTTCCATCAAAATCGCAGAAAACTATTCGCTTCACGCTTTCTCCCCACATTATACACTTTTTTATTTTAACATTAATATTTGCTGAAATTATCCTGATATTTTTCTGAGTTAATTCTCAGCATTTTTCATTTAAACATTCAGGAATATATCATGCCAAACCAATTTGGTTATTACATATTAAATTCAAAGCAATCTTAGATTAAACGGTAAAATGACAATAAAGCAAGACAGCATATTGATGCAACCAGGTGAAGGTTACTCTGCTTGGGTACTGGGAGATTTGTACACCTTTAAAGCACTGAGCGAAAATACAAATCAAACCTATGGGTTAATTGAAATTGTCATGCAACCCAACAGCGCAGTTCCGCCCCACATTCATACTATGGAAAACGAATCTTTTTACATTCAAGCAGGCGAGATAGAGTTTCAACTTGGGGAAGAAACAATCATTGCTACACCAGGAACCTTCATTCATTCTGCTAAAGGACAGCCCCACAGTTTCCGTAACATCGGCGCTAAACCAGCTAAATTTTTGTGCTGGTTAACACCAGGAGGATTGGAGAAGTTTTTTATCGAAGTGGGTGCTACAGTTTCGCCAGAAAATCTGACCCCACCTGCTGTGACTGGCGCAGATATCGAAAAATTAATTGCAACTGCTCCCAAATACGGTTTAGAAATACTTCCTCCTCCGACAGCTTGTTAGGATAAACGCCCAGAAATTTCTGGCTGTAGAGACGTTACATGTAACGTCTCTACAGCTAACCCGTTAAAACGGGTTATAACTCGTTCCCAGGTTCAACCTGGGAACGAAAACCTAGAGGCTCCGCCTCGGCTAGCTACTGGTGCAATATGCCAGAAGCTAAAGGTTAAAAAATCCTGTATCTTAAAATATGAAGAAGCGAAATTTTTTACAAGCTGGCGTCGTATTTATCGGCGCAGCATGGTTATCGCGTCATTTACCTTGGAGGTCAGAAGTTATGGCAACTGCCAAAAATGAATTTGAAATTCAAAAAACTGAGGCAGAATGGCGCAAAATTTTGACGCCTGAACAGTTTAACGTACTGCGTCAACACGGCACGGAACGCGCGGGTACGAGTCCGCTTGATAAGGAATATCGTCAAGGGACTTTTGTCTGTAGTGGTTGCGATTTGCCGCTGTTTTCTTCGGAAACTAAATATAACAGCGGTACGGGTTGGCCTAGTTTTTATGCTCCAATTGAAGGGGCGATTGGCACATCAGTAGATCGGTCGTTTTTTATGACTCGAATTGAGGTGCATTGTAGTCGTTGTGGTGGACATTTGGGTCACGTATTTAACGATGGCCCTGCGCCTACTGGTCAGCGTTTTTGTATGAACGGCGTTTCGCTTAAGTTTATCCCTGCTGAATAGTTTGTTGGTGCGTTACAGCGTTTGTAACGCACCTTTTTAACTAATATCATGTCCGGTCAATTACCCATAATCGGTAGCCGGGACACGGCATTATTAACGTCCATTGTTTGTCCGAGATATCTATGATGCCGTGTCCCTACTCAACGACTCTGCGAGGTTTTTTTATTATGGGCAATGAGCGCGGACATGATATAACTACTCCAGACAAAGAGAAGACAGAGGGAAATCAACCTTTTATTATCGGGTTAAATTCAATGGTCACTTTCAAACCAGCAGAAATTTTTGATGTTGATACTCTCTTGATATTGATACAGGAGTTTTATCAGATAGAACATCTCACATTTGATGATAATACCTGTGATGCTCTGACTAATCTGTTAAACAATAAATCTTATGGGGGTGTCTGGTTAATTCAGCATCAAGGAGAAACTATTGGCTATGTTGTTCTCACAATTGGCTATAGCTTGGAATTCCACGGACGCGATGCTTTTATTGATGAACTTTATATTAGAGCGAATTATCGAGGGCAAGGAATTGGCACTAAAACTTTAGAGTATATGCAAGAAGTTTGTCGTTATCTTGGGATAAAAGCGCTGCATCTGGAAGTGGATCGGAGCAATACGAAAGCTAAGGAATTATATCATCGCTTTGGATTTAAAGACCACGACCGCTATTTGTTAACTAAATGGGTTTGAAAACCGCTTTAAACCTAATTTTCTGGTAAGCTAATCAATCCTCGCTTCAGCGCCACCATCACGGCTTGAGTGCGATCGCTAACATTTAGTTTACTGAGAATGTTATTCATGTGAGATTTGACGGTTCCTTCTGCAATTTGCAGCGTTGTCCCAATCTCCAAGTTACTCATCCCGACTGAGATCAATTCCAGAATTTCGCGTTCCCGCTTGCTCAGAACAGGGCTACTCATCCGCTCTGCCAATTTCACGCCGATATGGGGTGGAATGAACGATCGCCCTGCATAAACGGTTTGAATGCACAGTAATAGTTCCTCGCGGGGAGTATCTTTGAGCAGATAGGCTTTCGCCCCTGCCTGCAAGCCTCGGTAAATATCCTCGTCGCCATCATAGGTTGTGAGGACAATCAGGCGAGCTTCGGGAAACTGGGATCGAATTTGCGCGATCGCTTCTACTCCGCTCATTTCTGGCATCCGCAAATCGACTAATCCAATATCAGCTTGGAGTTGAGCAAACAATTCCACCATTTCGCAGCCATTCTTGGCTTGACCGACAACTTGAATGTTCGCCTCTGGGTCAATTTCGAGCATCGCAGCAATGCCAGAGCAAACAACCGGATGGTCGTCTGCAATTAAGATGCGAATCGGGGGATTCTGGCTACTCATAGGCTGTCCTGCTTATGCCACGGCATATCCCGTATGTACGCGCACATCAGGCGGGTGGAAGGCTAAGACGATGCGGTCTTTGGGGACACCTGCGGCAACAAGTTCGTCAGTGATACCATCTTCAAGTCCATCATAGTGAATCCAAATTTTGCCATCTCGAATTTCAGCGTGAACAATGATGCCGTGAACTCGCCGTTGATCGTTCCACCCTTCGTGCATCAGGAAGAAGTGATTGCGATCTTGGCTAACTATTAAATAGGTTTTTACGTCACCATAAGGCTTCAGAATGGCAACATACTCGCTTAAAATTTTTTCTAAGAGGCTGTACCAGCGATTGGGGGTATCCATTGCATAATCTCCTGAATCCTTGGATTGAAAACTAATAGTTTAAATTCGGGTCTTCTCCTCATGACGAGTTGCCCGACTTCTTCTGAAAAAATACCTCGATAGGCAGCAAAGGGAATCGCCAAGTAAAGCATTCGATCGGGTTCTTGTTCTGCCAGAATGTCTGAGTAAAGAAAAAACTGCCCCATTGCTTTTTCTAGATCGTTCATGGGTGAGGGGCTGAGAAAATTTTTAATCTCAACCGCAATTTTCTGAGCATCTTTTTCTGCGGCAAATAACTTTTCTGCACCGAGATCGACTAAGGCTGGTCTCGTCCCAACACTTAATGTCAGCGGATCTTTAGTAATCGTCCAGCCGTCTTTTATCAAGGCAATTTTAACGGTTTCGTGGTAGAAGTCTTTTCCAGGCATAATTCTAGTCTAGAACAGATCGATTGGATCGGTGTCGGGTAAGGTAAGATCGAGTGCTGACCATTTATGCCAGGGCATATCCACTAAATTGACGTTTGAAGGGAGAGTGAAACCCCAACACAATATCGGATTCAGGCACTCCTTTATCCTTCAGAACTTTGGCGATCGCCGTTTCTGTGCCACTATATTGAATCCAGATTTTGCCATCCTTAATATCTAAGTGAAGAATGACAGAGCCTCCCGATCCTCGTTCCCAGGCTCAGCCTGGGAACGAGATCGGCGAGGCTCTGCCTCGCTTAAGTAATTGCCATTCGCTCCTACAATGTTTAAGCAACTAAAGGCAAGATCGCGCTTACGGTTGTTCCAAGAGCGGCAGAAGATTGGATACAAAACTCGCCGCCGTGAGCATCAATAATCCGCTTGACTATTGCCAATCCCAATCCGGTTCCGGTGGCTTTTGTTGTATAAAATGGTTGGGTGATTTTCGGTAAAACTTCTGGGGGAATTGGGTCGCCTCCGTTGTGAATCTGGATGCAAACTTTATCTGGAACTAGGCAAGTTTCTAGTTTGATTGTTACTGTTTCTCCTTGTGCGATCGCGCCAGCGTGCCGGAGGCATATCGCTTCACATCCATTCCGCACTATATTTATCAATACTTGCTTCAATTTATCCTCATCGCCAATAATTTTAACACCCGTAGAAGCTGGGATAAATTCTATTTTACAACCCATTGCTTCTGGCATATTCCCCAGGGTTTCCAAATTTTCTGCTATAAATTTGTTTAAATCTATTTTGGTTAAATTCAATGCCTGCGGTTTGGCATAAAGTAAAATTTCCCGCAACAATCTTTCTAGCCGATTGGCTTCATCTAAAGATAGATAAAGTCGATCGCGATCTAATTCGGATAAATCTAAACGCTTAAAACCGTTTAAACCCAATTTAATTGTGGTTAAAGGGTTGCGAATTTCATGGACGATGGTGGCAGCAAATTCGCCAATTGCTGCTAAGCGTTCCCGTTCTACTAATTTAGCTTGCGCCATCCGCAATTCTTCAGTCCGCTTTGCAACTTCATCCTCTAAAATTTCGTTAAATTTTCGCTGTTGTTGGTAAAGATAATAATTATCAATCGCAGTGGCGGCGCGTTCGGCAAACATTTCGGCAATGCGAATTTCTCCTGGGGCAAATTTGCGCGGTTTTTTATGAAAAGAACAAATAGTACCAATTGCTTTTCCGTGGGAAGGACGCAAGGGAACGCCCAAATAAGCGCAATATCCTTCTGGTGCTTTGCCATAGTTGGTGCAATTTTTGACATCCTGCACCACCAGAGTTTGCCCGGTTTTGACGACTGTACCCGTTAAACTACCGTGCAATGAATAAGTTTGATCGGTAGTATCCTCGATGTCCATACTGCTGGCTAAGACTTTCTCGAATCCTTCCTGGCATAAGGTTACCACCGACCAATCAACCCCAAGCAATTGACTGACGCCGGAGGCAATTTCTTTCAGATAGCTACTCAGCTCCCCCGTGCGATAGCTGAGGGATGATAAAATTTCCATTGTTTGTCTTTCTTGTTGCCACTGAAGCCATTTCCAGAACATCCAGTCCTCCTTGCTTGAGGCAATTTGTCAAATTATGTACAAATTTGACCATTGCAGTCAGCGAGCGCAGTTATACTCATATAACCCATTATCACCATTGCCTTAGCAAAAAGCTGAAATTCTTTACATAACCTTGTTTTACCAATAAACCTTGAATCCAAAATCTAAAATCAATATGACCTCGCATATTTTACTGATTGAAGATGAAGTTAAACTGGCTAGATTTGTAGAAATTGAGTTGACATACGAAGGATATCAAGTCAGCGTCAAGAACGATGGTTTTGAAGGACTCACCGCCGCCAGGGAATTGCATCCCGATATTATACTTCTCGATTGGGGGCTGCCAGGAATAACGGGGGTGGAAATCTGTCGCCGCTTGCGAAGTACGGGGGATAAAGTACCGATTATTTTATTAACGGCTAAAGAAGAAATAAGCGATCGCGTCGCCGGATTAGATGCTGGTGCCGATGATTACGTCGTCAAACCTTTCAGCATTGAAGAATTATTAGCCAGAGTACGCGCCCACCTGCGACGCACGCAAGAACCTAACCCCGATGTATTAAAATTTGCCGACTTAAGTTTAAATCGCAGCACCCGGGAAGTCTGGCGCGGCGATCGCAGTATAGAATTAACTGCCAAAGAATTCGATTTACTTGAATACTTACTCGCCCATCCCCGCCAAGTCCTCACCCGCGAGCAAATCTTAGAAAAAGTTTGGGGTTACGATTTTATGGGCGATTCTAATATTATTGAAGTTTATATCCGCTACCTGCGCCTAAAATTAGAAACCGAAACCGCGCCCCGGTTAATTCATACCGTGCGCGGTGTTGGTTATAGCTTGCGCGAATGATTCAATTGCAGATTGCAGATTGCAGATTGAGTTTTAGTCTTAAATCTCAAATCTGCAATCTTAAATCTCAAATTCTTATTTTCAGCCGGATCGATGGGGGGTAGGGGCACGGCATCAGTAAGTTTTGTCACAGATCAAAGGTTGTAGAATGCCGTGCCCCTACCATGTTGTGTTGCACTAAAATCTGCAATCTTAAATCTTAAATCTTAAATTCCTACAGATTGCTTATCCAGCCAATTACGCCATGTCCGGTGATGACTTCTAACGCCAGCAGCGAGACAAAGCCAATCATCGCCAAACGCCCGTTTAGCTTTTCTGCATACTCGGTGAAGCCAGCGCGAGAAGTGCTGTCTTCTACATACATTTTGGGTTCGATTGCGTAGTTATTTAGTCTGCCGCCTTCTTCAACTGTGTAGCGTGAAGTCATTGTTTTTTATCCTCGTTTTCCCTTGTTGTAAACAAATGTAACAGATTTTTAATTTATGTAAAGGCGATCTTCGTCACAAGAAGTAAGTGATCTAGATCGCATTCAAGATGAGAAACCGGGTTTCTGGGTAGATCTGTGGTTTCAAAGCGAGGATGTTTAAGAGAAACCCGGTTTCTTTGCGTCATATCATGTCCGCTTGGAATCGGCATCGCGCGCTCTGCGGGTTTATCAACATAATTCGCTTCCTCCCAAAAGGGACTGGTAAAACCCGCCCCTACAACCGCATTAACCACAGGAGTAGAGACGTTACATGTAACGTCTCTACTACCGGACAGGATATAAGTCCTGTTTTGGTCTGGTTGAGGCAAAAACTTATTAAGGAAAAGTTGAACAATCGCCGGGGAGAGGCTCTAGCAGAATTAAACTACTAACCTAGTGTTGTTACGGGTTTTACCAAAATGACTTATCTGGAAACGGCGGCGGAATTTTACAGCGAAGTGGCGCAAAAGCCAGAAGTGGGCTTGTGTTGCGTGCAAAGCAGTCCCTTGCAACTACCGGGGCTAAAAATTCCGGCGCCAATGCAGGAAATGAACTACGGATGCGGGACTACGGTTCATCCTGCGGAATTGGGAAATGAGCCAACTGTGCTGTATGTGGGCGTTGGCGGCGGTATGGAGGCGTTGCAATTTGCTTACTTTTCCCGGCGTCAGGGTGGGGTGATTGCAGTCGATCCGGTGGCGGAGATGCGTCAGGCGGCGTCGCGGAATTTGGCGCTAGCAGCGAAGGAAAATCCCTGGTTTGACCCTGCTTTTGTGGACATTCGGGAAGGAGATGCGTTTAATTTGCCGATTGCTGATGCTTCGGTGGATGCGATCGCGCAAAATTGTCTGTTTAATATCTTTGAACCCGCCGATCTCGATAAAGCACTCAAAGAAGCTTTTCGCGTGTTAAAACCAGGCGGACGACTCTTAATGAGCGATCCAATTGCTACTCGCCCCATCCCGCTGCACCTGCGCCAAGATGAACGCTTGCGCGCGATGTGTTTATCCGGTGCATTGACTTACGAGGAGTATATTCAACACTTAATTAACGTTGGGTTTGGTCAAGTAGAAATTCGCGCGAGGCGTCCCTATCGGGTTTTAGATTGTCAAACTTACAATCTAGAATCGCCTTTACTCTTAGAAAGCCTCGATTCTGTTTCTTACAAAGTCGAAATTCCTGCCGATGGCGCTTGCATTTTTACCGGCAAAACGGCAATTTATCTGGGAGATGAAGAATTTTTTGACGATAAGGCAGGGCATATTCTTCAGCGCGGCATTCCCGCCGTTGTTTGCGATAAAACGGCTGGTAATTTGGCAGCGTTATTGTCACTAGATGTGTTAATTACGGGGTCTACTTGGCACTACAATGGTGGCGGTTGTTGCTAGTAAGGTGAAATAATGTCCGAACCAAACCAGCCTCAAAATCCGCTGCAAATACCGCCACCAATGGCATTGATGCAAATGATCGGTGGTACTTGGGTTTCCCAAGCAGTTTATGTGGTAGCTAAACTTGGCATCGCTGACTTACTAAAAGATCGTCCCAAAAGCGATCGAGAACTGGCACAAGCAACGGGTACAGATGCGCGATCGCTTTACCGCGTGTTGCGCGCCCTTGCCAGCATCGGCGTATTTGCCGAAACTGAGGACGGATGCTTCCATTTGACTCCTATTTCTGCCCACTTGCTAACGGGATCCCCCGGATCTATGCGCGATATTGCCATCATGTTTGGCGAAGCGTTTCACTGGCAACCTTGGGGCGATATCCTCCACAGCGTCAAGACGGGTAAAACCGCTTTTGGTCATGTCTTTGGCATGGAAATTTTCGATTACTTCACCCAAAACCCCGAAGCTGGTAAAATTTTCGATGCGGCAATGACCAATTTTAGCGTATTGTTAACGGCTACTATTGTTGCCGATTACGACTTTTCTTCGATCCGCAAAATTGTTGATGTCGCTGGGGGACAAGGAGTTTTAATTTCTAATATCTTAAAAGCCCATCCAACGATGCAGGGTGTATTATTCGATCTACCCGAAACAATCGAAGGTAGCAAGGCTTTTATAGAGGCACAAGGCTTGAGCGATCGCTGCGAACTCGTGAGTGGTAGTTTCTTTGAATCAGTACCGATTGGAGGTGATGCTTATATCATGAAAAACATCATTCATGACTGGGATGATGAGCAAGCGATCGCTATCCTAAAAAACTGTCATAATGCTATGGTCGAAAATGGCAAACTTTTGTTATTAGAGACAGTCATTGAGCCAGGAATTCAAACTTCCCAAGCCAAGTTTGTCGATCTAGAAATGCTGATCGTGGCTGGCGGTCGCGAACGCACCGAAGCTGAATACCGCACTCTTTTTGCAGCCGCCGGTTTCCGGTTAACCAACATCTTCGACACCCAAGCTAATATGAACGTCATCGAAGGCGTGCGCGTCTAGGTTTTCCGCAGATTTTAGATTGAATTTCAATCTAAAATCTCACCTGACAAAATGAATTATGCCTAAAATACACGCTGTTAGTAGTGAGGTTTTTAGCCCTCAACTAGCCAAAGCCTGAATTCCTCACTCTGAGCTTAATATAAGTTAAAATAAAGGTCGAGCCATTAACGGAATTAATCATGCAAACAGACTCGGTAAAATCCCATTCAAATTTAATCATAACACCCTTTCGGAAAAAGCTTAATTCAGCCTTAAAAAAGCGTCAGATTACTGTTTTACAAATAAATTTAGGCAAGCGCTGTAATTTAGCTTGCAATCACTGTCATGTAGAAGCAAGTCCCAAGCGAACAGAAGAACTGTCCCCAGAAATTTGTCACCAGCTAATCGATCTGATCTATAAATTTCCCCAACTCAAAATAGTTGACTTAACTGGCGGCGCACCGGAAATGCTTTATGGCTTCAAACCCCTAGCAGAAGCCGCAAGCAATACGGGAAAACAAGTAATTGTCCGGTCTAATCTGACGATTTATTTTGAACCTGGATTTGAAGATATTCCCGCATATTGCGCCAACAATCAACTGAGAATTGTTGCCTCCCTCCCCTGCTATTTAGAAGATAATGTCGATAAAATGCGCGGAAATGGGGTTTATAATAACTCGATTCGGGCGCTGCAATTGCTCAATCAGTTGGGATACGGTCAAAACCCTGAATTAATTTTAGATTTAGTTTATAACCCGCAAGTTCCCACTGGGGAAAAGTTTTCGCTTACTCCCAATCAAGCCAAACTGGAACAAGATTACAAAGCCTACCTGAAAGAGCATTTTGGCATTGCTTTCAACAACTTGTTTACGATTACAAATTTGCCCGTCGGGCGGACTAAGTTTCATCTGGAACATCGGAAATTATCCCAGCCTTACTTACACTTCTTAGAATCAAACTTCAATCGCGATACTGTGGAAAATTTAATGTGTCGGGATGAACTTTCGATTGACTATTTGGGTAATATCTATGACTGCGACTTTAACCAGATGGAAAATTTACCCGCTAAACTCAAGAATGGTGAAACCTTAACCGTTGCAAAGTTACTCGAAGCTGGAACAATAGATTTGATTGATGAGATTCAAACAGCACCCTATTGTTATGGTTGCACGGCGGGGTGCGGTTCCAGTTGCGGCGGCGCGTTGATTTGAACTGATAACTTGCACCAGTATCAATAATCGGGAGGCAGCAGCCCACCATACCTCGTTCCCAGGCTGAGCCTGGGAACGAGAAAGCGAGGCTCTGCCTCTAGTTGGTGCAAGTTATCAGTTTGAACAGGTTATAGCGTAGGTTGGGTTAAGGTAACGAAATCCAACTGACAATCTCCCTCTCGCTCTTTTCTTACCCGTTTGCTAGATTAAGGTTTGGTTAAGTTAATGATGCCGACTAACATTTTAAGAAAAATTGATGACTTCACCGATTACAAGCGAAATAGATTTAATTAGCTCAGGTTTTCACGCGCTTTCGGAACCGTTACGCCTGAAGGTACTCGATCTGCTACGGACACAAGAACTTTGCGTGTGCGAATTGTGCGAAATGTTGGGCGTTACTCAGTCTAAGCTGTCTTTCCACCTGAAAACCCTCAAAGAAGCTGGTTTGGTGCGATCGCGTCAAGAAGGTCGCTGGATCTACTACAGTCTCAATCTGGCTCAATTTGTCGTTTTAGAGCAATACCTGGCAGAATACCGTCGCTTCAGCTCTATCTTACCAGCTCGCTCTTGTCAAGACAATCGTTAATTTCTTTATATTTCTTAACCATATGTTTCACTCTTTTTTTAGCTTTGTACCTTGACAAATCAAAATTTTTTGAAATGATAAGAGTGTGACCCTATAATTTATGGGGGTTAAGTAAATGAATGTAACAGGAAAGCCATTATTATTTGCACTAGGGATTCTGGCATTAACAACGAGTTGTTCAACGCCAAATAACTCAAATACAACCTTGGTTGCAGCGGGGGGAAGCGCGCAAACAATTAAGATTGATGGGTCGAGTACGGTATTTCCGATTACGGATGCGATCGCTAAAGAATTTAACAAGACAAAACAAAACAAAGCCGATGTGCAAGTGGCGTTTTCCGGCACTTCAGGCGGGTTTAAAAAATTCTGCGCGGGGGAAACAGATATCAGCAACGCTTCCCGTCCTATCAATGCCGCAGAAATGCAAGCTTGTAACAAAAATGGAGTCAGATTTGTAGAATTACCGATTGGTTTTGATGCTTTAACTGTAGCAGTGAATCCCCAAAATACCTGGGCGCAAGATATTACCCGCGAAGAGTTGAAAAAACTATGGGAACCCGCTGCTGAAAAGCAAATTACCAAATGGAATCAAATTCGTTCATCCTGGCCCGATCGACCGATTAATCTATATGGTGCGGGTAAAGATTCCGGTACCTTTGATTACTTTACAGAAGCAACTGTAGGTCAACCTAAAGCGAGTCGCAACGACTACACCGCCAGCGAAGATGATAACGTTCTAGTCCAGGGAGTTGCTAACGATCCAAATGCTTTGGGTTATTTTGGTTTCGGCTATTTTGAAGATAACCAAGATAAATTAAAAGCTTTGGCAATTGATAACGGCAAAGGGCCAATTCTACCATCGCGCCAGACGGTAGAAAAAGCGCAATATCAACCCCTGGCTCGACCTTTGTTTATCTACGTAAACGTCAGAGCTAACCAGAAAAAACCAGAACTGCGCGAGTTTGTCAAGTTCTACCTCAACAATGCCAAGCGCATCGTTGAAAGCGCGAACTACATTCCCTTACCAGAGGAAGGTTATCACATTTCCAAGATTCACTTTGAATCAGGCAAAGTCGGAACGGTGTTTGAAGGCAAATCCGAGCTAAATCTGACGATTGGCGAGTTATTGCGGAAGGAGAAAAAATTCTAGAGAGCGAGAATTGTAATGGGTAATAAGGCAAGTAGCTAATTGCTAATTGCTAATTGTTAATAGAGGATTTTTGCTGGCATTAGCGATTAGGTAATTTTCCAGATGGCAAACGCCTGTTAATGTAATTACCAATTACCAATTACCGCAATTTTGGTGAGTGTAGAGGAGAGGAATGAAGTTACCTTTTAAGTTTAAGCGGGAGGAAGCGATACGCCTCCGGCACGCTTGCGCGATCGCAGAAGCCATAGGCACCTTTATCCTAGTATTTGCTGGCACGGGTGCGGTAATGGTAAACAAAATTAGCGATGGGGCGATAACGCACCTGGGAATCAGCTTTGTATTTGGGGCGGTAGTAGCAGCTTTAATTTACGGATTGGGACATGTCAGCGGAGCGCATTTTAACCCAGCGGTAACCTTGGCTTTTTGGGCGAGTGGGTTTTTTCCAAAAAGCAAAGTTTTGCCTTATATTTTGGCGCAATGTTGGGGAGCGATCGCAGCCTCTGTTATCTTACTAGCTACCCTGGGAAAAGTAGCCAATTTAGGCGCAACTTTACCCTTAAACGATAACTGGTTCCAATCCTTTATCCTCGAAATAGTTCTCACCTTTATCTTAATGTTGGTGATTTTAGGCTCGGGACTTGACAGACGCGCCCATATTGGTTTTGCTGGCATAGCAATTGGGCTAACGGTGGGATTGGAAGCCGCATTTATGGGACCGATTACCGGGGCGAGTATGAACCCGGCGCGTTCTTTTGGTCCCGCTTTAGTAGGAGGAATTTGGCAGCACCATTGGTTGTATTGGATTGCACCAATATTAGGCGCACAATTAGCCGTCTTGATCTATCGGGAACTGTCTAACGGATTTCAAGATATTAAGTAATATCATGTCCGCTAGCCCCGTTGTGTATAGTTTTCAATACTGTAGGGGCGGGTAATACCTGCCCAATCTGTGGAACCAAGAGATATATCGTTAAACCCGCCCCGAAGCGATCGTTACCGATGCAAATAGACATAAAATAAGCGAGTAAACCTGATGAAAAAAGTGATGTTCGTTTGCAAAAGAAACTCCTGTCGTTCCCAAATGGCAGAAGGATTTGCTAGAACCTTGGGAGAAGGGAAAATTGCCGTAACCAGTTCCGGACTCGAAGCAAGTAGAGTTCATCCGACAGCGATTCAAGTCATGTCTGAAATTGGCATTGATATTACCAATCAGACATCTGACGCTTTAAGCGATTTCAAAGCAGAAGACTACGATGCCGTAATTTCCTTATGTGGATGCGGCGTTAATTTACCCGAAGCATGGGTAATGCGAGAAGTGTTTCAAGATTGGCAACTCGATGACCCGGATGGACAACCGATCGAAACATTTCATCGAGTGCGAGATGAAATTAAAGAACGAGTAGAAAAACTGATCGAAACTCTGAGTTAATGCAAATCCAATTCAATTGATTAATTTTTGCCACAGATGACACAAACCTTCGACCACAAACCGAGAATCTTATTTTTATACGGATCGTTGCGCGAGCGTTCCTACAGCCGCTTGTTAGCAGAAGAAGCGGCGAGAATTATCGAGGAATTTGGTGCAGAAACTCGGTTTTTTGA
>DNGJ01000394.1:18152-19746 GCA_003486305.1 Cyanobacteria bacterium UBA11371
CGAGAATTAAGTTTATGGTCTGAGGGTCAAGTGTGGTCGAGTCCAGAAATGCACGGCAATATTTCTGGGATTATGAAAAACCAAATTGATTGGATTCCCTTAAGCGTTGGCGCCGTCAGACCAACGCAAGGTAGAACTTTAGCTGTGATGCAAGTTAGCGGGGGTTCCCAATCTTTTAACGCAGTTAATACGCTGCGAATTTTAGGACGCTGGATGCGGATGTTTACAATTCCAAATCAATCTTCTGTGGCGAAAGCTTATCAAGAGTTTAACGAAGATGGGACGATGAAGGATTCGTCTTATCGCGATCGCGTCATCGATGTGATGGAAGAATTGTACAAATTTACCATGCTCCTGCGCGATCAAGTAGACTACCTCACCGACCGCTACAGCGAACGCAAGGAAAAAGCCGCTCAACAAATAATTCAAGTCGCAAATAGCGCTCTTGAAGTTAATTCTGGCAAAAACATTTAGGGGTTTAAAATGTAGTGCGATCGCAACATTCCCCATCCCAACCGCACCTCTTGACGGTTGGAACCGATCGCGCTATGCTCAACAACTATAGGTTGCCAGACCCGAACAGGCCAGCAACCTACGCCCAAAAACCTAGTATCGCTACCCAAAGCTGGTGGAACAGCAATGGATAGCTTGACCCCCCAAACTGCTGAGACAGTCCGGGAGGCTAATTGAGAATTGTAACATTTTGTCTGTAGCCACCCTGCTTTTAGCTGCCTGCGGGGTGGCTAGATTTTTGGGTTTTCGTTGGAAAATCTAAAAAGATGGAGAGAATATCATGGCTCAAGAGTTTCGGTCCGAAGAACATCAAGCTTTTGTGGAACAGTTAGCCAATTGAGTGCTTGAAAAACCGAGTTTATTAAAGAAACCCGGTTTTTGTGGATGCGATCGCAGCAAAATCATAAAATATGAACAACCCAAACCTACCAACCCAAAATCAGCCAGATCCCAAAAACAAATATTCCTGGGTGCGCTTGGCTTTGGGGTTATTTATTCTCGTCGATGCGGTTATCTTATTTAAACTCACGCCAGCCGGTTCTTGGATTAGACCGGAAAATCTGCAATTACTCAAAACTCAGTTAGGAATTTTTGCACCTTTGGGATATATAGGCATCTATTTTATTGCCACTGTATTCGGCATTCCAGGGACAATTTTAACTCTATCTTCAGGGGCATTGTTTGGGCCATTTTTAGGCACGTTGTGGACGGTTATAGGGGCAACTTTGGGGGCGACGGGTGCATTTTTAGTCGCGAGATTTGTGGCTTTTGACTGGGCTAAAAGGCAATTTGAGAAAGGCGATCGCTTGCGACAATTAAGTCAAGGAATCGAACAAGATGGCTTTTGGTTCGCTCTTTCTATCCGTCTCGCACCCGTGTTTCCCTTCAACGCCGTTAACTATTTATTCGGTTTAACGCCAATAAAATTACCGACTTATATCCTGGCAACTGCGATTGGAATTATCCCCGGAAGTTTTGCTTATAATTGGCTCGGTCAAGGCGGAATCCAAGCCATAAATGGTGGCCCGCCTTGGCAATTGGTAGGTGCTTTATTCTCATTGGCAATATTATCTGCAATGCC
>DNGJ01000394.1:20025-28853 GCA_003486305.1 Cyanobacteria bacterium UBA11371
ATTACCAAATTTGTGCGATCGCGCTAGGTCAATATAAAGTTTTCGTTAAGATTGCTACAGTTCTGCGTAACTTCTACATCAGTCAGATACTTAACCCACCAGCTATACGCATCTCGCCCAACTGACCGCAGTTGCAATAAGTAGTTGCTTTTATTCGCAATAAGTGCCAGGAAGCCCTAAAATATTTTTATGAAATCTTAATAAGCTCACAAGCTGCTCGTAGGCGCTTCATTTGAGCCAATTGCCCCAAGGGCAATTGGGCTAAAACCGTTACCGATAGAGAGTTATAGCTATTGACAAATCTACACCGACGAGCTGCTTGTGATTAAGTTAGTTTATGAAGTTTTGGTGAAGTGGCTGGATTGGTGGCTCTGACGTACATGGTGGAAAACCCCTACTTCGGCAATAGCTTCCGGAAAAATACAGATGAAAGTCTTACCCTGAAAGGCATATATAAACAATAAGCAAAGCTTATCACCATAATTGCGGAAAAGCCGGGTTAATTGTATGTATTTTTGATGAAATCAACATCAAGCTTATTGCAAATAGTTTCAATTACTTCTAGTCTTAGATGCATAGGGAAGTACAGAGAAATACGCAGATGACCCGGTACAGATTTGTATAAAGTTTGCGAAAGTCTGGTAAAAACCCTGAGTAAAAGTCAGAAAAAGCACTTAGAGAGAGTGCAAAAGGGGAAAGGTTGAAAATGATTCAGTTCAATTTTGGTCGGATTGGTTTGGCATTATCAGTTGCAGCTAGCGTTGGAATCGCTCAATCAACGAGTGCGATCGCCGCCTCATTTAGCAGGTACCAGGCGATTGACCTGGGAAGTCTAGATCCGACCAGCACAACTATTACTGTTAATGCCCTCAACGATTTGGGACAAGCTGTCGGTCGGTATAATGTCGTCAATGCGGCTGGTGTATCGTCGAACGTTGGTTATATTTGGCAAAACGGCACGATGACGGCATTGCCCTTGACCGGACTCAAAATTGGCGGCCCCAATGACGGACAACCTGTTACAATGCCAGGTCGGGGTGGGTTAGCGCGCTCGATCAACAATAACGGAATAATTGTAGGTGCAGGTGATGAATTGCCCGGTGCTACAGATCGCGCGATGAAATGGACACCCGGTAGCGGTGGTTATAGCTTAACAGTAGAAGAATTTGGTGGAGTTGAAAGCTATTTCATCGATACCAACAACGTTGACCAAATCGCAGGCTACCACATCTTCGCCCCAGGACTACAAAATGCGATCGCCCGCGCAGGTGGCAGCAACACCAACACGGTTTTACCAGGAATTGGCGGCGATCGCAATCAAGCTTTGGCACTTAACGACAAAGGTCAAATTGTCGGTTCGGTAGACGGCGATGGCGTGCAAAATAATACAACCGTCAATAGTGCAGCACTCTGGCAAAAGGATGCTAATGGTAATTACGTGCTGACAAATTTAGGCACGAATGGCGCTACTCAAAGCGTTGCCAGAGACATCAATAAACCTGGTCAAATCGTTGGTCAACTAACAACTGGTTCGGGCGCAACTGCAACCAGTTCTGCATTCTTATGGCAAAACAATGTCTTTACTCTCTTGGATAGCTTAGGCGGTACAGTAGGCGATGCCGTCAGTATCAATAACGACGGTAAAGTTGTTGGCTATTCCAGGAATAGTAGCAATCAAGATCGTGCTTCGATTTGGAGCAATGGTATGATAGCTGACCTGAATAGTTTATTGACCGATAGTTTGTTAGTCGATGGTTCCAATGTATCCCTGACTCGCGCCACGGGTATCAATAATCGGGGAGATGTTGTCGCCTACGGTACTTACAGTTACGTCGATGCCCAAGGAGTTTCGCGCACAGGCACCCGTTCTTATCTTTTGAAATCCGTTCCTGAGTCTGATACGGCATTAAGCTTGTTAGCCTTTGGTGCGATTGGTGGGGCTTCATTCCTGCGCCGCAACCGTCGTAAAGCTACGGTAGTAGTAGAATCTTCCAAAGCATAACTGAACAAAAAATCTGTAGGCAGCTAATCAATTGCTTGTCTACAGACCGATGCAAAAATAGTTTCTGCCTCCATCTTAATTCAAGAGGTCGCAAGGGTTGTCAGAAACCCGGTTTCTTGAACAATACCTTCGCCATAATCCGACACCCTTAAGGGTGTCGCTATACAAACAAAGCCCGCCTGCGCGGGCTGAAATTCTAAAAAGCCCGCGTAGGCGTTGCTTTGTTTGTGTAGCCCCAGGCTTTAGCCTGGGGGATCTAGGCGTTTGGGAAGATTGGCGAAAGTGTTATATCATGTCCGTGGAATTGCCCATAATAAAAAAACCTCAAAGAGTCGTTGCGTAGGGACACGGCATCAAAGATTTCTCCGACACAGATAACGTTAATAATGCCGTGTCCCGGCTGATGATTATGTGTAACCGACCGGACATAATATTATTTGAGAAACCGGGTTTCTCCTGGCAAACTAGACAATCGCTGCTTTAAGGCTAGAGCAAAATTGAGCGATCGCATCCAACCCTTCTTGTGGCGTTCCATCTGCTAATCTCTTGACAAACGCACTGCCCACAATTGCTGCATCTGCGCCCCATTCTTTCACCTGTTGTGCGTGTTCTGATTGGGAAATGCCAAATCCCACTCCGATCGGTTTATCAGTGATGCGGCGCATTTGTTTGAGGATATCTTGGACGCGACTTTCGATTTGGGTACGCATCCCCGTTACGCCGGTAACGCTGACTAGATAAATAAAGCCTTGGGATTTTTGCGCGATCGCTTCTATCCTTTCTGCCGAACTCGTCGGAGCGACCAATAATACCACATCAATGCCCAATTCCGCTGCTGGCTTAAGCAAAACTTCAGATTCTTCCAAAGGTAAATCGGGGACGACTAACCCGCTGACGCCGGATTTGGAGAGTTGCTGGAGGAAAGTATCGATGCCGCGATTGAGGATAGGGTTGTAATAGGTGAAGAGGATGATAGGCGATCGCATTCCAGGAGAAATACCAGAAACCATCTCCAGCACCGCATCTAAATTCGTACCCTTTTGCAAAGCTCTTGTAGCCGCCGCTTGAATTACCGGGCCATCGGCTAACGGGTCAGAATAAGGAACGCCGAGTTCAATCATATCAGCACCGCTTTGATCCAAAACTTGTAGAGCTTTAGCGGTAGTTTCCAAATCTGGGTCGCCAGCGGTGATAAAAGGAATCAAAGCACACCCAGAGGAAGAGCGTAAAGCAGCAAAGCGTTCCGAAATTAAAGTCATTTGATAATGGGTAATGGGTAATTGGTAATTGGGAATTGGTAATGGGTAATTGGTAATCGGTCATTGGTCATGGGATTGATTGCCAGTAGGGGCGGGTTTTACCAACAATTGTGTAGAACCACGAGAAATTTCCTTAAACCCGCCCCTACTCCAGACAATTACCAATTACCCATTACCCATTACCATTAATTAGTTTTTTCTTGTTCAACTTCGGCTTGAAGTTGCGCCAATTGTTCGGGAGTAAGTTCTTCCAGACGCTTCTGTAGAACCGCTTCCTCATAGTCCTTCAGTTGCTGAGCATAGGTCATTTGCTTAGTCCCAGCGCGATACAGGTAAGTCAGCAGCCAACCGATTAACCCACCAACCAACAAAACCTGACTCCAGATTCCTGCATCTTGGCTATCGAGTCCAGCTGCTTGCAAAACCCAGAAAGCCAAACCACCGGCAGCAAAGACGCCGATGCCAATACCTATAACGTCAATTCTTCGCATTTGCAATTAGTTAGAGACTAGAAAAGCGCCAACCGAGCATCATGCCAGATTGGCGTTCAACAATAGCTAGGCTTGGATTTGACGCCGCTTGGGGCGAAAATTCAAAAACGGAGCCAGCAGCAACAACCCTGGGAAGAAAAAGAAAACCAGAAAGTACATAAAGCCGCGCTCAAACGAGCTAGCGACGTACCAACGTTGTTGCATGTAAGCATACAACGCCAAGGGAACAACCAGGAGGTAAGCTCCCAGCAAAACCAGATACAGCAGTGCAATCAGCATAGTAGGTTTCCTAGCAGCAACGACTAACAAGCGCGACTTGCCTCAAATGCGGCATCGCTACCGATGCACGCCGTCACTCATTTTACCGAATCCCCAGTACTTTAACTAATGAGGGGTTCGGGGAGCTATAAGTCCCGCGCTGTATGCGAAGCATCAGCGTCGGGATACATGGACTCCCCGCGTCGATTGAGGGGTTCAATGCCCCGAAAATCGACACACTATCTACTGATTCTAACAGATTTGCGATTTCTGTTAGAATATAGATATGTTGAACTTGACCTACAGCTACCGAATCTATCCAAGCCTTGACCAAGAAGCTCAAATGCTTGATTGGTTGGAGCGATGCCGTCGCGTGTATAACTACGCATTGGCAGAGCGAAAAGACTGGATCAATTCGCGCAAGTGTCCGGTCAACGCTTGCAGTATCAAGCAGGAATACATCATCCCTGCTGATGCGCCCTATCCTGACTACTACAAGCAGCAGAACGCGCTGACCAAAGCGAAAGAAACAATTCCAGAGTTCAAAGCAGTTCACTCTCAAGTCCTGCAAGATGCCTTGAAGCGACTGGATAAGTCGTTCAAGTTGATGCAGGAAAGAGGGTTTGGCTTCCCTCGATTCAAGAAGTTTGGTCAGTATCGCTCGTTTGTGTTTCCGCAGTTCAAGTCGAATCCAGTCAACGGATTTGAAATCAAACTGCCGAAAATTGGAGCCGTGCCTATCAATCTGCATCGACCTATGCCAGATGGTTTTGAGGTCAAACAGGTTCGGGTTGTCTTCAAACCGTCTGGATGGTACGCGCAACTGATTCTGCAATCTGATATTTCCGTTCCTGATGTCACGCCGCAGGGTGAACCCATTGGCATTGATTTGGGATTGGAGAAGTTCCTGGCCGTATCGACAGGTGAATTGATAGAGCGCCCTCGCTTTTTCGTGGATTTGCAAAGCAAGCTTCGATGGCTGCAACGTAAATTGAGAAACAAGAAAAAGGGTTCTGCGAATTACCGGAAGATTCAAGCCAAGATTCGCGCTCTGCATGAACGTGTTTACAACGTTCGTCGTGAGTTCCATTTCAAAACAGCACACAAGCTTTGTGATGGGGTTGGCATGATTTTTGCTGAAGACCTCAATCTCAAGGCGACCAGTCGGGGGATCTTGGCAAAGCATTGTCTCGATGCTGCTTGGGGCAGCTTTTTGGAGATTCTGAGTTGGGTGTGCTGGAAGCGTCGCGTGTACTTTGCCAAGGTTGACCCCAATGGGACAAGTCAAACTTGTCCGCAATGTGGAGCGCATACCGGGAAAAAGGAACTCAGTGAACGGGTGCATCATTGTGATGAGTGTGGATATACAACAGATCGAGATGTTGCCGCCGCTCAAGTGGTGATGCAACGCGGTCTGATACTTGTAGCCGATGGACAGTCGGTGATACTGCCTGCGGAGGAAGGTTGCGCGCGTACCCCGATGAAGCAGGAAAAACCAACCGCGAGGAAGGGAAGCCCGCGCTCTACCCGCTAGGGTGAGCGTCGGGAGGATGTCACGGATAACGCCGTTCAAGCCGATCGATCGCCTTTACTGCTTGTACCAATTTTTTCGCCATTGTTGCATTTGGTCTATCTCTTTTTGTTGTGAAGTTACAATTTCTTGGGCTAGTTGCTTAATTTCAGGGCGCTTGGTCTTTTTCAGAGCATCTTGAGCCATTGTGAGCGCCCCCTCGTGATGAGGAATCATCGCATCGATGAAGCGCCGATCAAATGTTTCATCGGCAGATCCTAAATTTTGAGACATCATCATACTCTGCATTTGTTCTGGAGACATCGCCAGCGTTTGACTTGTTTTGGCATCATAAGCCATTGATTGATTGCCAGCTTGAGGATACCAATTTTTCCGCCACTGTTTCATCTGCTCGATTTCCCGCTCTTGAGCTTTGATAATATTGTCAGCCAATTGTTTCAGTTCGGGGCGTTTAGATTTCTGCTGGACTTCTTTAGCCATTAAAACTGCCCCTTGATGGTGCGGTATCATCGCATCAATAAACCGCAAGTCATAGTCGGCATCTGCTGGCCCCAAATCCATCGCCATGCTGTGATGGTTGCTGCTTCCATGCCCAGTATGTTCTTCAACCTTATTGCCAGCAATAGTTGCATTTGGATTAGGGGCTTGACTTTGATTTTGAGATGTGTTTTGTGACGAGCAACTTTGAGCCAGAAATAAGGTTGAGACTAGGACAATTACGGTAACAAAAGACTTCATTGGTTACTCCATTTTGAAAAGGTTATCGAGCGAACATAACGGTAATTTAATCAGGCGATCGCATATACCAAGCCAGATAAAATTGCCGCATTTGGTTAATCTCATCGGTTTGAGATTTAATAATAGAATTAGCGAGGTTGCGAATTTCCGGTTTAGTAGCGTGGAAGAGCGCCATCCTGGACATTCTGAGAGCTATTTCATGATGGGGAATCATCTGACGAATAAATTCTTGGTCAAAATCAGAAGCATTTCTCAGCGCTTCTAAATCTCCCATCATTCGCATACCACCCATAGAAGTCGCAGGGACTTCTGTTCCGTACCAAGCTTTATACCAGGTTCGCATCTGTTCAATTTCGCGAGTTTGATCTCTTTTAATAATTTGAGCCAGTCTTCTAATTTCAGGACGTTTAGCGCGGCTTAAAGCCAGATCTGCCATGTCAATATTTCGATGAAATGGCGATCTGGCTGGTTAACTTGAGCAAATTGCTGGTGTAAATTTTGTCTGAGCTTGGGTGCGATCGCTAACTACTATTCCTGCAATCGCACTGCTGGTTAATAGACTCATTAATGTGTAAATTAGCACTTTCTTACTCATAGTTTCCACCTCATTTGAGGAATCGATTGGTTATGCGTTGTTTGTATATAAGGTAAACTTTCCAGTCAACAGGAGAGTCTAGCGATCGCAATAAAACTTTACTTGAATCAGATCTGATTTTCCCTCGGTTATCAAAGAAGTACTAATTCTTAGGTTGGCATAATAAAATGAAATTAGGATGAAATTTATTATTGAAGATTTCTCTCAGAGGCATAAATATAAAAAACGCTCCCAGCATAAGATTACTGGGAGCAACATACAATCGATGGGACTCTATATTCCAGATGGACTTTCCACCTGTTTGATAACGCAACAATCAATTTTTTATCCGACAGCATGGTTACCAGTAACCACACTAACCACAAGCCAAAGTACGATTACCGTAAGAGAAATTATCGTTAAAAGAACCCACGAAGCTGATGTCAATTGCGGGAAAGCCTCAGCTTGACGAACTTTTTTTACCGCCAGGGAGACTCCCCCACGGTTATCTGGAGGAAGGTCGTCGCCAATAAAAAAGTTAACTTGACCATCTGATGTCAAAGCAAATGATGTACCTTCAGCCTTAGCAAGCGCCTGTTCTGCTGTTGCATATTTACCAGTACTGGGAATATTGATGTTAAATTCACGCGATGCGATATTATATTCATTCACCCACCCGGTGATACAGTTTTCTCCTTTCTCGTCGCATCCGGTGGTAAAATTCCACAAACTCCACGCATCATACTTTCCCCCTTGCGATGCGCCGATTACCGTGACTTCATAGGTTCCTGCTGTCAAGAACAGGGCGACTGGATTTGTTTTATTATTGGTCGTTGCATCTATGTCAATAACCGTCGCCGCCTCGGTCGCGGATGATAAGCTTTTAGAGGATGTAACTTGATTGCCCATAAGTTCTTTCCCGTTGTCATTGTTTGCTTTAAGACCCAGTTTTCCAACTCTGCTTATCTCAACTTTTGCTGTTGGAGATTCAAATCAAGTGAATGTTTTTATCTTGCTGTCTTGATTTACAATTGTCAATATGTTAAAATATCTTAGCCTTGTAAATTTTTATTAAATTTTTTTATTTATTTAAATAAAAAATTAAGCTACATTTGAAAGATTGTAATTAATTTAATCCTGTCTCTATGACAACTAATTCAGACATTCTCATGAATCCAACTGAAGAACAAATTGCTAAAACCAAAAAAGCGATTGAAAGTTATTTTCTTAAATGGTGGGCTGACCCAAACAAGCGAGAAGGTGCCTGCCCTTATTACCAAATTCACGAACCAGGGAAACCAATTCGCGGTACTGTGATGGTTTTTCATGGCTTTGCTGCCAAGCCAAAACAGATGGAAATATTGGCAGATTATTTATTTCGTAACGAGTTCAATATTTATCAAATACCTCTTGCGGGTCATGCTTTTCTGCCGCCCGATAATTGCTGGCCTCAAATCGATCTAAAACCTGAATATTTTGAACCTTTGCGGGAAAGAGTCCGGAAAGATCAGGTTTTAGCAGACTTTTTCTCTAATCGTAGCGGTAATAGTCTGTGGCAATTTCAGCGACTAAACAAACGGCAGATGTTGTCCCTGGTTACTCGGATATTAAAATTAGCTCCGAGTATGGGCGATATGATATTGGCGATCGAGCGTTCCAACGACCCAGATTTCAATAGGTATTTCACCTCTTCCCATATGAATTACCTGCATGACGCTCAACAACGTTTGGCAGAATTGGATGCAATGCCAGGACCGATTTATACTGTGGGACTATCCGTTGGAGGCGCGGTAGCTTTGGGACTAGCCGCATCGCGACCGGATCGGATTAAAAAGGTAGTCGCTTACGCTCCTTTGCTAGAGGTTGAAGATGAAATCCGGGAGCGGTACATTAATTTAACCGGGCCGTTAGATTTGAGAGAATTTTCTTGGGAGCAAAATGTTAGCTTTCCGGTAGGTTGTTTAACTGCGGCTAA
>DNGJ01000394.1:29135-44826 GCA_003486305.1 Cyanobacteria bacterium UBA11371
ATTCCCACCTGTTTAGTGCTGACAGAACATGATGACGCTACGGATAACCAGGTACTCGAGAAATTTTATAATTCTCTAGGGGGTGAAGCTAAGGGTCATCGCTGCTATCTGTATGAAGCGAGTGACTTTGTGCCTCACCCGATGGTAGATCCAAGAGAAGTTAGCCAGGGGATGACTAACCGCTTCTGGAAGAATTTGTATCAGGAAACATTTCGCTTTTTCACTCAGGGTGAGATTAATCCCGATAACATGAACAATGTAAATGCATCTGACGATCTACCGCCTCTTCCCTATTAGCGGTGGCGGTGCGTTACGCGAAGCTAACGCACCCTACATTTAGAGGCTAGCGATCAAACCGATCCCCCCAAACCCCCCGATGCATTGGGGGGCTTTTCATGTTTTTCCCCTTGTCAAGGGGGGCTTTTACAGCGGCTTGCAGCCCTTGTGAGGGAAAGCGTTATCGCGCAAGGCAAGTATAGCGGCACCGTGCGCGGGTGCCGCTATACAAACGAAGGTGTACCTCATCCGAGTGCAATCCGCTATAATGTTTTTCCTAGTCGCGTGGTTTGAGGTCAAAGGTAACCTTGAATTGCCGATCTTTCTGGGGAATATTCCGATGCACGATCTGCGTCAGGGTGTTGGTGGTGTTGATTACTTCCCAACCGACGGGTGAAAATGTTTTCTCATTGAAGATGCCTTCCGCTAACAGGGGATTGGTTAAAGCTTGGGAGAAGGCATCAATGGCGACGATTCGCGCAATCATGGGAGGCACCGTCGAATTTTCCCAGGCACGATCTTCGGCAAATAGTCCGACGTAGAATTCAATATTGTCAACGTGACCGTACAAATTTCTCAGTTTTTCCTGGGCTGTTTCATCGGCAGTAATTTGATTGAAGTCTGTGACGCGGGGAAAGCCACACATTTCGCGGTAATCGTTGTAGCTGCGTAATTTGGCTTCACGACCCATTTTGATACTCGCGACTTCTACCGGAATCAAGAAATCAGGAGTATTGAAAAAACCAATGATTGTTGCAGGTTGAGTAGAACTTTCCTCGAATAAAGCGCCCAAACCTTTATTGGTTATCAGGTCGTTGTTCCACATCGTCGCCGTCATATGCTTTGGTTTGCCGTCATACATTAGCATTTCGGGAAGGGCGCTGTGCCAACGATAGACTAAAGCAAATTCATAAGGCATCCAATTGGGGCGATACCATTTTTCATTGGTAAATGCCAAGGGATCGGTGGTGAATTTAAAGTGATAGGGAGTGATGTGATTGATATACTCTTCGACCACAATTCGCATCAACAAAACGATGACGATATTTCTGGCTGTTTGGAAGAGGCGTTCGTCATCCCAAGTTGGGTAATTTTCGGCTAGCAAATCGCACAAGCGATTGTGTTCCCTTAAGAAAAGGGTGTTGAGCATCACGTAGCCGATTTGCACGTTGCCTCGTTCTATTTCTATCCCCATTACAAAGGATTTGCGCTTTTGTTCGTCAGGAACTTTCGCCCACATTGAGCCTTCTCCCTCGGCGTTAGCGCGGGGTAAGCCTTTGAATTCTTCCTTAACTTGTCCGTTTTCGTCATAGTAGTAAGGAGGATATTCTTCGCCGTTGATGAATTGACTTTTCAGCTTGCCGCCTTGATGCGATCGCAGTATTTTAGTAATCTCAGTATTCAATCCATAAAGCGGACACAGATCGATCTGGTGGTTCGAGGTATTCTTTAAATGATTGGTGCGGTCTGTTCGCAGAAATCCATCCGTAAACCATTGCACGAAATAAGGAAACAGTACGGTAGATTTAGGAGAGTATTTTGTTTCTCCGTTGATTTTTTTAAACAAAATACCCACGTCTTCGGCACGGGGAAGGTTGTCGGGAAGTTTTTCGGCTGGCTCTAAGTGCAATGCCGAATAGGTATGATCGGTTAATGAATCCCAAGAGGTGTAGGGAGAGAGCGTACTAAACGGAAAGGGACGAGTGGGAAGTTTGTAGATGGCATTGTTGATTAGCTTTTTGTTGACTGCCTTCTTCAAACCTTCGTTGCTTTGAATAAAGTCCCACATCGGTTTCAGGTGGGATAAAGCATAAGATTCCAGTCTGTTCTTAAAACCGTCTCTGGATTTGTCTCTTTGTTTGGTTGCCATGATGATTTTTTTACTCCATTTAAAAAGCAAGGGAATAGATATTTCGTAGGGAAGAAAGTAGGGACACGGCAGGGTAGAATCTTTTGGTAAAATAAAAATTTATTCGACGCCGTGTCCCTACTACAAACCAAACTGATTTTGGGCTGGTAGGTCAACTTGAATGGCTAGCACATCTTCGGGCACTTGGCGGATCAGTTCGCCGTAGGATGGTCTTTGCTGTTCCAATGGCAGACAAGAAGGTAAAGAAGGGGGATGGAACCAAGATTGGTCGAATTCTGCCCACAAACGCCGCAACTGGGGGTTAATAGCACTGTCGGCTAAAATGCCGCTGGCGATTTGGTGAATTCCGAGCAAATCTTGTAAGTTACCGCGCAGATAAATTTTGTCGCCAACTACTGCTGCATCTACAGTTAATTTACCTGCGATCGCATCGAGCAGCGTTTCCCCGTTGCTGCAAAAATTCACCGCTTCTCGCGCCACCGGATATGCGCTCTCGACTTGGAGTTGTTCGCCGCCGCTTGCTGCTACTCGCAACACAATCCCATCTAGGTCAATTACGGCTGTTTTTCCGTCTACTGTCTCCACCAATGCTTCCCAAGTCGCACCGCCAGTGATTCGCAGGATTTCTACTAAGCGGTGCAGCCATTGCGCTAATTGAGCGTGGCGTTCAAAGGATTGACTTTCCATAAATGAAACGATCAAATTACGAGGGCGTGCAACTCCAAGCAGTTCAATGCCCCTTATGATTGTTGGAGCAGCATGTCCACGAAATCATCAAGTTTGCGGCTGTTTAACTCTGCTGCTTCGGTGCCAAGTTCTTTCAAATCTTGTATGTTTGTGGGTGTCGCATTATCCATCTGCACCATTTTTGGTTTGGTCAGCATCGGGTCAATTCTGAGATAATTCTTCTGTTGATTAATGCTGTCGTAAATTTGTTGCAGTTGATAATCAACGGTTTGGGAAACTCCCATCATCATAATTTCGATCAGTGGCTTGGGCCATTCAGCCAATCCCCAATTCTTGGCTTTGTTGTAGTCGTAATTCAGTGCCGTTCGCCCGGTTCCCAAAGATAAAATTAACATATCTTTGGCTGTAATTTCGCTCAATTCTTCTTTCTTTTTATCCCCTGCTTTGCATTTCAAAATGAAACCATCAGGGGTTTTGAAGAATTTAGCTTGAACTTCTGCATAGGCACAGAGGCTGGGATTGTTAGCAAAAACTCCCCCATCTACTAAAGGATAGCTTACCCCTGACAGGGATTTGGCTAATGAAACTTCAAAGAAAGTTGGGGCAGCCGATGTAGACCTTGCTACCTGTTTTACTAAGAAATCATTGCTATCGCCACACTCCACAGCATCATGCTGAGTGAAAAACTTAGGTTTTCCTCGTTGAATGTCATAAGATGTGACCAAACAAGGCTTTAGAAGCTGACTTAGCTTTGTATCTCCCAAATATTGGAACAACAGGGTTTCCAAGTTGACAGCGGAATATTTTTCATCTAAAATACCGTCTCCCGAACGCAGTCTTTGAGCCCTATCCAGCGCAAAAACTTTGTTGCCGTCTTTTAGATAAATGTTGAGTGCTTCTTGTGCCGAATATTTTGGTCGCGGCAGACTTGGCTCGCTTGTATTCCCTGGCGTTAGATAAATACAGGTTAAAATTCCCCCCGTACTGGTTCCGGCAATCATGTCGAAGTAGTCGGCAATTTTTGCATCGGGATTGCCTGTTTTTTTAATAATTTTTTGTTCCAGCGCTACCACTATAGTCCCCGGAACTACACCTCTGATTCCACCACCGTCAATCGAAAGTATTCGGAATTTAGCCACTGCTTAATGTTCTCCTTTATCAGATTTAATTGGGTTAAATTATCCCAAACTGTTGGTATTATGCAAGACAGGGGGGTTAATTTTTCAACCCTTTTGATGCCTTACTCTCGTGCAGGCACGATTCACTTTTGCACGAGCTTTGTCAGCCCCTCCTCTGAATTTTTACCTGCAATCTTAATCTTCGCCCTCGGTTTAATCACCCGATCTAGGTGTGACCGTTTTTACATGGTACATCATGGGATTACTTTTTTGGCGATATGTCAAGAAAAATATCAAGATATTCTGTCATTTTCCTACTTTTCCTACTTTTCCTACTTTTCCTACTTTTCCTACTTTTCCTACTTTTTCACCTCAAACTCAGTTTAAAATTTTTATTATTTGTAAATATTTTTGTATTTATTACCCGCTCGATTACGATATATGCTGCAAGTTGGTGTCAGCGCCGATGGGAAAGATAGTCGGCGCGCGATCGCAAATACAATTTCACAAACCAAACAGCCGAAAAAAAGTCGGAAAAGTGTCAATTTCTACGCTTTTCCACTTGGCGATCTAAATACGTTTCAATCGCATCGCAAGCAGCAGAGACACCATTTTCGGCTCGGATCTCTCGACCGATTTCGGCAGCTTTGGCGGCATAACTGGGGTCAAACAGCAGATGTTTGAGTTCGGCAGCAATCCGATCTGCGGTACAGTGCTGACGGTCGAGCGATCGCGCTACCCCCAATCGCACCAAGCGGGCGGCGTTATCTGGCTGATCGTAAGCGCAGGGAACTACCAGCATCGGACGACCGGAACTCATAGCCTGTGCTGTTGTTCCCACCCCACCGTGATGCACGATCGCTGCGGCGCGGGGAAAAATTGCTGAGTGGGGGGCGTATTTTACCGCGCAAGCTCCCGCAGGTAGTTGGTGAGAAGCTATGCGATCTGCCTCCTTTCCCATCAGCAACACCGATCGGTAGCCTAACTGCTGCGCGGCGATCGCTCCCTCTAAATAAAAGTCCCCTTGAGTCCACACTACTAACGAGCCTAAAGTGAAGACTATCGGGGGCGGTCCCGCTTGCAAAAACTGCTCCAATTCGGGAGATAAAGCTTCCCGCTCTTGATAGTTGTATAAAGGAAACCCAGTCACGCGAGTTTGACTGGGCCAGTCGGGCTGAGGAGTAGCTAGCAGCGGCGAGAATAAACCTAGCACCAAGTCAGGTGAATGCTGACCTTCAAAAAACAAATCTCCTGAAGGCGGTAAACCGAGTTCAGCCCGCAACTGCCGCATCGGTGCGCTCCAAAACCTTGCCTGCCACCGGAAATAGCGATAAATGCCATCGTTGGCAATTAGCGTCATGGCGCGATCGTAAGCCGATGTCGGTGAAGGTGAAAGACTCGGACAATCGTACACCGACATAAACGAAGCCGGTGATAGAGCAGCCGATATCCTGGGAGTTCCAGTTTTTTCCGCCGCCAGTATTGCTGCAAACGCCAGATGGTGCGTTATCACTAAATCGGCTTGGCTGACCAATTCCACCAAGTCGCTGTAAGTTGCCCGCAAATGCGGCGCGATCAGATAACTAATCCCGTAGTCAAGCGCCTGCTGGGTGTAGGAAAGCAAGCCGATAAACTCTCCTTCTTCTTCGGTGTTGATTGACCCTTCAGGTCTGGTGCCACAAAACTCGATTGCTTCTGATTCGATCAAGTGGCGATAGATCTCGTTGGTCGCGATCGCTACCCGATGTCCCCTTGCCTGTAACTCCCTTGCGATCGCCATGTACGGATACACATCTCCTAACGAGCCAAACGTTGCGATCGCTATATATTTCTTCATTTTCCCCTCTTTTTTCCCTCCCCATGAAACATCGACTTTGCGATTTATCACTTTTTACTCCCTTTATAGAAACCAACTTTTCAACTTAACTCTATCCTTGTATTTTTATTAACTTTTCCTACTTTTCCTACTTTTCCTACTTTTCCCACGTATATTACCTGTTATTGCCAGCGGTTTCCAGCATTTAATTATTTTTTTTAATTTAGTTAGATTGACAATAGAATAATTTTATAATATAATATTTGCGAATTAAAAAAAGTTCAAAAAAAATATAAAAATACGGAAAGGCAATGAATATTTAACACTGGTTATACTCGCTCGGGAACGGTGCGGATTGCCAAAAACATCCCCACAGACGATCTAGTCCTGGCTATGATGCTGCACGACCGCAAAAACGTTGATGCCTATTGGGAAATACTCCCAGTCGCAATAGACGCGCTCAAGCACCAAGAGTCGAAAAACTAACGCTGAGGCAAAATTGGTGAGTATGATTAAATAGCAAGTGGATCTACTCTAAAATCGTAAGATGTTGAATTTTTTGATAAACAAGTTAAAAACGCTGACTCAAGGAGCAAAAATGGTATCGCCTACTACCAGTTCGGCAAAACCAAGTAGTGGCTACTTCCTAATCAGAAGCAAGCTCAACGGACTTGTACTGGATGTTGCAGGCTACAACTCTGAGGCTAACACCCACCTGGTTGTTTACCCAGTCAAGGGGACTTATGGCGAGGCTAATCAGCAATGGAAAATTACGGAAAATGGGCTAATCAAAAGTAGGCTCAACGGCTTCGCCATAGATATTCCAGGGAGCAGCACCGAGCCTTTTACCCCAGTTATTGTTTACCCAGTAAACGAAACAGAGGCTCCGCCTAACCAGCAATGGACGATTACAGAAGAGGGGTTGATCAAAAGTAAGCTCAATGGCTTTGTGCTGGATATTCTAGGGAGCAGCACCGAGGCTTTAACCCCCGTTGTTACGTACCCAATCAACGGGACTAACGGAACGCCCAATCAACAATGGGAACTGGTACCGATTCCGGTTGAAGCTTTAGCAGAGCCATTAGTGGCGCAAGGGCCAATCGGAGGGGAAATCGATGCTACAAAGTTTGAGATCCAGCCCAACAAAGAAGCGCCGAGTTCGAGGATTAAAACTGTACGCCTTCACACGGGTTGGGCGATCGACAAGATTCAAGTCCAATATGAGAATTTAGCAACCAACCCGCCTCAAACATACGAATCAATAGCAGGGGGCGGGCCTGGTGGTAGCTATGGGGAATTTACCATACCACCCGGAGATTATCTGACAAAAGTAGAGGGAACTTGGGGGAAACAAGCCCCCGATTATCCCAAGGAAAACATTGTTACTTTACTGTTTAAAACTTATAAGGGGGTTAAATCTCAAATATGGGGAGGATATAACAGTAAAAAGGAAGTTGAACCTTTCGCTTTTGAAGCACCTCAAGGTTACGAGATCGTAGGCTTTTTTGGCAGCTATGGCGGGGCTTATAACGTGTTAGTTCGCTTGGGTGTTTATCTCAGACCAGTCGAGTAATTGACACAAGGTGGGGACTAACCCCACCTAATTATTGTTCAATAAGTGATATTTGCAGAAAGAGAAAGATAGAGAAAATAAATGCTGTTTGAACTTTTGTTATTTGGGATTTATTTCAGTTTGTTCAGTTGGTTAATCTACAAACCTAACCGCAACGGGGAGAGTCAATTAAAACAGCTTCCACCAGGAGAAGCGATTGAAATCGTCACGGCGATACCAAAGGAACAAGTGCATAACCAACGCTTAGTCGCTGTAGAAGTCAATCTAAGCAACGATATAAAAAAAGAATATATATCGTCTCGGGTAACTTCTAGGGAAGAGAGGAGAAGCGTTAACCCAGGCGAAGGGGGGTATGCGATCGCATTACTAGAGCAGCAGTCACAAATTGAGAATCCAACAGAAGAATTGAAGTATGACAATAAAATTATCAATGATGCGGTAGAGCAATCCCGCATAGCAGTAGGGCAAAAAATTAAAGAATTTGTAGAAACTAAAAATAATATATCAGGTTCGTATAAACCATTGTATGAATTGTTGACGGATTACCCATTCCGCATCGGCAAAATGCTGCGACCAACGATGTGCATCAGCGTCGCGAGAGCGGTGGGAGGAATGGGACAAGATGCGCTGACATCAGCAGCAGCATTAGAACTTTATCACAACGCTTTTCTGATTCACGATGACATCGAGGACGGCTCCGAATCGCGACGGGGTAAGGGAACTTTACACCAAATGATAGGAATTCCCCGCGCGATTAATGTAGGGGATGCAACAAACGTTTTAGCAGTAGGTTTATTGTTAGAAAATTTATCCGCAATCGGAGTAGGTAAAGCCCTAAACGTTCTGCATGAAATCGAATTCATGGCGCAGCAATCTGTCGAAGGACAGGCGATGGAATTAGATTGGGTCGCTACCAACGCCTCAAATCTAACCGACCAAGACTATTTTAAAATGTGCGTCAAAAAAACTTGCTGGTATACGTTTATTACTCCCTGTAGAATTGGGGTAATTGTCGGACATCCATCAGCAAATAGTCAGGATTTGGTGAGACAGTTGGCGGGTGTGACTCGATTTGGCATGATTTTAGGAATTGCGTTTCAGATTCAAGACGATTTGTTGAATTTGCAAGGTCAAATGGAAACATACGGAAAAGAAATAGGGGGAGATATTTACGAAGGGAAACGCACCTTAATGCTAAATCACGTTTTGGCAAACAGTGGGAAAGCATCTGAAATATTAGAAATTTTAGCCTTACCCCGAGAGCAAAAAACGCCAGAACAACTAGCATTTATTCTAGAAGAAATGCAGCGTTGCGGTAGTATAGAACATGGATCAAATGTGGCGCGATCGCTAGCAAAAAAAGCCGAAGAAATGTTTAATAGCATAGATTTCTTTCGACCCTCAACCCCGCTACGCCCCGAAGAACAATGGGTCTGCCCCGTACACGACCGTCGATTTATTAAAGAACTAATCAACTATGTAATCTATCGAAATGTGTAAAGAAATGAATCGAGATAATCAGTTGAGAATAAAAATTAATCCAGGGTCAACCTTGGTTATCCACCTGATAATTGATAGCCAAATAGATGAAAAATTATTGTTCCGTCCAACGATAGATGATTGGATAGTAGATAACGGTGAAATTATAGTGCTGCAAACGAGCATTCAACCGAGTTATCTCTATCTGTATAAGGAAAAATTTAACCAGAAAATTACAGTTAAAATTCCTTTTATCTTGTCCCCAGGAAAGACGATCAAAAGTTGGTTACGCTTTCCGGGAATGGTGGAAGAAGCGATTCCCATCTCGCTGGAAATTGTGCCACCAGAACGGGGAAAAGATAAACATCAGACAATCGAAGTTTCCTTACCGATTACTTTACCCTTGCTGTCGATAGGAGGAAAATTATTACCCTCCGCCGTAGACCAAACAACAGCGGGATGTTTTAGTTTGATATCAGGAGTGATGGATTTAGATAAACTGCCATCTTGTTGGTTGGCGGCAGAACTTTTAGAGATTTTGTGTCAGAGAGGAGAGGAATACGCCCAAACAAAAGCGGGAACGGAATTAGTCAACAAACTAAAGGCAAATCCTTGGTTTAAAAATCAAGCGATCGCTTTAGCAGCCGCGCAAATTCCCAACTGGCTCGCCGATAGTCTCAAAACTAGCAATATCATCTTGGGCGGTCATAGTTTGCTCAATATTTGGGAGCAATGGCTGTTAAATTTAGTACCCGGCAATCCTGGTTTATCAGCAAAAGCTTTGAACGCCAAACCAGAAAGAACTGCCGAAAACTGGTTGACTGGGATACTCTTAGGATTGGGGCAGATTTCCCCTATAATTGCTAACAAATTGCAAGATATTGCCTCTGGGGAAACATTAAAAATAGATACCCAAGCAACTAATAATTTCATCGTTGCACTGTTAGGTTTAGATAAACTTCCAGCCCGCTGGCTAGTAGTAGAATTGTTGCTCCTGCTGTGCATTCAAGGCGACAAATACGCCCAAACCAAAGCCGGGAGCGAATTATTAGCTTACTTAAAAAATACAGATTTCTTTCACAACGGAGTACTCGCTTTCGACGCCGCAAAAGTACCCAGGTGGCTAACCCTGACTCAACAAGCCGCATCTGCCTATCACGCTTCTGTTGGGACTAAAATCGGTGAAGGTGGTTTGCTGCCGATGGCAGAAAAGTGGCTTTTAGGTGAGATAAAAAGTGAGACAGCAAACGCTTTCGTAGCATCGATGGGGATGGATAGCGATCGCAACTTTAGTTGCGTAGTTTTGGGATTAGCGGTAGTATCGCCGAGAATGGGCGGTTTATTGGATGCGATCGCAAAGCGTGGCGTTAGCCGTATCGCATCCCAAAATGTAACTTCCGTCATCTGCTCAACGCCTTCAAAACAAACAACAGAAGGAGGATCGTTACAAAGATGACAATCGACGAACAATTATTAGCCCGCGTTGAAGCATTACGCATCCCTTTAGATGACCCAGCCTCCCCCATAGATTGGAAAGATTGGTATCACTTCCTGCTGCTAGATAGACAGGGAAAAGTGCGAATACTGGTCAACATTACCTTGATCGGTAGACCAGGAAAGGGAGAAATTCAAGTCAGCTTTTTAGTAAACATTGCCAAAGAAGAACTGGCACCAGAATACCAAATCGATGTGAATCTACCAACCTTTGGTACAGCCTTCAGCTTAGAATGGGAACCCGACATGGTGCGTCAAAACCCCTTGCGGATTCAAGCAGAAGGAATCTTGTTAGAAATTAACGGCAAGCACTCGATAATAGAAGTGCAAGACGAAAGAATGCAATTATCAATTCGTTTACAAGGAGAAGCCCAAGCCGCACCCTTATTAGTCACAGAAGATACGCCTTTCGGCAGCGGTTTTATCGGTTGGGGTTTAGTACCCGGTTTGCAACTAACAGGAGAACTATCAGTAGGCGGGCAAAACTTCAGTATCGAACCAGATTGGTATAGCTATCACGATCGAAACTTTGGTCGCTTTCGTTGGGGTGAGGATATAGGTTGGGAATGGTTTGTGGCGTTTGCTACTTGCGATGACGGCAGACAAATAACTTTAGTTCTAGACCAACCCAGCAACAAAGACCATTCTCGCAAAGGCTTGCCCTATATTTTTGTTTATTTAGATAACGAGTTACACAAAATTTTCCTTGGTTCTAGTTTACTGATTAATTGGAACTGGTCGCCCGACCCATTACTGCCCGTGCGGTTACCTGGAAATATGGCTTCGCTGTTTAGCGATCGCACGATCAAAGTCCCCCAAACCATGCAAGTAGAAGCCACCGATCTACAAGAGCGATTGTTACTAACCGTCGATTTTGATACCGCAATAGAATTAGTAGTTCCCGACAACCAAGACCGCCAATACACCTTCATTGAAGAAGTAACAGGCACAATCGAAGTTAGCCTCTTTCTTCCCGGAGAAACACTGCAAGCAAAAGGCTTAATTTATGGAGAATATGTGTTGTAAGGATGCCTCTTACTTTCTCTTACCTCTGCGTCCCTCACCCTGAAGGGTGGGGCTAGACAAACAAAGCCCGCCTGCGCGGGCTAAAAGAAAAAGTTAACTAACAGGTTCAACACCCAATTCTGCGCGCCATTCTGCTAAGGGCTTTTCCCAATTTTCTTCCCACTTTTGTGCGAGAAAAGGTTTAGCTTTTATCCCCATGCTATATCCTTGATTAATTTTATTCATAACATTAGGTAAATTTTCTGAGGACGCCAGCAGCGTATTCAATATTCCGCTAGCAATAATTGCTACTGATAAAGGGCCATGAGTTTGAGCTAAAGAAAATGCTTGCAGACCTATTTCTCCAACTACATCAGTGCCAAAACCCGTAACTGTATGCCAAATATCATGGGTTTGCCTCATGCGTAATGCCAGATAAGTTGCATCGTCTGCAACCGAAATTTTCCGATAAAACTCTGGGTCAAAATTAGCTTTTTTCATCTTGTAAGCATAAACATAACCCAGGGAATCTTGGGGTAATTTTAGCAGTGCTTCTATATGCGGAGTTGCGGCTAGGTAACGTTGCTCAACAAGTTGTTCAACTCCAGGTAGAGATTTCATATACTCAATTGCCAATTTATTGGTATCGGTATGGCGAAATGCTTCCGACAAATCGAAAACGCAGTCGGTTTTAGAGGCATCTCTAACAAAATCAATAAATGCAATTAACCCATTCACATATTCGGTTTTTATTTCTCGATTCAGTTCTGGAATATACATTTGAACGCCTGGGGATATCTTTAGTTCGAGTTTAAAATTATAGTTGGGAATTTTGGTGCGATCGCTACCACTTTTTCAACTGACATCAAATCGGTCATCGGTCATCGGTCATCGGTTATGGTGGTATTGATCGCCAATTATTCAATCGCAGCGGGCGGTTCATCCTCAAAAGATGAGGACGCCGCCGCCCGCTTGGAATCCGTGCCAGTTGGTCAAGTGTCACAAGAGGAGGGTGACTCTGTGACTCTGTGGGCAATTAGCAATTAGCAATTAGCAATTACCAATTAGCAATTACCAATTACCGATGCATGTGCTGTTCTAACAAATGTTGCGCCCTGGGTTTATAAAGTAAATAAAACAGCGATTCAACGTAGCGCAACAAATCTTCGCGGTTTTCTTGGGAGGTAAAATTCCAGAATCCGTAAATTTTGGCTAGGGATAGCAGTTTGCTGCTGTGAATTTTCCAAGTATAGGTGCTGTAAACTCGTTCGATACCTCGCTGGGAAATTTCTTGCCAGTATTTGGGATTGCGATCGCACTCAGAAACAAACGCCAAAATTTTCGCTGCCGTTTCCTCTAAATGCGTCGGATTGATGTAAAATCCATTGAATTTATCTTGAATAATCTCCAGCGGGCCGCCAAACTGAGTAGCAAAGGTGGGTAAACCGGAAATCATCGCTTCTAAAATTGTCAAACCAAACGCTTCAAATAAAGCTGGCTGCACAAAAATTCCCTGACGATCTGCTATGACGCGATAAATTTCCCCCGATTCGCCTTTGGCTAAGCGCACGCCCAACCAACGGATTTTACCTTGCAGGTTGTATTGTTCAATTATGCGGTAAAGTTTGATAATTTCATCGCGTTCTTCGTTATCGCCAGATTCTTCGACGCGCAATTTACCGGCGACTAAAATTAAGTTGCAACGCTCTTGCAATTCCTGGCTTTTACCAAAGCATTCTGCTAATCCGGTGAGGTTTTTAATCCGATCTAGGCGTGCCATTGAAAAGATGGGTCGCTTGTTAGGATCGTCGAGTTTGCCAAAGATTTGTGCCGGATCTTCTTGGGTGAAGAGCATTGCTTCTAGACGCGCGCGATCGCTTTCATTTCGGTCTTCTATTCGAGTGTAGGGAAAATACACATTTTCATTCACTCCAGGCGGCACGACGTTGAATTTAGGACTGAACAATTCCACTCCATTCACGACGTGATATAACTCCGGCATTGTGAAGCACTTATAAGACTCGTACTGTCCGACGCTATCCGGCGTTCCGACAATTTCTTGATAAGTACTGCTGATGACGAAATTCGCCGCATTCATCGCCAGTAAATCGGCGGTAAATTGTAGGGAAAAATGATATTTATCTTCCAAATCTTGCCAATAGAGGTTACTAAACAAATATTTAGATTTCTCTAAAGCGTGGGCAATGATGCACTGGGTTACCTTGAGGCGACGTGCCAGCAGAAACGCTACCAAATTTCCATCGGAATAATTGCCAACAATTAAGTCAGGGCGTCCCTCGAATTCTGCCAGCAATTCTTTTTCTGCATCGATGGCGTAGGTTTCTAAATAAGGCCAAATCTCAAACCGCGAGAGCCAGTTATGAGCGATCTTTGGATTAAATTCCCGGAAAGGAACGCGCAAAATCCAGGCATTTTCTGTTCCGTAAACTTTTTCCAACCGTTGGTTGCTGCGAGTGCCGTCATTGTTGGGAATTAAACGGGTGAGAATAATCACTTTGGGACAAACGCCCAAACCCTCTAAACCAGCCAATTTAACATGTTCTTCCATTTGCTGTTCCAGACTTCTGGCTTGGTCGAGAACGTAGACGACTTGACCGCCAGTATCCGGACGCCCCAACACTTCTTCTTGCCCAAACCAACCGTGAGGAGATACCAAAACGATGCGAAAAATCATCGGAATTCGGGTTAAAAAGGCTTCCAGGGTTTGGTGATCCGGCGAGTCGATCAATTCGTCTAAAAGTCCCAAGGTTTCCCGCACTCGTCCAGCAGTGTTTCCCCACCCAGGTTCAAACCCCATTACTCGCAAATCAAACCGTAATTTTTCGTAAGGTTCGTTATCCGGACGGGAATTTAAAAAGCTCAAAGCAAGTTTAACTTGGTCAGAAAGATGCTGGCGCGATTTAATTTTATCGTTAATTAACAGTTGTTGGTTGTTGTGACAGTGTAGGCTCAAAAATTTATACAAAGCTTGCAACCACTGCCGCGAGTCTTCAAACAATTTGCTCGATAGGAAACGGTTGAGAAATTGCACTCCTTTGCCAATGTTTTTGGGGTCGCGAATGATTGGCGAATAGTCGTAAAATGGGCCGAAATCGAGTTCTAAGAGGTCGCCTTCGTCGGGATGGAAATGGTTAACTAGCAAGTCGCGTTCGTCGAGCAATTGCTGCACGGTCATCGGTTCGCATTTCAAGTCATCTGTCAGGCGATATATTTCTTGCGAGGCAATTTTAGGCCGCACAATCAGGCAGAGACTGCCTTTTTCTAAAATAATTTCCTGGGTATAATAAATTAACCGGCCTAAATGGGAAGCATTGTAAAAATGTTCGGGCTTATTGCGATCCTTGCAGTAGGTAGAAAAAGCCGTCAAAATGTCATTTCGCAGTAAGTATCGCTTTTCTTGATGGCGCAAATCGGCGATCAATTGTTGCAGGTCTTTCTTTTCATCGCTGTTGAGAACGTTTTGAAGTAATTCGGTCATAACAATTTTCTAAGTTGGTTTTGGATTTAACGTCAATACAATGCTGGTGAATTCATCAGGGTGTCAGAAAAAACAAAAATTCTCTGCGTCAGAAGCTTTTATAGCCTCTGTCGCAAACAATTTTCACGCAATATCCCCTTTACCCACTGAGCCAGGAGCAGTGCTTCTGCGGGTAATTTTAGACACGATATCTTTCCCTCACCTGTTGGAGCGATCGCCCAAACAAAAGGCAACTTTTGGTGAGGGTGAAACCCGTTATAAATTGACCAACAATCGTCCAAAATGCCGTTCAGCGATCGCTCTTCGCCTCTACCTAAAGGCAGAGATTGCTTATTCTTTTGTTACATATAAAAAGTTGGTTTCTCTTAAGTAATAATGCTCATTTTTTATAGTCGATGAAAAACTATGATGCTGATGGCAAGGAATTGGTTTAGAATCAGATTGAAAACGGGCTATTTTTTAGATACAAAACTTAATAAATTTCTCAGTTTTCTTGAAGTGAAATGAATATTTTAGAACTATTTTAATCGATCGAGGCAAGCTGGCAAACGGCCTTTTATAATTAAATCCAAGCTTTTTTAAATTTCGGTGGAAATTGTTATGGCAGACAAAACACATGAAACGATGACCCACGACCACAGTATGGCGAACATCCTGATTTCATTGTTCTTGGTGTTGTGCGCCTTTACTTTCCTCATCCTCCTGGGTCTTTTTTAAGGATTTCGGCGTAACTTTAAGGTGAAATTAGAAGCAATTGAAGAGCAGCTTGGCTGAATGGCTAAGCTGCTTTTTAGATATTACAGCAGATTGCAACCGAGTGAGGTACAGCCTTAAGGCTTCGTTTGTGTAGGGGCAGCGTTAACGCTGCCCCTAC
>DNGJ01000394.1:45022-57158 GCA_003486305.1 Cyanobacteria bacterium UBA11371
TTAACGCTGCCCCTACACAAACCTTCGGGGTACCTCATGCGGCTGCAATACGCTATATATTTGGTGGAAATGGTGCGTTATACTCGCATCCTATTCATTACCCCCATGCGGGCCTAACGACTCGCAGAAAGCGGCTGCACGAACTCTCGACCGCAAGGCAAGGTCGAGAGTTGTACTCAGATCTTGCACCAGGGTATAGAAACTCTATGTAGGGAAAATTAGCAATTAGCAATTAGCAATTAGCAATTAGCAATTAGCAAAGCCTGAAATCGCTCATCTTTGCGAATCCCGCCAAAATATGAGTCTGTTTTTGCGGCTGCGATGCATTTTTCCGGATTTAATTTAATGGCTTGTTGCAAACTTTTAATAGCTAATTGTACATTGCCTTGCAACGCATAACAGCAAGCTTTGCTGTACCAAGTTGGGTAATAATTGGGTTCAAGTGCTAAAGCTTTGTCGTAGCTGGCGATCGCTTCATCAAATCTGGCTAAATACATCAGCGCAATACCCCGATTGTTCCAGATAATATGGTAATTTGGCTGCACTTGCAATACTTTATCGTAGCAAGCAATTTCTTCTTTATAACGTCCCAAACTTCCCAACACGTAGCCGCGACTTTCCCAAGCTTGGTAGTAATTGAATTTTAATTCAATCGCTTTATCGTAACTCGCAAGGGATTCTTCTAAACGGCCTAAATTTTCCAGGGATCTGCCCCGATTATACCAAGCTAGATAGTAATCTGGTTGAATGCTTAAGGCGGTATCTAAGCTGGCGAGTTCTTCTTCCTCTCTACCTAAATGTCCTAGCGTCACGCCGCGATTGTACCAAGCTTTATGATCGCCGGGATTAAATTCAATTGCTTTATCAAAGCAATTTAGCGCTTCTTTAAATTGTCCCCATTCGCTGAGAATCAAGCCGCGATTATTCCAAGCTTGATGATATTTAGAGTTTGATTCAATCGCTTTATCGAAGCAAGCGATCGCATCTTCTAGCCGTCCCAAACTTTTCAGCGCTACCCCGCGATTATTCCAAGCTTGGTAATAGTTTGCTTTTAATACAATCGCATTATCAAACGAAGCGATCGCATCTTCTAGCCGTCCCAAATTCTTCAGCGCCACCCCTCGATAGTACCAGGCTTCCCGATTTCCGGGTTGGAATTTCAACGCCATATCGTAAGAAGCAATTGCTTCTTCAAATCGTCCCAAATCGCTGAGTGCGATTCCCCGGTTTTGCCAAGCTTGGTCGTAGTCGGTTTTCGAGGCGATCGCTTTATCGAATGCTGCGATCGCTTCTGCCCACTTTCCCGTATTCTTTAGTGCTATCCCTCGATTGTACCAGGTTTTGTAATCCCCTGGTTTAAACTTAATCGGTTTTTTCATAGCGCCTTGTTTTCTGTTTTATCTTCTGCCTCACTTGGGTATTTTTGTATCAATGCTTGAAATTTTTCCTCTGAGCGAATGCTGTCAAAATCTGCATCAGTTTTTGCCATTTCTCGGTATTGTTGGTGTTTTAAATTTATCGCTTCTTCTAAGTTTTCTATTGCTTTTTCTGCGTGACCCAACACCGCATGACAGCGCGCTTTTAGATAATACGCTGAATGCAAGTCTGATTTTAATTGGATCGCTTTATTGTACGAATATATCGCTTCGTCAAACCGGCCTAAATTGCCCAGTGTAATTCCCCGATCGTACCAGGCTTCGTGGTATTCTGGCTTGCATTCAACGGCTTTATCGAAAGAAGCAATTGCTTCATCAAACTGCGATAAATTTCCCAGAGCCATGCCTCGGTAATACCAAGCTTCGCATTTCTCTGGCTTCAATTCTAGGGTTTTGTCGAAAGCTGCGATCGCTTCTTTAAACCGTCCCAAATTTCCCAAGGCAATGCCTCGGTTGTAGAATGCTTCATCGTGGTCTGGTTTTAATTCAACGACTTTATTAAACGAAGCGATCGCTTCGTTTAACCGTCCCAAATTTCCCAGTACCACGCCCCGATAATACCAAACTTCGTATTTTTCTGGTTTTAATTCTACAGCTTTATCGAAAGACGCCACTGCTGATTCAAACCGTCCCAAATTTCCCAAAATCACGCCCCGATTGTACCACGCTGGATAATAATCTGCTTTGCATTCGATTGCTTTATTGTAAGCCGCGACTGCCTCTTCAAACCTTGACAAATTTCCTAAAATTACGCCGCGATTGTACCAGGCGGCGTAAGATTCTGGTTTGAATTCTATTGCTTTATCAAACGCCGCGATCGCATCAGTCAATCGACCCATATTTCTCAGGATATTGCCTCGATTATTCCACGCTTGGTAATAGTCTGGTTTATATTCTATCGCTTTATCAAACGCCGCGATCGCATCGCTCATGCGTCCCAAATTCCACAGCGCCATGCCTTTGTTATTCCAAGCTTGGTAATAATCGGGTTTGCTGGCGAGCGCTTTATCGTAGGAAGCGACTTCTTCTGTATATTTTTGCAACTGCCTCAGTGCCACTCCCCGATTATACCAAGCTTCGTAATAATCTGGTTTTAGTTCTAGGGCTTTATCGTAAGATGCAACTGCTTGGTCGAACTTTCCTAAACTAAACAGAACCAGACCCCGGTTATTCCAAGCTTTATAATAGTCTGGTTTTAATTCTACAGCTTTATCGTAGGAAGCGAGTGCTTCTTTTATCCTTCCTAAATTTCGCAGTACTACGCCTCGGTTGTACCAAGCTTGGTGGTAGTCGGGTTTAAATTCTATTGCTTTATTGTAAGAGCTAAATTCTTGATCGAATCGTCCCAAAGTACCCATTGCCACGCCCCGATTGTACCAAGCTTCGGCAAATTCTCTTTGCCATTCAATTGCTTTTTCGTAAGCTGGGATCGCTTCCTCTAATCTGCCTACAAGCATCAGCGCCACGCCCAGCTTGTTCCACGCTTTGGCAGCGTCATATTTGTATTTAATTGCTTTTTCGTAAGCTGCGATCGCTTCTTCCCACCGTCCCAGGTTAGATAAAGCTTTCCCCCGGAAGTACCAAGCTTCGCAGTCATCTGGTGTTACTTGGAGCGCTTTGTCGTAGGCAGCGATCGCATCAGTAAATCGCCCCCTATTATACAAACCATTACCCCGATTTTTCCATATTTCCCGCGCATCGGGTTTTAAATCCATTGTCTTCTTCATAGCGTTTTCCCATCATATTTTTCGACCGTGGCGGTCGTTATTTGGCGGTAATCAAATCCTGTTAAGCTTAGTAGAATTTTAGAATTGTATCTAATATCCGGTTTGGTTGCACCTTTCTTTCAAGGGTGCCTTTTGCCACAATTATCAAAACTTTCTCTCCTCGCTTCTCCTGCCATATTTCCACAAAATAATCTGCCCTTTAGAGGATGACGGTCAATTATCCGCTTTCTCGATCCTAACCCCTGGCTATAAAGGTAGAGGATTGGCGGTCTAACTCAATACCTCTTGGCTTTAATTTATACGCCAAATTTTGATAATACCGTCAGTACTCCCACTCACCAAAGTTTTCCCATCCGGACTCATGGTCACAGAAATCACACCTCCTGCATGTCCGCTAATCGTGCGAATTTCTTGTCCGGTTTTCAGATTCCACAGTTTGATCGTCCGATCCATGCTGCCGCTTGCCAGCATTTTCCCATCCGCACTAAAGGTAACAGAATTAACCCAGTGTGAATGTCCCGTAAGCGTGCAAATTTCCTGCCTGGTTTTCCAATCCCACAGTTTGATCGTTTCATCCACGCTGGCAGTTGCTAACATCTTACCATCCGGACTGAAAGCGACGGCGTTAACCCAGCGGGAATGTCCTAATAGGGGGGGAATTTCCTGTCCGGTGTTGAGATTCCACAGTGCGATCGCGTTGTCTTCTCCACTCGCTGCGATCGTTTCTCCATCCGGACTCAGTACCGGCGCAAAACCCCGGTTTGAATTGCCGTTGAGCGGACGAATATCTTGTCCCATTGTCAAATCCCACAATTTAATCGTTTTATCTTCGTTTTTCCCCTCTTTGCGATCGGGACTAATAATAATCGGAAAAACCCGGCTAATATTGCCGGTAATCGTGCAAATTTCCCGTTCAGTTCTCAAATTCCACAATTTCACACTATTGTCGCTACTGCTACTAGCAAGTGTCATTCCATCCAAACTAAAAGTAACCGAATCTACCCGTTCTAAATGACCTTTGAACGTGCAAACTTCCTCTCCCGTTAATAAATTCCACAGTTTCACGGTGCTATCGCTACTGCTACTAGCAAGCATTTTTCCATCCGGACTAATCGCCACAGCACAAACCCAGTTAGAATGTCCGGCAAGGGTATTAACGCATTTCCATTTTTGCGCTTTCTGCTTTAATGCTTCTTCCTCTCTCCGTTCTGCTTCAACAAGCGCTAGCTTTTTCAATTCCTGCTGATAAATTTCCCGTTGTTGCTGCTGAATTTGTTTAATCACCTTAATATAAGGTTTAATCCATTCTCGCTCCAACTCCGAATCTAACTCAAATAACTGCACTTCATAATGCGGGTCGATATAAAGATAATAAGCATCCGCTAAAAACGCTGCTAATAACTTGTGAATCGTGACAATTACCTCCCGAATTGTGCGGAGGCTTTCTTTTTGACCGTAACCAGATGCTTCTAGTTCTTCCTGAACTTTCTCCCAATTCCACGCTAAAGTCGGAAGTAGGAAAACTTGATCGTTTTGCCACCCCCAAAACCCTACTCGCAAATTCACTTCATAATCGCTAATATCGCTATAAATAATTGCCGTTGGGACTATAGCTAAAATCTGCTGCAACCGCTTGACATCGATATCAGAAATAGAATCCTTAAAATAATCGCTGTAAAACTCAACCGCACGTAATTTATTGTAAACAGGATAATTATTGTTAAGAAATTCACCCACCTTACGCAGTTCTATTTGCAAATTATTGTGTAACGAATCCGGGCAATCTTTACTAATTCTTGGGGGAGAAACCAACAACAAAAATCGATGCTGCTGGCGCTGCAAAATTTGCTCGGTATCTGGTAAACTTAAATTAGAAAACCAAGTATCTTTATGCCAAAGCACTTGAATTTCATTCAGCTTAATCTGAATCTCCGATTCTTGCAACTCCCGCAGCAATTCCCGTTGCAGCAAGCTTAATTCTCTTCTATCTTGCAGTTCTTGTTCTTGTAAGGCTATTCGAGCATCGACTTTAGCAGTAGAAAGATGCAATAATTCTTTTTGTCTAGCTTGTTTGCGCTTTAAATATTCAATCTGTGCTTCCAGGTAACGGGGATCTAACTTCACCTGCTCAAGCAAAAAAGGTGCATTAGAAGATTTTCCTCCAAAAGCTTGTGCCAATCTTTCCCCAAGGTGCTGTGCAGAAGCATTGAGCAATCGAACTAAGACATTAGTCACAGCAGCAGGTATTGGCATAAGAGGCGAGCAAGGCTCTAGGATAAAAATGCACCTTTTCAAAGCATAATTATCACTATAGCTCCAATCAAAACGAAAATTAAATTAAATTTTTGTTACAATTGTTACGAGTACTCCTCTTCTTGGCGTAATTGGCGTCTGCCCTACGGGAAGCCACTTCGTGTCTATGGCGGTTCGTTTAAACAAAGAAACCGGGTGTTTACGGGAAAGCCTACCCAACCCGGTTTCTTACTACCTGAAAACTATTGGATCAAACTTTGTAAAGATTCGCTACATATTCCCCATAACCGTTGTAGGGGAGCGTGGGTATTTTTTCCCAAGACAAATCAGGCCCTTTGCTGATAAATTTCTCAGTTGCTTGTGACCAGCGGGGGTGAGGTTTGGTGGGATTAACATTCGCCTCAAAATCGTATTCGCTTGGCACTAAAGTATTCCAATAAGTAGCAGGTTGCTTGTCAAGAAACTCGATTTTGACGATCGATTTTGCTCCCTTAAATCCGTATTTCCAAGGCAACACCGCTCGCATCGGCGCCCCGTGTTGCTTGGGTAACAAATGACCGTAAATTCCCACAGCAAAAAACGCTAATTCGTTCGCCATTTCTTCAATGCGTAACCCTTCGGTATAAGGCCAAGGTAGTTTTTCCATGAACGACAAAAGCGGGCCATAGGTCACTTTTGGATCGTAATAAGAAGTAAAGCGGACGAATTTTGCTTTAGAACTTGGTTCAACAGCGGCAATTAATTCGCGCATGGGAAATCCCAGCCAAGGTAATACCATCGACCAAGCTTCAACGCAGCGGAAACGATAAACCCGTTCTTCTAAAGGGAAATTTTTCCGCAAATCGTCGATATCGTAGGTGCGGGGATTTTTTACCAAACCGCTGACTTCGACTTTCCAGTCTTCTGTTGGTAATGCTTGAGCGGCTTGCCAAATCGATTTTGTGCCGCCAAACTCATAAAAGTTATTGTATTTACCGGCTAGGATTTCGTCGGTAATTGGGCGGTCTACTTTGGCGAACTTAGGATTGGTTTTAACTGAGTCGATTTTGGGTAGTTTTAAAGTTTCCTCCAGCGTCTTGTCTGTTTCCTCCGATTTTTGGCAACCTAAAATCGGCATGATGGTTGCTCCTATGCTTGCACCCACGAGCGTTTTGAGCAAGCGACGCCGATTGAAAAAAATGTTTGGTGGCGTCACTTCCCGTTCTGGAATTTCCCAAGATTTCGGTACGCGAATGAGCGTCATTTGCAACCAACTCCTGCTTTGATGTCTAGTTTTGTCAATAATTGTAGAACTCTTGAAACCGCTCATCTTGGCGCAGGCGTTCAAAATCTGGGTTGGTTTTGGCTAATTCCTGGTAGCGATTGGGAGCAAGAGCGATCGCTTCCTCCAGACTTTCCATTCCCCGATTCACCCGCCCCAATCGCGCGTAACAGCAAGCTTTACCATACCAGGCGCTGGCGGCTTTGGGGTCGATGTCTAGCGCTTTGTCGTAGCTTGCGATCGCATCGCGATCCCATCCCAAGTATCGCATCGCATCGCCCCGTCGATACCATGCCCAATAATCGTCGGGTTTGTACCTGATTGCTGTATTGTAACTACCGAGTGCTGCTCTATACTTACCAAGCCTTTGCAGCGAGTAGCCCCGCCAGTACCAAGACCAATAATCAGTTGGTCTTGATTGAATCGCTCTGTCGTAGGATGCGATCGCCTCTTGATCGTCCCCTAATTCTCGTAAGGCATCGCCCCGCCGATACCAAGCCCAAAAGTCGTTTGCGCAGGATTTAATCGCTGCGTCGTAAGATGCGATCGCCTCGCGATACTGACCCAAACTGCGATATGCTTGTCCTTTTTGATACCAAGCCCAGTAATCATTGGGTCGTAGTTGTAGGGCTTTATTGTAGGAGGCGATCGCTTCGCAAAAGCGACCGAGATTATCTAAAGCATTTCCCCGCTGATACCAAGCGCGGTAGTCATCCGAGAAGCGTTCGATGGCTTTATCGTAACTTGCGATCGCTTCAGTGTAGCGCCCTAACATCCGCAACGAATTACCCCGCAAATACCACGAACGGTAGTCATCGGGGCGACACTCTAAAGCTTTGTTATGACTACCGCTGATATTATCAAAAGGAACTAAGCGACTCATACCACTTGCGATTTTAGATTTTAGATCTTGGCTCGTTTCAGCCGAATCAAACTCAGCCTATTGCGCTGTTAAAAAATGGTATCATACACGCCCGTTACCAGACAGGTAGTCTTCCTGCCTTGAGTATAAGCTTTTTTCTTAGCTATAACTCCTTAAAAATCTGCTAAATCGAGTTTAAACCTGATAGGGCAATAACCTATCAGGTAAAACAACAATCGCATAGATGGGCGGGTAATACCTGCCCATCTATGCGATCGTTGACAGTTTATCTAAACCCGCCCCCTTTTGTTTGCTAACTGACGCACCGTTTAAAAATTTGATGCTTCAGATTGCGAGTTGAGCATAGTCCCCCAAGTCCTGGGACCAATAACGCCATCTGCAACCAAATTTCTCGACCGCTGGTATGATATGACAGCATTTCGCGTCCCAGGGCCGTAAATGCCATCAATCGGGCCATTATAAAATCCTTGTTGGCTCAAGAAAGTTTGCACATCTCTTACTGTTTGTCCCCGGCTACCATAGTAGAGATTCGTCGTTTGGTTAGGCGAATAGCTACTCAGGGGATTGGGTGAAGTAGGCGTGACATTCCCAGAAGGTTGGGTCGGCGTTTGCAATTGCTGCGAGGGCGTTTGCAATTGCTGAGTTGGCGTCCGATTTAATTCAGTTTGCGGATTGTTCAGTTGAGTTGGATTGTCTGTTTGGTTCGGCGATTGATTCAGCGTACCAGAATTAGTCTGAGCATTGGCAGGTATGCCTCCCAACAGCAATAAACTGGCGGAAATTGCCGAGAATATACCTAAAGACAGAGGTTTTGAGTTAACAAATTTGGCATCCATTAGTTAATGCTCTCCTTTTGCGAAATAGGATAAACGCCAGAACCATTAGCAACTGATACTCTGGGGCGATTCAAGCCGCAAAATTAGTTTTAACTAAGCTTTGAACTGCTGTCGATCAAGTTGCTAGGTTCGTTTCTAATCTTGTTGGTGTCAGATCTGGACAATTGATGTCGCTGTTTGAAATTTGGCATCGATCCGACTTGGTTACCTATTTATAAGGTTAGGTTAAGGTTTTAATCAAAATATAGCCCGCTGGTTATAGTTTTTGGTTGGTATTTGTCTAACTAAAGAAAGACATTATTATATTCGTTAATAATAAATTTAAAATAGCTTTAATCTTAAGAAAAAAAGTTTATTTGGCTGTTTGTGCCAAACAATAGATTAAATTGCCCAATCAACCCGGTTTATCAGCTTTGTTGGCGATTATTGGTAGGGACGCATGAGTATTACAGCCGATTGCTTTTCGACTGAGGTACAGCCTTTTGGCGCCTTTTGTGTAGCGGGTGCGTTAACGCACCCTGCACACAGCTGTTGGTGTACAAGAGAAGGGCTGCAATCGGCGATAATGATGCCGCGTTCCTACAAACCGGCATGAGAGAGATATCGGTCTAACAATAATAACGATGTTCCCTACAGATGAGATGGGAATCGATTAGGGCAACTGTAGGCAATATCAAAGAGATATCGGTTGGTCTAACAATAATAACGATGTTCCCTACAGATGAGATGGGAATCGATTAGGGCAACTGTAGGGAACGTCACAGAGATATCGGTTGGTCTAACAATAATAATGATGTTCCCTACAGATGAGATGGGAATAGATTAGGGCAACTGTAGGGAACGTCACAGAGATATCGGTTGGTCTAACAATAATAATGATGTTCCCTACAGATGAGATGGGAGTAACCATTAGCCAATGACTACAGACTTGTCAAGGCATTAAAGCGTTGATCTTCCCGAATTTTGGTAAAATCTGGGTCAACTTTAGCCATCAAAAGGTATTTTTCCCGATTGAGATGGATGGCTTGCTGTAGATTTTCGATCGCAAAATCTACCTGGTCTTGCAAGGCATAACAGCAAGCTTTGTTGTAATAAGTATTGGCGTGGTCGGGTTGAATTTGTAGGACTTTATCGTAAGATGCGATCGCTTCCTCGTATCTTCCCAAATGCACCAAGGTCAAACCCCGACTGTACCAAGCCCAATAGTCTTTATTGTCTAAGGTAACGGCTTTGTCCAAACTAGCGATCGCTTCAGTATAATCACCCGCTCTTCTTTGAGCAACGCCTCGGTTATACCAAGCTCTTTGGTAGTCTGGTTTAATTTCTACTGCTTTGGTGAAGCTGGCGACGGCTTTTTGATTGCGTCCGATATCGGTTAACAGCAGACCTCGGTTATACCAAGCATTGTACGCATCTGGGTTAAACTCTATCGCCCGGTCAAAGCTGTTGAGCGAGTCTTCGTGATTCCCTAGCTGTTTGTGGGCTAAACCTTTGTTGTACCAAGCCCAGTAGGCGTTAGGTTGTATCCTGAGACTGCGGTCAAAGCTAGCGATCGCTTCTTTATATTTTCCCAAGTCACATAACGTAATGCCTCGGTTATGCCAAGCATTAGAAGCATCCGGATTAAATTCAATTGCCCGGTCAAAGCTATTGACTGCCTCGCCGTGGTATCCTAACTTTCCAAGCGCAATGCCTCGGTTGTGCCAAACCCAGCTAATCCCAGGTTGAATCGCTAGGGCATGATTAAAACTGGTGAGTGCTTCCTCGTGACGGCCTAAGTGTCCCAGCGCCAAACCCCGCTGACACCATGCGTCATAATAATCTGGTTGTAACCGCAAGGCTCTGTCGAAAAGCGCGATCGCTGCCTCATAATCTTTTTTATCGATTAATAGCACTCCTTGCTGGCGATAAAAATCTGCTTCGTAACTGATGGGCTGGCTGATGGACTCCGTCATCTTTCTTTGGGCTGATCTTTTGGGTTAGATGCCCAAAACAATAGCACAATTTGATCCCGCATCTCACTAGGTAAAAATTACACCTCGTGTGAAGCGAGGGGGAAAGGGAGAGAAAGAGGGAAAAGGGAAGAGCCAGAGGGAGAATATTCGTACAAGCCAACTACAGTGTTTAATAAAATCTTAAAAAGTCAAAATAACGTTCAATTTTGCCTTTTAAATAAAAATTGGCATCAAAAAAACAGGCGCGACTGCGTGCGATCGCTAATAAAATAAGAATCCTCGTCTCAACTGCGGCATCGTTTGATTTTGTAGAACCTAAACAATAGTGACATGAGTGAACCAACAGGCGCAGCTTACCGTATAGAAAAAGATTCGATGGGTGAAAGGCAAATTCCGGCTTCCGCCTACTATGGAATCCAGACGCTGCGGGCAATGGAAAATTTCCCGATCAGCGGCATTAAACCTTTACCTACATATATTGATGCCTGCGTGTTGATCAAGAAAGCCACAGCGATCGCCAACGGCGAACTCGGCTGTATTGACCAAGAGATTAGTCAGGCGATAGTGCGGGCGGCGGATGAAGTCTTGGCGGGGATGTTTCGCGATCAATTCGTGGTAGATATCTACCAAGCTGGGGCGGGTACATCCCACCACATGAATGTCAACGAAGTGCTGGCAAATCGGGCATTGGAAATTTTGGGGGATGAAAAGGGAAACTACAAGCGCATCAGTCCCAACGACGATGTTAATTACGGTCAGTCTACCAATGATGTGATTCCGACGGCGATTCGCATTGGGGCGCTGTTGGCTTTAGAACACACGCTTTATCCAGCATTAGAAGCGGCGATCGAGGCGGTAGAAAATAAAGCCGTTGAATTCAAAGATATCGTCAAATCCGGCAGAACTCACATGCAAGACGCCGTGCCGGTGCGTCTGGGGGAAAGCTTTCGCGCCTGGGGGCGTATTCTGTCCGACCACATGACCAGAATTGAAACCGCATCTTTAGATTTAACCGTCCTGGGATTGGGGGGTAGTGCGGCGGGAACGGGGTTAAATACCCATCCTCAGTATGCGTCGCGCGTTGCCAAAATCTTATCCGAACTGATGAACCAAACTTTGCAGCCCGCCCCCCACATGATGGCGGCAATGCAGAGTATGGCACCTTTTGTCAATGTTTCCGGTGCTTTACGTAACTTAGCGCAAGATTTGATCAAAATTTCCCACGACTTGCGCTTGATGGATTCTGGCCCAAAAACCGGGTTAAAAGAAATTCAATTACCGCCGGTACAACCCGGATCTTCTATTATGCCGGGGAAATACAATCCGGTGATGGCAGAAATGACCTCGATGGTGTGCTTTCAGGTGATGGGGTATGATGCAGCGATCGCAATGGCAGCTTCTGCCGGACAATTAGAACTCAACGTCATGATGCCTCTAATTGCTTATGACCTGATTCACAGCATTGAAATTTTGGGCAATACTATCAACGTGCTGGCTTCCCGCTGCTTAGAAGGGATTGTCGCAAATAGCGATCGCGCTCGCGCCTACGCCGAAGGTAGTCTCGCCCTCGTCACCGCCCTGAATACCCACATCGGCTACCTCAACGCCGCCGCCGTGGCGAAAGAATCCCTCGAAACCGGCAAATCCCTGCGAGAAATTGTCCTCCAACGCGGTTTAATGAGTCCAGAAGACCTGGCAAAGGTGTTAGACCTGGAAAAAATGAGCGCGATGCCAGGTAATGGGTAATGGGTCATTGATAACCAACTGGGGCGGGTTTATGTAAAC
>DNGJ01000394.1:57510-61073 GCA_003486305.1 Cyanobacteria bacterium UBA11371
GTAAAACCCGCCCCTACACTAACGGACAACCAAATAGAGGAGCTTTTTAAGCATGTACAGTCAAACTAGCGACACACAAATCACTTTTTACTATCTCGACGGTCACACGGAATCGTTTAGTATTTCTAACCCAGAAGAAACCGCCGAAACTCAGCAGGAACTGCGGCAAGAATTGCGCCGCCTGTTCGACCATACTTGGTGGGTTTTTCACTTGGGAGATCAAACAATTTGTGTCAATACTGCCAATGTAATCAAAGTGGAAATCAAACCCGCAATTCCTTACCTGCAAGGGGATAATGTCTTCTCTAATGCTCAGCGAGTAACTGCATTGACTCAATCATCCAGGCGTTCTGCAAGCTAAGCGGCAGACATATATTTCAATTGTTGTAGGGGCGGGTTTTACAGACAATATATGCCCGCCAAGGGTAAAATAGACCTCTGGCAAAAATGCCGTTTGTTGTAGGGACGCATTAGTAATTTTGTTAAACTACCCGATATATCTAGGTTGCCGTGTCCCTACAGCTTGGTGCCTGCTTTCCACAATAAAAGTTGTTAAACTACAACAAAAATTAGCAACTAATCGCCCATGCAACCAGCTGTTAGCTTAATTCGCGCCAACTCTTACGAGATCGAGTTATTGCGGTCATCCCTTTTAACCTTGCTGGAACCTTTGGGGGGAATAGGAGCGATCGCTAAAAAGGGCGATCGCGTCTTGCTCAAACCCAATTTACTCACGGGTGCCCGCCCCGGTAAAGAATGTACCACCCGTCCGGAAATCGTTTACTGCGTCGCCAAAATGCTGCAAGATATCGGCGCTAAACCGTTTATGGGGGATGGTCCCGCTTTTGGCAGCGCCCGGGGTGTCGCAGAAGCAAATGGCTATAAACCGATTCTCCAAGCACTGAATTTGCCCGTTGTCGAATTCCACGGGAGTCGCTACCAAACTGTCAGCGAGGAATTTAACCACCTGCTACTGAGTAAAGAAGCGATGGAAGCAGATGTGGTAATTAACTTACCCAAGGTGAAATCCCACGTCCAGCTAACCCTGACAATGGGTACTAAAAATTTGTTTGGTTGCGTCCCCGGTAAAATGAAAGCTTGGTGGCACATGGAAGCTGGTAAGGATAGCGCCCGTTTCGGTCAAATGCTGGTAGAAACTGCCAGGGCGATTAACCCAGATTTAACTATCCTAGATGGCATTATCGGTCACGAAGGTAACGGCCCCAGCGGCGGCGAACCTCGCCCCTTGGGGATTTTGGGCGCATCTAGCGATGTATTTGCCTTAGATCGAGCGATCGCAGAAATTTTGAATGTAGACCCCCTCCTCGTGCCTACCGTCGCGGCGTCGATGAGATTGGGGCTTTGTTCGGATGTAGCAGCGATTGACTTTCCCTACCTGCGACCGGAAGATCTAAAGGTACTAGATTGGAAACTGCCGGAAAAGCTCGTACCGATCGATTTTGGCTTGCCCCGTGTTGTTCAGTCTACCTTTAAGCATCTCTATATCCGATTTATCAAAGAACCCCTAAGTGCCTACTCCGCTAGGTAGTTGAAAGATATCAAAAGAATCAACAGTATCAAGAATCCAAAGGCAGCTTTCCACCCTGCCTTTCCTCTATCTTTAGATAGATTTGCTTGAAACTGTTGCTGCGAGTACAGCCGTACCCGAACGAATAGCTAAAATGGATTGGTAGTCGAGGACATATAATTGCCCTCGCCTTTTCGGTTAAACCGAATTACTCGCTCGGTCAGGAAAGCATCTACTATTGGTATGGAATCAACCCAATCGTCTGGTCAATCGTCAGACAAACCTCACCAGGGACTCGCAGACCTACTAGGAACTGCGATCGCTCTGCTAACTCTGACAATACCGCTGTATGCGATCGCTCGCTACTCTTCAAACAGCGTCGAGGTTATGCAACAAGTCACTTATCCCCTACCCCAAGCGCGAGAATGAGATGAAATTAAGGTAGGTGTGCAGGTGGGCTTCTTGTGCAGGTATGCAGATGTGCAGGTGGGCTTCTTGTGCAGGTGTGCAGAGGGGCTTCAGGGGAATTTGAAGGTACATTCTCCTGAAGCTCCCCATCTCCCCTGCTCACCCGCTCATATCCTGTCCGATTGCATCGCCATCGCAAGTCGGGGGCGGGTTTAATTTTCATATTTCTTGGTTCCAGGGATTTGTTGGTAAAACCCGCCCCTACAACACAATTAACTATATAAGTCCGATGCTTAGGACACGATATCACCCGCCCCCCTGCTCACCCGCTCGTCCGCTAAAATTCTTCTGAGTTTGCACCCATTCCTCTAGAATGCTACACGGGGGTTGTCGAGATTCGCCCTTTGGTGAGACTCGTCAATTCCCGATTTGCCGTTAGCTTAGGAGTTCCGTTGTGGACTTATCGCGCATTCCTCCCCAACCAAAACCCGGTTTGATTAACGTTTTAGTCGAAATTACCGCCGGGAGTAAGAACAAGTACGAATTCGATAAAGACTTGCAAGCCTTTGCTTTAGACCGCGTACTCTATTCCTCGGTACAATATCCCTATGACTATGGGTTTGTACCCAATACCCTCGCCGACGACGGCGATCCCCTCGACGGGATGGTGATGATGGATCAACCCACGTTTCCAGGATGCGTGATTGCAGCGCGACCTATCGGCATGTTAGAGATGATCGATGGAGGCGATCGCGATGAGAAAATTCTCTGCGTCCCTGATAAAGACCCGCGCTACGCTAATATAAAATCGCTCTCAGATGTCCCATCCCACCGCTTGGACGAGCTTGCAGAATTTTTCAAGACGTATAAAAATCTAGAAAAGAAAGCGGTTGAAATCTTAGGTTGGCAAGATGTGGATAAGGTGATGCCCCTAGTTGAACAGTGCATCAAAGCTGGTAGCGAAAAAGGCTGAAATTCAGATTCAGCAACAACCTAAACGCGCAAAGCTATTTCAGATTGCAGATTTCATCTGGTAAATCTGCAATCGAATAAATTTTAAATCTAAAATCTGCAATCAAAAATCTGAAATTCGCTTATGCAACGAACGCTCCTGGCAGCTAAAATTCACAGATGCACGATCACGGCATCAAATCTTAATTACATGGGCAGTATCAGCATCGATGAAACGCTTTTAGATGCTGCCGGAATTTTACCCTACGAGCAGGTACAAGTAGTTAACGTCGCTAATGGTGAGCGTTTTATTACCTACGCGATTGTCGCCCCACCAAACTCAGGCGAAATCCAACTCAACGGCGCCGCTGCACGCTTGGGAATGGCTGGCGATCGCTTAATTATTATGACCTACGCTCAGTTCACAGATGAGGAACTAAAAAACTATTCTCCTACTGTCATTATTGTAGACGATAAAAACCGGATTTTAGAAGTGCGTCGCTATAACGATGAATTGTTTAAACATTCAATCGTAGTTTGATTAAATTTGTTTCTAACTCTGTAGGGACACGGCATTTGATAATCTTGGGTATAAAGCAAAATTATTCGACGCCGTGTCCCTACAAACCCGTTAATTTGGTTCATAATCTGTCGGGACACGGCATTTGATAATCTT
>DNGJ01000228.1 GCA_003486305.1 Cyanobacteria bacterium UBA11371
GGCTTCGATGGCGAACGTCCGGGTGCGGGTAAGCGAATTCAAGAGTTTATTCAGGCGACGGGAATTCCTCAAGGTCATTTTAGCTTGCTTCAGGCGTTGCACAATACGCAAATGTGGCAGCGCCTGAAGCAGGAAGGTCGATTGTTGGATGGTTTAGCCACCGTCCATCAAGGTGCAATTATGAATTTTGTGCCGACGCGCCCGGTGGAAGAAATTGTGACAGAATACATCGATGCCTTCTGGAATATTTACGAACCGATGCCCTATTTGAAGCGGACTTTCCGTCATTTTATGATGATGAATGGTTGGCGGGGTCGGCTGATGCCAAAAATTACATCGAAGGAGTTGCGCTTATTTTTAGCAGTTTGTTGGCGTCAGGGTGTGGTGCGTTCAACCCGGTGGCGCTTCTGCTGGCAAATGATTGCGATCGCATTTACCAAACCCCGTCTATTTTATGACTATATGACGATGTTGGGGGTAGGCGAACACTTCTTTAATTATCGTCATGAAGTGAAAGCGCAACTGCTGCAACAGCTAGAAAACATCAAGCAAGCAAAACAGGAACAAGTGCAGGAACCAGTTGCAGTTGGGTAATTGCTAATTGCTAATTGCTAATTGCTACTTGCTAATTGTTAGTTAACCACAACAGTCTTGGTTATTACCCATTAGCGATTAGCCGTTAGCCATTAGCTATTAGCAATTACCTAACTTAACTTAGCAGTACATTCTAAAATCCACCGCTGATTTTCTATCGCATAAGGTTGAACTTGCAGTGCTTTGTGGAAAGCTTGAATCGCTTGACGATACTCTCCCAGTGCGACGTGACACAACCCCATCCCGTGGAGTGCGCCGAAGTGATAGGGAACGAGTTGGATAGTCCTTTGACAGTCAGCGATCGCTTTCCGATACTGGCTGAGAATATAGTAGAGGATGGCGCGTCGATTCCAAGCTTCCGCAAAGTCTGGCATATCTGCAATCAGTTGATTCAGCAACGTTTCTGCCTTGTTCAACTCTCCCGCGTCCAGATAAGCTTGAGATTGCTGTAGCAGTTCTAGTCCCAGTACACCCTTTTGGCGAAACCACAGACGCCACAGTTCCGATGTCGCTTCCTCGCGCACCGTCTCATCGGGGTTTTTCAGATCTTCGAGTAACTGTTTAATCGATGAATTGTTCATGGCTTGAGCAGGCGAACAGTTGTAATACTATTTTCTCTTGAATGCGCTCCATATCCGGCGTTGTATCATGTCCGCTGGCAAAGGGCGTCGCACGGGGGGGCTACTTTAACGAAACCATCACCTTTGTTTCTTTGTAGCTCTTTTTCCTGGCTCAACAATTTTTCAGGTGAAACCCGGAATATTCCACAGAATGGTTGGTAAAACCCGCCCCTACAGGTGGTTCCACAAATTGATATCATGTCCTTAAGCATCGGTACCGTAAGCCGGGGCGGGTTTAAAAAATTTCTTGTGATTTTCCAGAATGGCTGCTTATACCCGCCCCTACTCCCGTCAAAAATTATACACAACCTAAGCTAGCGGACATCATATGATTGGTAAAACCCGCCCCTACAAAACTATTAACTGTAGGAGTAGAGACGTTACATGTAACGTCTCTACTAGCGGACATAATATTACCCATCCGGCTTCCCTCTCCTTGTTACCTATCTCTATTAAAAGTACCCCGTAATGGTACTGTCAAACCCTAGTTAGCTTGCTGAGAATGAAAGAGTAAAGCAAATAAGGATTTGACCTTATGAAAACTATCAATTACCGCAAAAACTTTTTAGCAGCAATTGCATTTTTATCCCTCTCCGTTCCTAGTTTAGCTTTGATATCTTCTGCCAATGCTACTACAACGGCGCGTTCATTAGACCAAAATGCCGCTGAAGAGGAATTGGTTACAGTCGCCAATAATTCGATGTGTCGGCGAGTTGTAACTAACGGTACTCCTTTGAATGTGCGTTCAAGACCAGGCGGTCGAATTATCGGCAAATTACGCAACGGAACCCGCGTTACGATTGTAAATCGCGGTGCAAATGGCTGGGTGCCGATTTCCGCTCCGATTCGGGGTTACGTATCTTCCCGTTATCTGACTTATTGCCGTTAAAAACTGAGAAACCCGGTTTCTTCAAGAAACCGGGTTTCTGGGTGTTTGGGAGGTAAAACTACAAAGGCAGATATAAAACTTGGTTTGCTAAATCTTCAGGTTCGCTAGCTTTAGCAATAATTTCTAAATCGCGCACGCAATCACCAATTGTGACATTTTTCCGATGAGCGTAGATGACACCAGCAAAGTTCACCTCCTCAACTTGACGGCGGTTTGCTTCAATTAAAAAATCTTGATCTTGGGTAAACATCACGCGCTGAAGTTCGGTAGCGCGGTCAAGTATAATCAAGTCTGGCGTGCTAGTTCGATTATCTTCTTGAACAGTTAAAACATCTACCTCCCGCTCGCGCAATCCATCTGTAATTCCTTTATGTACGTGTTCATCCATGTAAAGAGCTATTGTCATTTAATTAGCCCTTTAGCGCGGAGTTTTTTAACGAGGGGAGATTCCCCAGCTTCTAGACGCATTTTTTCAGCATATTGATAGCGTCGTTCCATATCTGCATCAAGTTCTTGTTTATGATCCCAGTAATAAGCTAAAGCCGAATAAATTTGGCTCATGGTCAGATATGGGTGTTGGCGGTGGATTTCTTCAGCGTTCCAACCGTAAGCGAGATGAGCTTCAATTAATTCAATCACTTTCATTGTAGTTCCCGCAATTATTGGGACGTTGCGTTCGTCGAGTTTTACGTACTTATATTCTGTGGCTGTAAGTGTCATATTTTTTGCCTGTTGGTTACTACTTTTATTTTACGGGATTTGGTGGGCGATATGCCAAGGGCACGCTGCGCGTGAAGCGAAGCTATCGCGCAAGCGAATCGCACAAACCCAAATCAACCCGGTTTTTTAGAAAAACCGGGTTTCTCAAGCATCGCCTACACAGACTTTAAAACGTGCGATTCGCGTGCGTTTACTAGCACCTATCGTTTTTCCCAATCATCCGTAATATCAGTTCAAAACCCGTTTTTAATTTTCTCTCAATCCCCATATTCTGACGCTACTATCACCACCACCACTAGCAATTATTTCTCCATCCGAACTAATAGCAATGGCATTAATCCAATATGAATGACCCGTAAGGGTACAAATTTTTTCACCTGTTTGTAAATCCCACATTACAATATCTCTGTCTACAGCAGTAACGAGAGTTTGTCCATCAGAAGTAATTGCGATCGCGCGAATGTCTTCTGAATTCGCTTTGAGGATGCTAACTTCTTGCCCAGTATATAAATCCCACGCCTGGATATCTTCTTGTAAAGCACCATAAAGGGTTTTTCCATCGGGACTAATAGCGATCGCACTCGAATCATAACTTACTGGAATAGTGCAAATTTCCTCACCTGTGTAGAAGTCCCATACTTTGATATTCTCTTTGTGCCTAGTGGCTAAAGTTTTTCCATCTGGGCTGATAGCAACTGCTCTAACACTGGATAAATCCTCGATGCTACGAAGTTCTTGACCTGTTTTCAAATCCCAAACTTTTACAGTATCGTAATCTTCACTAACAATCGTCTTCCCATCGGGGCTAATAGCAACAGAAGCAACTGACGTTGAAAGTCCCCTGCCCCTGCACCCCCAACTGGCAATTTCTTGACATGCTTGCAAATCCCAAACACTTATACCCTTGGCATCCGCACTAACAAGGGTTTTTCCATCTGGACTGATAGCTACAGAGTAAATGCGCCAATCCCCTTTAAGCGTACAAATGTTTGCTCCAGTGCGCGAATTCCATAGCTTAATAGTTCCATCAAAACTACCACTGATAACCGTTTGTCCATCAGGACTGATGGCAATAGTACCGATCTGATCGAAATGCCATTTGAAAACCGAAACTTCCTCACCTCTGTGCAAATCCCCTACTCTAGGTATATGTTCGCAGTCACTAGCACTAACAAGAGTTTTCCCATCCGGGCTAATGGCAATCGATCCAAACCAATTTTCAGGTTTTATGAGAGTGGAAATTGCTTCACCTGTTTGCAAATTCCAGACTTTGAAACTGTCTTCATCACCGCCGCTGCTGCTTACGATAGTTTGTCCATCTGGGCTGATAGCTAGGCTAACAACCGAGTATAAATACCCTTCTATAGTACGAATTTCTTGCCCTGTTTGTAAATCCCAAACTTTTATACTTCCATCCCCACCACCGCTGACAAGCTTTTGTCCATCTGGGCTGATAGCTAGGGAATAAACTATGTTTGAATGCCCTTTAAGTGTGTGAATTTTGCGCCCTGTTTGCAAATTCCAGACTTGAATAGTAGGAGTACCGCTGCTAGTTACAACCGTCGATCCATCCGGGCTAATGGCAATGTATTTAATCGAGCCGTAAGTATCCGATCCTTTATGCCCTGGCAAGTTGCGAATATTCTCGCCTGTATGCAAATTCCATACCTTGATATTTTTATCCTTGCCTCCGTAGCTGATAATAATTTCTCCATCGGGGCTAATGGCGACGCGATAAACTGCGTCTAAATGTCCGTGAAGAGTACGAATTTCCTCACCTGTATGGAAATCCCATATTTTGACAGTTTTGTCAAAACTGCCACTTACAACTTTCGTCCCATCTGGACTGATAGCGACGCAGATAACCCCGTTTGAATGTCCGCGAAGCGTGCGGATTTCTTCGCCTGTTTGCAAGTTCCAGATTTTAATAGTATTGTCGTAACTGCCGCTGACAATCATCTGTCCATCTGGACTGATAGCAACAGAATTGATACCTCTTGAATGCCCTCCCAAAGCGTGCAAACACTTAAAAAGTTTGTAGGGATTAAAACCTTGCAATGCTTGTTTGCATATAGCTTCTGGTCGATTTCTTAACAGCTTGTAGGCGGCAAGTTGTACTTGTTCGGAGTTATCGTTAAGGGATGCGATCGCTACTTGCAATCCCGCCTCTCCATACTCTACCACCCTGGCAACAGCTTTTGCCCGATCTTCCGGTGTCCCAGTCTTCATCACTCGTTTGACACCTTCAATTCCTCCCAAAACCGCACTATCTACCAAAAATAAAGCTTGACCACCTGCAACGGCATCGTATTCTCTGGGATAATTATGATTTTCTGCCATGATGAGATTTCTCGGAATTGACTTAGGTTGGCGTTCCGGTGCCAGCGGTTTATGCTGTTTGCAATGGCAAGATAACCAATTGCAACTGCTAGATTTAAACCGACTAGAAACCATTACAGACATCCTCGCATGGATCGATACCTGGCTACCCCCCAACTCACCCGGAATCATCGCCGTAGACGCCCCGACTTTAATCCCCAATGCAACGGGAATGCGCCTCGCCGATAAACTCGCTCACAAACATTTTGGACGCTATCACGCGGGTTGCTATCCTGCCAATTTAGGACGCCCTTTCGCCCAACGCACCGTAGAATTTGGCCTAAGTTTAGAAGCACGCGGTTTCGCCCACGCCCCGACAATCGAACCACAACAATTAGGCCGATTTCAAATCGAAGTTTTCCCCCATCCAGCGATTGTCAATCTATTCAAATTAGACCGAATTTTAAAATACAAAAAAGGCAAAATATCCGAAAAAAGAGCCGAATTAATCAAACTACGCAAGCATATTTTAAATGATTTGTCAACCCTAGAACCGAGTTTAAAACTAACAGAATTACCCGAAATTCCCTTAACGGGATTAGCCCTAAAAACAGTAGAAGATAAACTAGATAGTTTAATCTGCGCTTACGTAGCGGCGCATTGGTGGTATTGGGGGGTGGAGCGGAATTTGGTATTAGGCGTTAGCGAAGCGACGACCCAGGAGTTTCGCTCCACCGGATACATTATCATCCCTGCTAGAGGTAATGGCGTTCCCAGGCAGGAGCCTGGTAATGGCGTTCCCAGGCAGGAGCCTGGTAATGGCGTTCCCAGGCAGGAGCCTGGGAACGAGGGTAAATTACCAATTAGCAATTAGCAATTAGCAATTACCCATTACCAATCCCCCTAAGCCCAACTAATCAATCCCAGTTCATAAGGATTGCTGAGATTTTCATGTTTGGGTAGAACGCGCAGGGACATCCCTTGCAAACCACTGGCATTATAGACAATATCGCCCGTGTAAATGCACGCTTGTTCTTGATCTTTTCCTTGGAATTCCATCACCGATGACTTGGCGTGGACAATATTCCCATCGGCATTGACTTCGCCGGTATAAAGTTCTACCTGCACGTCATCGGGACTCAACCCTGCCAAATGAATCCGCGCTTTCACCCCAATGTTTTGATTCACCTGAACGTCAGGGCCATTGGAAACATCAACGTTGGCGATTTTAATGTTGTACCAATTATCCAACAATTTGGTTTTCCAATGCGCCAACTCTTTGGCGGGGGCAAAGTTTGAACCGATCAAATTCGAGAAGCGATCGCTCGCCGGGAAATAAGCCCGAGTTGCATATTCTCGCACCATCCGCGCCGTATTAAAGTGCGGACAATTTAACCGAATCGCATCTTTCATTTTCTTCACCCAAGCGCGGGGAATTCCTTCGCTATCTCGGTCGTAAAATAGCGGCACTACCTCCTGTTCTAACAACTCGTACAGCGCGTTAGCTTCCACATTATCTTGATAGTTAGGATCTTGGTAATCTTCCCCATGACCGATGGGCCATCCGGTGCGGACGTAATCCGCTTCATCCCACCACCCATCAAGAACGCTGAGGTTTAATAACCCGTTCATCGAAGCTTTCATACCGCTAGTGCCCGATGCTTCGCGGGGACGTCGGGGAGTATTTAACCAAACATCGCATCCCGCTACCATTAAGCGCGCCACGTGCAAATCGTAATCGGGAATAAATACAATTTGACGACCCAATCCTTGTTCCCGAATAAAGTGGTTGATCTCGCGGATTAACTCTTTTCCGGGAATATCCATCGGGTGCGCTTTACCGGCAATTACAAATTGCACCTTGCGATTTTTGTTGCCTAAAATGCGCTTAATCCGTTCAACATCGCGCATCCACAAGGTTGCCCGTTTATAAGTCGCAAAACGACGCGCAAAACCGATAGTGAAAACCCCCGGATCGAGGAATTCGGCGGCGGCGGCGACTTCAGCGGGAGATGCACCGCGATCGCGCAACTTTTTCGCCATCCGTTCCCGCACAAATACTACCAACTCAGCGCGACAGCGTTCGTGATACCGCCACAATTCTTCATCGGGCATCGACTTCATCTTATCCCACAGGGGATCGTCAGTTGGCGCGTGTTGCCAGCGCGGCCCCAGGTAGCGATCGTACAATCCTTGCATTACCGGCGAAGTGCAACTGCGCGCGTGTACCCCGTTGGTAATCGATGTTATCGGTACTTCCTCCAACGGTAAACCCTGCCACAAACTGTGGAACATCGACCGCGAGACAACCCCGTGCAACTTAGCAACCCCGTTAACAAACGAAGCCATTTTAATTGCTAAAATTGCCATGCTAAAAGG
>DNGJ01000555.1 GCA_003486305.1 Cyanobacteria bacterium UBA11371
TATCCCGTCCAGTACGAAGGGCAGGAGTGTTCTAACAATATTTTTTACACGGGTGCAGCCCCAAACCAACAAATCGAACCATCGGTAGATTGGCTGTTGCAAAATAAAGGGAAAGAATTCTTCCTAATTGGCTCGGATTACGTTTTCCCTCGCACAGCTAATACGATTATCAAAGCGCAGTTAGAAGCCAAAGGCGGCAAAACTGTGGGAGAGGATTATTTACAGTTGGGAAATACGGAAGTTACGCCAATTATTACCAAAATTAAGCAAGCTTTGCCGAATGGGGGCGTAATTTACAATACCCTCAACGGGGATAGTAACGTCGCCTTTTTCAAACAGATGCAAGGCGCTGGATTGACCCCAGATAAGTATCCAACGATGTCTGTAAGCATCGCCGAAGAAGAAGTAAAAGCAATCGGGTCAGAGTATCTCAAAGGTCATTATGCTGCCTGGAATTACTTTATGACCGTCGATTCTCCAGCTAATAAGAAATTTGTCGATGCTTTCAAAGCAAAATATGGCGCAGATCGGGTAACAAATGACCCAATGGAAGCAGCTTATATTGCCGTTTACTTGTGGAAGCAAGCGGTAGAAAAAGCGAAAACAACCGATTTGGAATCGGTGAGAAAGGCGGCGTTAGGCCAAACTTTGGACGCGCCAGGAGGAACGGTAACGCTGGAAAATAACCACCATCTAGCTAAGGTGGTACGAATTGGCGAAGTCAAAGAAGACGGTCAATTCAATATTGTTTTCGCCACGCCTAAAGCAGTTTCACCGATTCCTTGGAACCAATTTGTGGCAGAAACAAAGGGGCTTTCTTGCGATTGGTCAGATCCGGCTAAAGGAGGTAAGTTTAAAACAACCACGTAAGAATTTAAGATTTTAACGTAAGTTGCTAATTGGTAATTGCTAATTGCTAATGGCTAATTGCTAATATAGGATTTATACTGACATTAGCCATTAGCCCCTCTTTGAGAGATAACTAGCAACTTGGGTATTTTAGATGGCAGATTGCAGATTTATGAGTCTAGAAACCGGGTTTATGGCTGCGATCGCTTACCGTAACCAACGATTTTTCAGAGAAACAAAGGTGATTTGCGTCTGGAAAAAATCTGAAATCTGCAATCTACAATCTGCAATTAAAGGGGGGAAAGGGTAATGGCAGTATTGTTGGATGTTTTATTTAATGGGCTTAGTATCGGCGCTGTTTTGCTAATTGCGGCGCTGGGATTGGCGATTGTGTTTGGCTTAATGGGCGTGATTAACTTAGCCCACGGCGAGTTGATGATGTTGGGTGCTTATACTACTTTTATCGTCCAAAATATATTTAAAGCTTTGGGCGGCCCTCTGTTTGAAACTTATATCTTTTTTGCTTTACCTTTGGCTTTCTTAGTTGCTGCGGCGGCGGGATTAATATTAGAAAGGGGTGCGATTCGCTTTCTTTACGGACGCCCGTTAGAAACTTTATTAGCAACTTGGGGTGTGAGTTTGATTTTGCAGCAGTTTGTCCGCAGCGTGAACTGGGTGCTGATAATTGGAATAGCTGTATTTTGTTTGTTATTTTTTGGGGCGATGTGGATTCTGCGTCGTCGTTTGGATTTCGATCGAATTCGCAATTGGGTGGTGACGGTAATGTTACCGCTGTCTTTGGGTGTTGCGATCGCATTGTGTTCGTTTTTAGCTCAAACTTATAAACTAGCCGTAACTAAACCTTGGTTTGGCGCGCAAAATGTCGATGTTACTGCACCTAAATGGTTGCGAGGAGGGTTGCCTCTCGGTACGATACAATTGCCATATGCGCGATTATTTATTATTGGTTTGACGATTATTTGTATCGTCGGGATATACATGTTTTTACAGCGATCTGCTTGGGGATTGCGAATTCGCGCGGTGACGCAAAATCGCAGTATGAGTGCTTGTTTGGGAATTCCAACTGCTAAAGTAGATGCGATTACGTTTGCTTTAGGATCGGGATTAGCTGGTGTGGCAGGATGCGCGATTAGTTTACTCGGTTCTGTAGGGCCAAATACAGGTCAAAATTATGTGGTAGATACTTTTATGGTCGTGGTTGTTGGAGGTGTGGGTAAGTTAGTCGGTACAATTGTGGCTGCGATCGCTATCGGTACTGCTAATTATCTCATCGGTTCTGGTACTCTGGCGCTGATACTAACACCGATAAAACCACTGGCAGATTTTTTTAGTTTTTTTGCTACAAGCAGTATGGCAAAGGTGATGGTGTTTGCTTTAATTATCGCCTTTTTGCAGGTGCGTCCCGCAGGGATTTTTCCCCAAAAAGGACGTACTGTTGATGCATAATAAGCAGGCGAATTCTGTAGGGGCGGGTTTTACCAATAAATTGTCGGGAAAACAGATAATTTAATTAAACCCGCCCCGGTTAGCGTATATTTGTGAATTGAACGGTCATAGACGCCATAGACGCGAAGCGCGTCTTCTCGAAGAGTAGGACGCCAAGAGAAGAGAGTAGAGAGAATATTTTTATAGGAGATAGGAAAATGGACGGGGAGAAAAGTGGTGCGATAGAAAGGGGGAATGAAGGAGAGGAAAATCGGGTGGAACGGAAAGTCTACCACTATCCCCGCGTTAATAAGAGAGGAAGCGAAGAGTGGAGTACAAAGGAAGGATCTGATTCTAAGACGGTAACGCGATCGCGTCGGATGACCCAAAAGCAGCGATCGCTACTCATCGAAGCCGGGATTGTGGGCGCGATCGCTCTTCTATTAATCTTAGTGATGCCCGCGCTGCTTTCCGAGTTTCGTCTCAATTTGTTGGGTCGATTTTTAGCACTGGCAATCGTTGCTTTAGGTATTGATTTAATCTGGGGGTATACTGGTCTTCTGAGTTTGGGTCACGGGATCTTTTTTGCTTTGGGGGGTTATGCGATCGCTATGCACCTGCAATTAGCGCCCCTCGCACTAGGTACGTTACCAGAATTTATGAATTTATATGGGGTTACGGAATTACCTTGGTTTTGGACGCCTTTTTATTCGTTGCCGTTAGCTACCGTCGCTGTGTTTATTATACCTGCTTTAATGGCAGGAATATTAGGTTATTTGGTATTCCGAAATCGCATTCGCGGCGTTTACTTTTCTATTTTAACCCAGGCGGCAACGATTGTTTTTTTCAATTTCTTTAACGGGCAGCAAAAGTTATTCAACGGCACGAATGGGTTAACGAATTACAAAACTTTTCTAGGTTTAGAGGTAAAAGCTACCCAAACTCAATTTCTGTTTTATACTTTGACTGTATTATTGTTAGTAGGAAGCTACGCCCTCTGTCGGTGGCTGACCAGCGGACGCTTTGGACGCCTGTTAATTGCTATCAGGGATGATGAAAGTCGGGCGCGGTTTTCCGGCTACGATCCAACGGGATTTAAAGTTTTGGTTTTTGCCATTTCTGCCGCCCTCGCTGGTATTGCTGGTGCCATGTTTACGCTGCAAACTGGCATTATTTCACCAAAAGCTATGGATATTGCTTTTTCAATTGAAATGGTAATTTGGGTAGCTGTGGGAGGTCGTGCTAGTTTAATCGGTGCGGTTTTAGGAGCGGTTTTGGTAAACTTTGGGAAGAGTCTTCTCAGCGAACAATTTCCCGAAGTTTGGCTATTTTTCCAAGGGGCGCTGTTTTTATTGGTGGTAACGGTGCTGCCTGGAGGTATCGTAGGATGGTGGCACGAACAAGGGATGGAAAGAATGCGAAGTCTAGGACGACCCAAACAAGTATCAACCTACCCCAGTCTAGAAGAAAACCCGGAAGTGCAACAAGAACGAGAAGAATTGTAATCTTACCCAATTACCAATTACCAATTACCAATTACCAATTACCAATGACTGCCAAAATCTTAGAAACAGAAAATGTAACGGTTAGCTTCGATGGTTTTAAGGCGATAAACCAGTTAAATTTTAGCTTGGATGTGGGGGAGTTGCGGGTAGTAATTGGCCCCAATGGTGCGGGGAAAACAACTTTTTTAGATGTGATTACCGGCAAAGTACAACCGACGGAAGGGCGAGTGTTATTTAAAGGGCGAAATACGAAAAATATGTCCGAACATCAAATCGCCCGTTTGGGAATAGGTCGTAAATTCCAAACGCCTCGCATTTATCTTAACCTCTCATCCCGCGAAAATTTGGAACTAAGTTACAATCGCAATAAAAATGTTTTTAGCACTTTGTTTGGAAAAAGTTATAGTAGCGATCGCAACCAAATAGCAGGGTTATTAGAAACGATTGGTTTAGCCGCCAAAGCTGATATTCAAGCTGCTTTGCTGTCTCACGGAGAAAAGCAACGCTTAGAAATTGGCATGTTAGTCGCCCAGTCTCCCGATTTATTGTTAGTCGATGAACCAGTCGCCGGACTTACCGATGAAGAAACTTACAATGTGGGGGAATTGTTACTAGCTTTAGCCCAAAGTCATTCGATTTTAGTCATCGAACACGATATGGAATTCGTGCGCCAAATAGCCCGCAAAGTAACGGTATTGCACCAAGGCTCGGTTTTGTGTGAAGGAACTATTGAACAAGTACAAAACGATCCGCGCGTGATTGAAGTGTATTTAGGACAGCAAACAGAGTAATCAAAAGAAGAGCTAATGGCTAATAGCTAATGGCTAATGGCTAATGGCTAAGCTCGGGAAAATGCTATATTAGTAAGCAGAAAGATATTAGCAATTAGCAATTAGCAATTAGCAAATGTAAAAAGGTGTCAATGAATAGCGCGATCGCTCCCCAATCCAACATCCCAACTGCACTAATGCTGCAAGTTTCCGGCTTAAATGTTTATTACGGTGAAAGCCACATTCTCCGGGATGTAGATTTAAGCGTACCAGCAGGACAAATGGTTTGTTTAATCGGACGCAATGGCGTGGGGAAAACAACGCTGCTGAAGACGATTATGGGTTTAATTAAACCCCGCACGGGTACAATTAGTTTGACTGGTCAACCAATCACCGATAAATCCCCCGATCGACGCGCAAAAATGGGGATTGGTTATGTTCCCCAAGGACGGGAAATTATTCCCCGCTTGACGGTAGAAGAAAATCTATTGCTAGGAAAGGAAGCTTTACCTAATGGTAGAAACACCAATCAGCAAATTCCAGAGGAAATTTTTGATTTGTTTCCGGTGTTGAAAACGATGCTTTCTCGCATGGGTGGCGACTTGAGCGGCGGACAACAACAACAACTTGCGATCGCTCGTGCTTTAATGGGACAACCTCGGTTACTCGTCCTCGATGAACCCACCGAAGGTATTCAACCCTCTATTATCCTGGAAATCGAAGCCGCCGTCCGTCGCATTGTTCAATCTACAGGTATTTCCGTTCTCTTAGTCGAACAACACCTGCACTTCGTGCGACAAGCAGATCGCTATTACGCAATGCAAAAAGGCGGTATTGTCGCTTCTGGTCTTACCAGCGAACTCAGTCAGGATGTTATCCAAAGGTTTCTAGCAGTCTAATCCCAAAAACAGAAAATTTAACTAACCCCGATCTTGTCAAGATCGGGTAATAAAATTTTATCAAAAGTCATAAAAGTTTATTAAAAAAATATTAACAAAGAAATTATTTGAAGATAAAAAATATTGTTGTTGCAGAAACAATCCAAAAAACAGGAAAATCAAAAATACCTGAAAAGCAAGGCTTGATGAAGTATAAATAAAGTGTATAAAAATAAAATGAGATAAAGTTAAAATATTGTCAGGATCGCGCGCCTGGTTAGATGTAGTTATTTTAAGCGAGTGATGAAACCAATAGCCAGTGACAGTTCAAAACGCTGAATCAAAACTATGGGGAAGGTTGCAAAGGCTGCAACCGAAAATTATCATTTTTACCTTTGGATCATCATTGGTGCCAGTTTTGTTCGTGTTGGGAGCGGCTTGGAGATTTGTGCATCAACCGCTGACGGAGTTGGAAAGAACGCGACTTGACGATCAAGTGCAGGCGTTTCGGGGATACACTTCTGCGACTGAGAAGGGATTGCAAAATTTAGGCAAAAGCTATGCGATTTGGACAGGTTTATACAATGCGATCGCACAAGGAAATCGAGACTGGATTAAGGATGAGGTAACCGACCAACTGGTTTTTTCTACGGATGTGGATACGGTGCGGGTGGTCAACCAGCAAGGGGAAATTTTGGGAGAAAGGGGAAAAGCGCTGCAACATACAGGGGCGCAAGAGCGGATTCAGGCTTTAACCAAAGCAGGAAAAGCGACGCAGGAGTTGGTTGTATTGGGCGATCGCGAAATGTTGGCTTTAGTAACCGAACCTGTTGTCCGCAGCGACGGTAGCGGAAAGCCACAGGGAACCGTTGTTATCGGACAAACATTGGATGATGCTTGGTTGCGAAAGTTTTTAAGTTTTTCCCAACCAACCACCAAATTGAAAATTATTTCCCTCACTGGATTGTCGGTAGTTTCCAGCAGCGACAAGACAAGCTTTGATACTTGGGAGAAAAATAATTTGATTGCGGGTGTATTACCGGCAATTAAACAAGGTGAGTCAGTATACCGCATCGAACCGGAGTCTGGGTTAAATACAGTTTATGCCCCGCTTAATTCTGGAGGTAAGCTGGTAGCAATCCTGAAAATTCAGATTGAGTCGGAGTATTTTCAGAAAGCAGCAGGAACCCTGGGGCGGGCAATTTTGATTGGACTGGTTTTTGCCTTGGCGGTATCGGTTGCGATCGCGCACCTTTTAGCCAAACAAATTGGCAAACCGATCAACGAATTAGCCGAACGCAGCAAAACCCTCGCCGCCTTTGATTTAACCGCTCCGATTCCCGGCATTAATGCAGGCGGAGAAATCGGTCAATTAGCAAATGCCTACCAAGAAATGGCATTAGCCTTAAAAACCCTCATAGATAACCTAGAACAGCGAGTTGCAGA
>DNGJ01000554.1 GCA_003486305.1 Cyanobacteria bacterium UBA11371
TCCACATTTTTGCGCCGCTTGACTGATTTATTCGGCAGTGAATTCGTCACCGTAATTTGCCTCGACGATTACCACTGTTTAGACAGAAAGCAGCGTAAAGAAACGGGGATTACCGCGCTTGACCCCAGAGCAAACAACTTTGACCTGATGTACGAGCAAATCAAAGCGCTCAAGCACGGTCAGGCAATCAACAAGCCGATTTACAATCACGAAACCGGCATGATTGACCCGCCAGAGGTAGTAGAACCGAATCACATCATCGTGGTTGAAGGTCTACATCCTTTGTACGACGAACGGGTACGCAGCCTGCTCGACTTCAGCGTTTACCTAGACATCAGCGACGAAGTTAAAATCGCCTGGAAAATCCAGCGCGACATGTCAGAGCGCGGTCACACCTACGATGACGTAATCGCCGCCATCAACGCTCGCCGCCCCGATTTTAGCGCCTACATCGAACCGCAGCGGGAATTCGCCGATGTTGTCATCCAAGTGCTACCGACTCAATTACTCAAAGAAGACAAAACAGGCAAGATTCTGCGCGTGCGCCTAATCCAGCGGCTAGGCGTCGATGGCTTTGAGCCAGCGTACCTGTTTGACGAAGGGTCAACAATCGATTGGATACCATGCGGTACCAAGCTCACCTGCTCCTACCCCGGTATCCGGATGCATTATGGCCCAGATTCCTATTATGGTCACCCCGTCTCGGTTCTGGAGGTAGATGGACAATTCGAGAATCTCGAGCAAGTCATCTACATCGAAAGCCATATGAGCAAAACCGCTACCAAGTACCACGGCGAATTGACCCATCTAGTACTCCAGCACAAAGAATACCCTGGCTCGAACAACGGTACCGGATTATTCCAAGTGCTGACAGGTTTGAAAATGCGGGCTACCTACGAGCGTTTGACCGCTAAAGAAGCCCGGATTGCAGCAACTGCAAGTGTTTAGAACTGGGTTTGGTTAAAGGTTTGGGGGGCGCAGGAAGCGTCCCTTTTTTTTAGCTAAAGCCCAAGCAATAGGCATTGTTTATGATTTGGGTGTTTAGATTTTGAAATACCAATGCATTGCCATGAAAAATAATATAAACCAGCAGCGGTTTATGTAATTATTTTTACACATCAACCAGACCCTGTTATAGTAATTAAATCTGTCTAATATCCTAAAAAAATTGCCGCTCATGGGGATAGTTTTCAAAACATTGAGTTCAAGAATAATAGCAATCATAGCGATTGCGATCGCAACAGTTTTTTGCCTGGAAACCCTAGTGAGGGGGTATGAATTTTACACGAGTATCGTATCGGGTTATAAAACCGTAGATGATGTAGATCTATCTAATTATCCGACCCGGTTTCGGATTGGCAGCCAATACTTAATTTTGACGATTATTTACCTAATTTGGCTAGTGAGGGGCGAGCAAAAATATCAGGGGTATGACTTTTTAGATATTTTGAAATCGACCTGGGTGTTTTTAGCGATCGCATTTATCGGTTATCCCTTCACACAGGATATTTATTTGTATTTACAATATGGCCTGATGGCTATAAACGGATTGAATCCCTATACGATCGCATCGGGGGATTTTGCATCTGTTTTATCACCATTTATTTTCTGGAACCAAACATCAACTTACGGCCCAATCTCCCAACTATTTTTTATATTTTCTGCTGCCTTTGTCTCAGTTAGTCCAATTTTAGGAGTTTATGTTTTTAAATTTATTTGTTTGGGATTTCATATTTTTAATACCTATCTAATTAGCCAGGAACTTAAATTTAGTAATTCTCGAGTTAGGATAGCGATCGCTTACTTATTAAATCCATTACTTCTGTTTGAATTAGTCACAGAAGCTCACGTTGATTTCTTCGTATGTACGTCAATAATTATTGCCACAATAGCCATAAAAAAGCAAAATTATGTCGTGGGTATTTTAGCAATTTGGCTGGGGATACTATCTAAAACATTGCCAATTATTTGGTGGCCTCTAGTTTTAGTCTTCCTCGTTCAACAAAAACGCTGGAAAAGTTTAACATTGTCAATTATTTTATCGACATCAATAGTATTGGCACTGCAATCTTCGCTCTTGCCTTCATTAGAAACATGGAAAAGCTTGTTAAACCCAGGAGTTGGAGATCTGGTCAGCGGTTCTTTGCACGATTTGCTGAAATTAATCCTGAATTCCCAATACGTTGAATACTTTTTTCCCAAATTAGTCATTTCGCAAGAGTCGATTTTAACAGGATTTAGATATCTGACATATATTGGCTATGTCGCCTACTATGTTTGCGTTGCTTTGAAAGGTTATTTGAATAAAAATTACTCAGAAACTAAGCTATTGGTAGACATGGGATGGGTGACGCTGGTTCTGTTGCTGTTTGCTACACCCTGGCTGATGCCTTGGTATCCATCTATTCTTTTTGCCTTTATTGCTTTAAATATTAACGCCAGGTGGTTTTGTCTGACGAGTTTTACTTTTGGGATAGTCTTGAGTTGTGCTTTTTACACGTTAGGATATGGCCCACTTTACGGGCGAATTTTGCCTGGAGTTATGGGGACGGTTTTGGCGACAATTCCAGCGATCGCTATACTTTTGTTTGGGCGAAAAATGCGGCGATTTCCTCAGTTTGAGAGGTGGATTCGCGGTAAGGGATTGCTCTCTTCTACCAGAAGAATACCTAATTAGCGATCGCTCGTTTCCCCAGAGCAATTTAAGAAACGAACCACAGAGGTACAGAGATCGCAGAGAAAGAGTTAATTGAGGATAATTCTACGGATACCATCTTTGAGGAGAGGGACGTTGAAGTTGATCAGGAGGGCGAGGGGGAGTTTGGTCATTTTAAGGTAGGAGATGACTTGGGCTTCGTGGATAGGGGCTAATTTTTCGACTGCTTTTAATTCAACAATTAGGACATCATTAACAAGAAAATCTAACTGACCCCTACCCACCTGATAACCTTTATATGTAACTGCTACTGGCTTCTTAGGATGAAAAGGTATCCCCCGCATCCGCAATTCCTGCGATAAACAATTCTGATACACCGCCTCCAAAAACCCTGGCCCCATCACCCGATGCACTTCCATCGCTGCCCCAATCACAGCATAAGTCATCTGATTCATCTCCTCTGGTAACCCTCTTCCCTCTGTGTTCTCTGTGCCTCTGTGGTTCATTTTCTCTTCCTTTCTAGGCTCTCATGAAACATTATTCCCATTGCCCCTCCTGTAATATCACTCGCCGCCACTTTTTACGCTACCTCCTCCCCTCCCTCTCCCTCGCCATCCTCTCAACCCCGAAACTTGCTTTAGCCGAAACAACTGCTAAAGCTTTAGTCCTTAGCTGCATTGATTTTGAAATCCTAGAAGCCGAACGCTACTTTTTATCGCTGCAAAATCTCACCAATAAATACGATTTCACCGCACTAGCGGGATCTTCCCTCGCTTTAAGCGGAATTCCCCACCAAGCGGATGCCCAAGCTTTTTGGGATCAATTAAACTTATCCTATCGGCTGCATCACATCGGCAAAGTAATTATTCTCGACCACGAAGGCTGTTCTGTTTATGCGGATAAAATTGACCCCAATTTAAGCCAAGACCCGGAAAAGGAGCGGCACGTTCATGCAGAATATTTAAGTCG
>DNGJ01000022.1:0-502 GCA_003486305.1 Cyanobacteria bacterium UBA11371
GCATCATCGGACTAGGCTTTCCCTTACTCACCATAGGCATTATCGCCGGTGCAGTTTGGGCAAACGAAGCTTGGGGTTCATACTGGAGTTGGGACCCGAAAGAAACCTGGGCATTAATCACCTGGCTAGTTTTTGCCGCTTATCTCCACGCCCGCATCACACGCGGATGGCAAGGGCGTCGTCCGGCAATTTTAGCAGCAACGGGCTTCGTTGTCGTCTGGGTTTGCTACCTCGGCGTCAATCTTCTAGGTAAAGGATTGCATTCCTACGGCTGGTTTTTCTAATATCAAACGAATGAATTCGCGGCTACACAGCCATACGACTAAAGTCGCGGCTACACAGACAAAGTCCGCCTGCGCGGACTAACTAACAACTAACTTCAAGCCTGCGTAGGCAGGCTTTACATGCATAGCCATACGAATAAAGTCGCGGCTACACAGACAAAGTCCGCCTGCGCGGACTAACTAACAACTAACTTGAAGCCTGCGTAGGCAGGCTTTAC
>DNGJ01000022.1:898-19739 GCA_003486305.1 Cyanobacteria bacterium UBA11371
AGCCTGCGTAGGCAGGCTTTGTTTCTATAGCCGCGACTTCAGTCGTCGGGCGTCGGGAATTTTTTGATTTGAGAGCGATCGCTTTCCAACCAACATAAAAAATATACTATCTGCGAGGAAAGTATAAACCGTGCATACAGAAACAGAATTTAACAGCGTCGTGGACGAAAATGGTTTTCTGTTTGAAACTCTCATACCAGAACAGCGTGTTTCAACCACTTCACAATTAACTTTTGGAGTTCGCATTACTAACCAGACATTAACTCCTCAAAAGTTTTTACTTTTCTATTTACAGCCGATCTTCTTCAGAAAAAACGACAAATGGAAACAGGTAGCATACAAGGGATGTAACGTTAATGGAACTGGGCTGCCTACCTCTGTTGACTGTCAGATAGTCTCCCCTGGAGATGCGATAGATTTTTTAGTAAAAGGTGAATTCTTTCGAGAAGACAACAACTTACTTTTTAGATACCACAACAAAAGCCGCGAGTACCATTTCTGGCAACACTTCAAACCAGCCATTCACGGAATTCAATGTCAATATATCAGCCCCGCAGTAGGCCAAAAAGCAGAATATACTTCTCTCCGGTGGGTTGACTTTGAAGATACTTGGGTGGGCAAAGTTTTGACTCCTCTGGTTGAGTTCCAATTAATTGATTCCTAACTATAAACCTCCCCACCAGACGAGCCTCGCCAAAAAATACAAGAAACACAAAACTAAAACCTCTCTTTCTTCTCTTCCTTGACGTTCTACCCTACGGGAAGCCGCTGCGCGTCTATGGCGTCTTGGCGGTTCAATTCAAAAATGAGCTCACACACTACTTGGACATCCCTACACGCGCAACTACATCGCACCTTGCGACAACGTGAAATATTGCCAAAAAATCAACAATTACTAATAGCAGTATCTGGTGGACAAGATTCACTTTGTTTGGTAAAATTACTAATAGACTTACAACCAAAATGGCAATGGCATTTAGGAATCGCCCATTGCGATCATCGCTGGCGAAAAGACTCAGAAGCTAACGCCAACCACGTAGAAGAACTAGCTAAAAATTGGCGATTGCCCTTCTACAAACAAATAGCAAATCAAAGTTTAAACAGTGAAGCATCTGCGCGAGAGTGGCGGTATCAAGCATTGAGTGCGATCGCGCAATCCCACAACTACCCATACATCGTCACCGGACATACCCAGAGCGATCGCGCCGAAACCCTACTTTACAACTTAATGCGGGGCAGCGGCGCAGACGGCTTGCAAAGCCTCACCTGGGTTCGCCCCTTAACTGATAACCTGAAGCTAGTGCGCCCCCTCCTAGAAGTCACCCGCGCCCAAACAGCGAAATTTTGCCAAGACATGAACCTTCCGGTATGGGAAGATTCCACCAATCAAGAGTTAAAATACGCCCGTAACCGCATCCGCCACAAATTACTGCCCGATTTACAAGAGTTTAACCCCCAAGTCGAACAAGCCTTAGCTCAAACTGCCGAACTTTTACGCGCAGAAGTCGAGTATCTGGAAAATGCTGCTTCTGCGCTGTTAAAAGAGGCGATGGAGGAGAGGAGACTAGCAGGAGAGGAGACTACCTTATGCTTAAATCGTTCGGTGTTGCGTAAAGCACACCTCGCCCTGCAACGGCGAGTCATGCGGCAGTTTCTACAACAAACTTTACAGATTGCACCGAGTTTCGAGCAGGTAGAAAAAATTACCGCTTTGATTGGGGCCCCGAATAGGTCGCAAACCGATCCGTTTTTGAAGGGAGCGATCGCAACAGTTGACGGTAACTGGATCTGTATCCAAAATCCCAAATCCCAGATCTAAAATCAAGAAGCTGCCAATTGTTGTGCTTGGTTAGTTAGACTGGTGACAATACCGCCCATTTCGCCAACAGCCCAACGTTGATAGTTACCGACTTCCTGAAGGTGATTGAGCGTCCCGTTCGTTGCTTCTAACTTCTGGCGCAGTTCGCTTAGCTTATCTTGGACTGGCTGTAACATTTCCTCGTATACTCGCACGCGACCCCATAATTCTGCGGCTGCGGCGCGCTGAGATTGTAAATTTTGCTCGCTCTGCTTTAATTCTTGACGCTGGTTTTCCTGTTCCTGCGCTTGATGGTCGATCATCCCTTGAGCTTGCTGAATGCTCGAGCGCATCTGATCGATTTCCCTTTCCAGCTTTTGCAGTTGCTCGGCTTGCTGTTGCCGCATCGTTTCTAACTGCCTCAAAACTGGGCCGAGATCGATTTTTTGGTTATCAAAACCCTCCTCATCTTCCTGACCTTGGCGACGGCGCAATACTTTTACGTGTTGGGTGAAAATTTCTTCCCGTTCCCGCAGCGTCCGCAGACAACCCATATAGGATTCTTCCAGCATTTGGTAACTGTCATGCTCGTCAGAAAGCTCGTTTTGCAGTTGTTGACGTTCCTGTTCGCTAGCTTTTTGAATTTGCTGTTGCAGTTCATCGATAGCCTGCTGGCGTAATTTCAGTTCCTCTTCTTGGTCGCTGACAAAGCGCTTAGCTTTTTCCAACTCTTGCTGGCGGTTTAGTACAATTGCTTGCAGGTCACCCACGGGCATCCGTTCTAGGGCAGCAATATCGATTTGGGCGCTGAGTTTAACATCAGTAGACATCGCTACTAGACGTTGAACTTCTTGAATTAAATCGTCTTGAGTTCGCAAGGCGAGACTGAGCGATTGAACGTACTCTTGCTTAGTAGCCAGAGTATTTTGTAGCCCCTTTAACTCCGAGCGTCTGGTCATCAAAGAATCCTGAGCTTGCTGCCAATTAGCCCAACGCTCCTGGATTTTGGCGGCAGTGCGGTCTACTTCGGCTTGCTGTTGCGAGGCTGCTCCCCGTTTTTGCTCGAGTTGTTGCCAGTGTTGGTCTAGAACAGCTTGTTGAGCCGCCACCGTCTCGAAGGCGAAATTTAACTGTTCCAACACTGGTTCTGGGGATGCGATCGCACTCCTCAAGTTATTTAGTATCTCTTGTATTTGGGCTGCCTGATGTTCGGAAAGCGCTGCTGCTTTAGTTTCTTGCACTTGAGACTGACGCTCTTCCAAGCGCCGCATTTCACCCCGCAGATGCTCCCAAGCTCCCTCTAGCTCGCGACGATTGCGATCTATTTCTTCCCGCAGTCGCTCTGCTTCCTCGCGAGCGCTGTTAATTTCCTGCCGTTGTTGCTCGAGCCGTTCAAACTCATCTTCCATTTGCTCGAGCTGTTCTTGCCGTGCTTGAATTTCCATCTCCCGGCGATTTAGCTCCTGAGCCTGATACGTAAGAGACTCCTTCCACTGTTCAATTTCTTCTTCTTTCGTTTTATATTTTTCTTGTTGCCGCGAGAAATTTTGTAAAATTCCGACTAGCTGACGTCCCGACTCAATCCGCTGCACCTGTCGATTTGAGGTCAGGTCTACCAACACCAGCCCCCCATCGCCAAATTTGTTTGCTTCTTCAGGCGCGGGAATGACTTCATCACCGGGGACTGGACTCCATTGCTCCCCCCGCTGACAGGCCAGCAGTTTAAGATCGGCCTTGCTGCCCCCAAAAACGCCACCGCTTTTCTTTTGTACTTCTGCTAGATACAGCACACCGCTTATCCTCTTGATGTGTCAAACGAGCAACGAGCCATAGCTCGATTTTCCCCGGATATTCAATTAAAGTCTGACTAAACATAGTTTAGGCAGACAAGGGCATTAAAACAATCTGGGCTTACTTGTCAACGACCGTTCGCTACGAGGCGCGCAACTGAAATCGCCACGAGACTAACTTAAGCAGCGAAGAGTGCCTGGTGTCAGACTTCCCCCAAGCGAGGACAGTTGCTCCCTTGCCGGGGAAGAGAATTTGCCATCAGGGAAATCAGAACATGGTTGACAACAGACTTACCCAGAGGTGACGGTTCGTGACGTGGTGTTGCCAGCTAGGGTCAACTACCCCATCCCATGACTGATGGAGCTTCTACTTTCATGGGGAAACGCCTTGTCCTATTGCTAAGATATGGTCTGACATTCCCTCCAGTAGCAGGAGTTTTAGTTCCTGGGACCCAAAACTTTTTGCTGTCACATATACCTTAAGCTTGAGCGATCGCGTATGGCATTGATGTACAAGCACTTGTTGATTTTAGCACAAATATATTGGAGATTCCTCACCTGGCAAGTGTTCCTCCGACAGATCCGAGTAATTAGGGGTGGAACAAAGTCACGAGGTAAAATCTATCTTTACCGCATAGCGTATGGGGAATTACGCAAAATTTGTTAAATTCTAACCTAGACCGAACAGGTCTCGATTGGTTGGGATTTTGCAAAACCCAAGCAAAAAAAGTCAGCAAAAAGGCGCTGGCAACAAGCTTGCAACTGAGCGCTGACCAATACAGTTTTTAGGAGAACCTTTAAGTTCCATGCAGGGGACGTTGAATGAAATTGATATCCGCAGTATCCTGCAACTGATTGAGTTAGGTCAGCGAACGGGTTACCTGGAAGTAGAGGCATTTGGCCTGCACCGGGATTCCAAGTCGAGACTGGGGGAGCGGTTTTGGTTTGTCTTTTTCCTCAACGGTCAAATTGCTTATGCAGCAGACAGCAACAGCAGTTTATCGCGGTTGCGGGACTACGTGCGGCGCTATCGGGTAGACGTGACCTTAAACAGTAAGAGCGTTCCGGCAATTGCTTCCACCAATGCGCCAGAATACGGCTACCTTTGGGCTTTGCTAGAAAACCACGTCCTCACACCAGCGCAAGGGCGTACCATCCTGCAAAGTATGGTCAAAGAAACTTTATTTGACCTGCTGAGCTTACACAATGGGTCATTTATGTTTGAAATTGGCCCAGCTTTAGCACCGCAACTGATGACCCTGGAAATTGGCCCAGTGGTGGCGAAAATCATGAAACAGGTGCAGGAGTGGAAGCAGTTTCATCCCCACATCCAATCTCCCGACCAGTGTCCGGTGATTGCCGATGCTGCCAAGCTACGGCAAGCTCTGCCAGAAAATACTTTTAAAATATTGGAGCATTGGGCAGATGGCAAAACTTCGATTCGCCGAATGGCCCGCTATTTAAATCGCGAGATTTTACCAGTGGCACGAGCCATTTATCCTTATGTTAAGCAAGGCTGGGTTCAACTGCTCTATGGCGGCGCGGTGGCGACGGCGACTGGACGAGAATTAGCAGCATTCGGAGAAACAGGCAGCAAAAGCATTGTCTTTATTGATGATGGCGTTGCCACGTGTAAAGCCGTAGAGTATACCCTAAAACAGCACGGTTATGCCGTTGCTGCGATCAGCCATCCTGTGAAGGCGTTGAGTCTGGTGTTTGAAATCAAACCCGATTTGATCCTGTGCGACATTGCTATGCCAGAACTAGACGGGTACGAAATTTGTGCCATGTTACGCAGATCAACCGCGTTTCGCCAAACACCGATTATCATGCTGACGAGCAAAGACGGGTTTATCGATCGAGTCAAAGCGCGGATGGTAGGGGCGACAGACTACCTAACCAAACCGTTCGGCGACAGCGAGTTATTGATGCTTGTAGAAAAATACGTCGGTTCTGCCGATGCTGCTAAAGCTACAACGGATCGAGAGTCGATTAATGCGATAGAAGAGGAGATAGGAGCGATTGACAATTCCCCAGCCTAAAAGAAGGGATTTGTGGATTGCAACTCTGTTGCGTTCCGTACCGCCGACTCTAGCACCCGACTTTCAACCCTGACCGATTGCCAGTCTGGTCACAACAAGTTATTCCAGAATTACTTATGCTAAGGGATCTAATCTCCAAAGGTTTGACAAAAGCACAGATAGCAATGCTAATCGATGATTTTAAGCCAAGAAAACTCACTTTACCAAGTCTGTTGCGGATAAACTCAACTCGCGATCGCAACGCGGCTGGTAGCCCCATAACCTCATATAGGTCTTCCCTGGGCAAAGTAGCTTTCCCTGGCGCGGCGATCTTTTCGTCAAGGATTCAAGCTACTTTAGTTCCATATCAGCCAAAAGGGTCAACCCGGTTGATGCGTTCTTGTTAACAATTGTTAAACCAGCAGGTAGGGGGGAACTTATGAGTACAGTTCTGGTTGTGGAAGACAGTGTAACTCAACGAGAAATGATCTCGGACCTTCTCAAAGGAAGTGGGTTAAGCGTAACCGTAGCCAGCGACGGCGTGGAAGCACTAGAACAAATTCAGGGTCATCGTCCTGACTTAGTAGTTTTGGATATTGTGATGCCCCGAATGAATGGGTATGAGGTCTGCCGAAGGCTGAAGGCAGACCCCAAAACCCAGAACGTGCCGGTAGTAATGTGTTCTTCTAAAGGAGAAGAATTCGACCGCTACTGGGGGATGAAACAGGGAGCAGATGCCTACATTGCCAAACCCTTTCAGCCGAAAGAACTAATTGGAACGGTCAAACAACTGCTAAGAGGATAGGTTAAAGCTTATGGTAGGAAATCCGGATTTTTTAACGGGCAGAGGCGAAAACCAAGCTCCGGAGTTCCAGGAATTAGATACTCCTGAAGGTGAGCTGCACTTGCGATTTTTTGTTTCTCCAGAGCAGGAGTTTGCACTACCTGCAACGGGAATCCGAGAAGTACTTTCCCAGCCACCAGACCGGATTACTCCAATTCCCAATGCATCGCCTTTGCTATTAGGAACCTTGAACTTTCGGGGACGGGTAATATGGGTGGCAGACTTGGGCCAGTTTTTGGGAGAGCCAACGTTGTTAAATACCGACCGACCGGAAATTCCCGTGATTGCGGTCGAAGACGGAGACACAATGTTAGGGTTAGCAGTTGACCAGATCGTTGGTATGGATTGGCTCGACGCAGATCAACTCCAGACGCGCAACAGCGCCCCTGACAGTATGGAACCATTTCTGCGAGGGGAGTGGGTGTTAGACGCTGAAGGTTCTGGATGCTTGCGACTGCTCGATCCGGTAAAAATCCTCAGATCCGCAAGGTGGGCAGCTTAAAAAAAACAGACAATAAAAAAGGCAAGCAACCAAAGGGAAAGAAAATCTGACCGAACCACTGCCGCTTTATCTTAGGCTAGCTGTTTCTTTTTAATGCAAGACTATTAACTTTTGACTTTATTTGGAGGAGGCAAATGGCATCCAAAACAGATTATGGGCAGAAATATCTCCAGGCTCAAACAGCCTACATGCAAGGCAACTACGAAGATGCGGCAGAAATAGTTGACGGACTCGTGCAGGATTTCCCGGAAGACCCAGGCATCCGTCTGCTCAGGGGTCATATCTACTGCGACCTACAGCAGTACGACGCAGCGAGGGAAGAATACGAGAAAGTCCTATCGCTGACGGATAACCCGGAGTACGTCAATTATGCCAACAACGGTTTGGCCTACGTTAATCAAAGCGAAACCCCGAGGGGGGCATCTGTAGAGCCAGGGAATTTTGAAGATATTGATGATAGCTTTCCACCCGAAGTAAATTATCAAGACTTCGCCGAGCCTGCGGTGAATAACTGGCAAAATATAGGAGATGCAAACCCAGGAAGTTATGTAGACCTGGGGGGTTTGGATCTCGATAGCGTTGATGATACGGAAAATTCACCGGGGTTAGACCAACCCTTTGGCAATCCTTTCGGCAATTCTTCACCCTATGGGCCTTCTGGGTTAGAAGGACGAGCAGATGGATTGGACAATCCATTTGCCGATGACTACGGCTCTTACAACGATAACGCCGCCGAGTCGAATTTCTACCAGGACTCGTCGCCCGGATTGGGGTCATCGGATTTGTTTTCGATGGATGATGAAGACTTTAACTGGAACAATGATGCCGCACTCGCCCAGTGGAACGAGTCTTCCCCGTTCGATGCCGCGTCGAACGATGAAGAAACGCAATTTTACCAATCGACGAACCATTTTGAACCAACGATCGCACCCCTAGAAGACGAACCCCCCGCCATAGATGATACCGGCCCCCTGTGGCCTTCGGGTGACTTAGCAGCGCCCCAGACCGCCAATCGCACCAATGGCTTCCACGAACCTCCCTCCACCAAACGTCAAGTTGGTGAAGATGAAACCGTGTTACTCGGAGAGGAAGAGCCATACGAAGCCCCAAGAACGGGTCAAGGGGCTTCGCGGTGGAGTTCCCCGATGACCTCCAACGGCTTCGCCAGCAACAGCTTTGATGCCAAGGCTTTCGATTCAGCCTTTGATGACGATAGTGGGGCAAAATCGACTCAGGGGTCAGAGGCAATGGGTACCGGGAGTACCGCTTTCGATTTTGACGAATTAGACTTTGACGATGACGATCTGGGGAATATCCCGGATTTTGACATGGCTGATAATTCAGCAGGCTTCTCGGCACCTCCTAGCAATTCTGGGTTTAGTTTAACCACAGGCAGCGGCAGCCTCGGTACGCTCGGTACGGGCGCATCGGCAGATATCAGTACCGGAGGCGATCGCTCGACCTTTGGCGACGAAGAGTTTCTCCTACCAGGAGCAACTGATCAAGTCCCCAGCTTTACCCAGGGCGATATTCGCCACATCGAACCTACAGTTACCGTAGAGCAAGGTTGGCTGGCTTTCTTAGAAAACGCACCGTTGCGAAGAAAGCGCCTGATCGCGGCGGGAGTCGTGGGGATCTCATCGGCGATCGCTGTGGCGGCGATCAGCTTCACGAGCCAAAACGTGTTTTTTAGATCTAGCAATAGAGAAGTCCTGGGACAGTTGCAATGGACCGGCTTAGCAATGGCTGGAGTTGCAGGGGTCGCCAGCGGTGCCGCTACCCTCGCCATCGGCGGGCTGATCGAAAAGCAAGTCCGACGCAGCACCGAAGAATTGCAAAACCAATTCGATGCCGTCTGTGGGGGTAACCTCGCCGTTCAAGCAACGGTGTACTCGGAAGATGAATTGGGACAACTCGGTGCTGGCTTCAACCAAATGACCCGCGTTATGCTCACCACCATGAGCGAGGCGCAACGGAAAGCTGAAGAGCAAGAACAGGCTAAAGAAGACCTGCAACGCCAAGTGATCCGGCTGCTGGACGATGTGGAAGGCGCAGCCAGAGGGGACTTGACCGTGCAAGCCGAAGTCACCGCCGACGTGTTGGGAGCGGTCGCCGATGCCTTTAACTTAACGATTCAAAACCTGCGGGATATCGTGCAGCAGGTGAAAGACGCCGCCCGGAAAGTGAATAAAAACGCATCGGATAGCGAAAAATTCGCGATGGGTCTGTCGGCTGACGCCCTGCGCCAAGCTGAAGAACTCGCCGTCACCCTCAATCAAGTGCAAGTGATGACCGATGCGATTCAACGGGTCGCCGACGGCGCCAAACAAGCCGAGGAAGTGGCTCGCACCAGTGCCGCCACCGCGCTCAAAGGCGGCGAAGCCGTAGAACGCACCGTCGCGGGGATTTTGAGCATTCGGGAAACGGTAGCAGAAACAACGCGAAAAGTCAAGAGATTGGCAGAATCTTCCCAAGAAATTGCTAAAATCGTGGCGTTGATCGCGCAAATCGCCTCGCGTACCAACCTGTTGGCGCTCAATGCTAGCATTGAGGCGGCTAGGGCAGGAGAAGCAGGCCGGGGCTTTGCGATCGTGGCAGATGAAGTACGGCAGCTGGCAGACCGGGCAGCGAAAGCGCTCAAGGACATCGAACAAATTGTGTTGCAAATCCAGAGCGAAACTTCATCGGTGATGATGGCAATGGAAGAAGGCACCCAGCAGGTAATCGAAGGTACCAAACGGGCAGAACAAGCCAAGCGCGCCCTCGACGACATCATTCAGGTGTCGAATCGGATCGACGCCTTGGTGCGCTCGATTACTGCCGATACCGTGGAGCAGGCGGAAATCACGCGCAACGTGGCTCAGGTGGTGCAATCAGTAGAACTGACGGCGCAAGAAACCTCGCAAGAAGCTCAGCGCGTATCGGGTTCGCTGCAAAACCTGGTCGGCGTCGCCCGCGACCTGTTGACCGGGGTCGAACGGTTCCGAGTGGACGTGACAGAACGGTAGAGGCTCTTAGGTCAAGCAGTCATGAGTCAGAAGCAGCTTTACCGTTAAAGCTGTTATTTACTTTTAAAATCCAAACTCTAAAACCCAAAATCGAACTATGCTGCCCGAACAACAACAGCGCATTTTGGGCTACTTCATCGAAGAAGCCAAAGATCACCTCAACACGATCGAGCAAGGGTTGCTCGCGCTGCAAAACACGATCGACGACCCGGAAATGTTGAGGGAAGTATACCGTGCCGCTCACTCGGTCAAAGGGGGAGCAGGGATGCTCGGTCTTAGCAGCATCCAGAAAACCTCTCACCTGTTAGAAGATTGTTTCAAGATCCTAGAAGGGAGTCCGCTTAGGGTTGACCAAAAGCTGGAGTCGCTGTTCTTGCGAGTGTTTGATACGCTCCAATCCCTGATCGAACAACTGCAAGGGCCTTTTGGTTTAACCGAAGACGTCGCCGCGAGTTTGATGGCAACGACGGGACCCGTGTTTAGCGAACTGCAAGAACACTTAGAAGTTCTGACGAAACAGGCAGCTGGCGGGGTCAAGGTGCCAGCAAAAGCCCCAGCAGGGAAGGAAAAAGAACAGATCCAGGTGGCGTTTAAACAAGAGGTGATGGAGCATCTGCGGCAGATGTTGCAGCTGTTTAAGCCGCCGCAGTGGCCCAACAGTCGAGAGGAACTGGTGTCGCGCTGCTTGCAGTTGCAGGAATTGGGAGATCGCTTTAACCTACCAGGTTGGAGTGAGTTGCTCTCCTGTGGGGCGAGAGCGATCGCTAACCCCGATAATTCATCCCAAAGTCTAGCACCTGTCGTCATCAAGGAAATTAAACAAGCCCAAGAACTGGTATTAGCAGGGCGAGGGGCGGAAGTAAATGTCAGCCAACAACTCGCAGCACTCGCTCCACCAGCACCAACACCGGAAGAAGCTATAGAATCCGATTTGGTGGACTTGCTGGCGGTGACGGGAGACTCTGAGGACTCTGACGACTGGTTCCAATCAGCCCTCGAAGAGACCCCCGCCGCCGCTTTGCCAGAAAATGGTTTTGAGTTGGGCGCTAGCACATCGGAACCGGCGGATGACGCTGCACAATTCTTCTGGGTACCCGACTCCGAGCCTACCCCCCCAAAAACAACCCCGCGCGGCGATAGACCGGAAAAGCCAAGCGTGACAGCACCGGCAGAGCCTACAGGGCCGGAAGTTGGAGCAGCGGAACTGATCGCGTTAAACGACCTTTTCCCTGAAGAAGTGCCAGAACTCGATTCCACTTGGCAAGTGGAAGAATTTCTCGGCGACGCTCAAGGCGAGCCTTTGCTGGACAGCTTCGATGATTTCAATGACGCGACTGACAATGAATTAGCCGATCTGTTTGCCCAATCCTCTACAGCATCCCGCGAAGACGACTCCGCAGAAGAAGATGATACGGTGACGCTGTTTGGTCGTGCATTTTTCGATGATGAAGGGGAAGCAGAACCGATACCGGCCGAAAGCGAAGCGGCTGGAGCAACCGGGTTGAGGGAAAATCTGTTTGATGAGGATTTCTCGGCAACGCCAACAACTGCATCGCCTTCAGATGAAGACATCAGTTTGTTTGGAGAAAGTTTCTTTTTGGAGGAGGAGAGTACCTCAGATCCGGTAGCAGTTCAGGGCGAAGCCGACGCCGAAAGTGCATTGACCGATTTATTTGAGCAGGATTTCCCGGCTGTAGAGACTGCTGCTACCCAGGATGAAGAAGACCTGAGTTTGTTTGGGGAAGATTTCTTCTTTGAGGATAGCCCCGCCGAAGCAATTCGGGCAACTTCGCCCTCAGCTGCTGCATCAGAAGCGGAAGCGGACGATTTGAGCGAGTTATTTGCCGGGTTAAACGAAGATGACTTTTGGCAAGCAGAACTGCCTAACGAGTCCCAAGCGCTCGATTTGGCAAGCTCGGACAGTGCAGACATCTCTAATTCGTTTGATAGCAATTGGCTCGAAGGCTGGGATAGTGCAGCTATAGGAGCGCAAGTTGCGGATGATTTAGATATGGCTGGGTTTGAATCCTCTGCTGCGGCTGATGATTGGGAAGGCGATTTATTCGCCGCCAGCGAGGACGATTCCCCAGCAGGCAGCGCTTTTTCTGATAGCTCGCCAATAGAATTAAATACTGAAGATTCTCAGTCTGACTTGGATGCGCTGACCCCTGAGCTTTCTTTTGGTGAAGCAGATTTTGCTTTTAATGCGCCTTTTGATCAGCCAGCACCTTTATTAGGTGACGAGTCGGAATTGATGGGAATCGAAGAAATAAATCAAAACTGGGCAGATCAAATCGCGGGTGATGCAGAAGGGTTTGAATTCGGCGCGCTGTCTGATGATTTTGATTGGAATGCTAACGATTTGTTTGGGTCGGAGGCTGCCCCAATAGAAACTGCCTCGGCGCCTGGTGTCGTTGGCGAGTCAGAGGTTGGTTCAATTCCGACAACGGATTACCCGTGTTTGCAGAATGCTGATGCTTCGATAGATGATTTCTTCTCCCTGGATGAAGAGTCGCAAGTTGCGGTGGAGCCTTCTCAATCAGATGCTGCCCTCGAACTGGATGCAAATTGGCTGGAGGCTTCGTCGGATCTGTTTGCCGATATGGAAACTCCCGCTCCACAAGATGCACAAATCCCGGATCGAATCTCGGATGGTGAAGAAGGCGAGTTTGACTTTTTTGCCGATGAGCCTGGTAGTGAGTTTGATTTGTTCGCAAATGAAACTCCGGCAGATAATGCAACGGCACCAGAACTGTTAAGCTTTGATTTGCCATCTGCGGAAAGCGAGTCTGGGGCAGATGATGATTTGGGATGGCTCTCAGAAATTACTCAGGATGTAGGGGATGAATCGGATTTGGCTCTACAACAGCATGAGGAAAATACTGAAGATGAGGTATTAAATTTAACTGATGAAGATGAGCAATTTTCGTTTGAAGAGTTGAGTTTTGCAGAAACAACAGCCCCAGAGTTGCAAGCTGAAGAGGATTTTGCCGACCTGGAAGCGATGTTGGGTGAAGATGCGGCTCTGGGGGCAACGGGTGTAATGGAAAGCACGCCATCGGCTGAGTTGGATTTTGCCGACCTGGAAGCGATGCTGGGTGAAGATGCGGCTCTGGGGGCAACGGGTGTAACGGAAAGCACGCCATCGGCTGAGTTAGATTTTGCCGACTTGGAAGCGATGTTGGGTGAAGATGCGATCGCACCAACAAGCGCGGATCTTAACCTGGGTACAATGGCATCGATGCTGTCGGCTATACCAGCAGACGGCAAGAGTACGCCTGGAAGCGTGCCAACAGGCAATAAAACCCCAGCGGCGGCTAGCGACGAATTTGAAGACCTGGAAGCGATGATCGCGAGTGCGGAAACTCTGGGTGGCCCGCCAATGAAATCCAGACCGGGGCAGGCTAATGGGTCTAAGCCAAGGGCAAGGATTTTTGAACAAACGATGAAGGTGCCGGTGAAGCAGCTAGACAACCTCACCAACTTGGTGGGGGAACTGGTGGTCAATCGGAACAGCCTGGAACAGGATCAAGAACGGCTGCGGCAGTTTTTGGATAACTTATTGCACCAAGTCCAGCAACTAAGCGATGTGGGCGCTAGGATGCAGGATTTGTACGAGCGCAGTCTACTCGAATCGGCGCTGCTGGCTAGCCGTCAGAGCTATCGCTTCTCGACTACAAACAGCGATGGATTGAACGGTTACTCCTCGGGTTCGACTTGGGATCACATCGAAATGGATCGCTTTACCCCGTTCCACACTCTCTCCCAAGAAATGATCGAACTGATTGTGCGAGTGCGGGAATCTGCCTCTGACATCGAATTCATCGTTGATGAAACAGATCAAGTCAGCCGCCAGTTCCGCCAGGTTACGACTCAGCTGCAAGAAGGCTTGACTCGCGCCCGGATGGTGCCGTTTGCTGAAATTGAACGGGTGTTTCCGTTGTTCCGTTACGTGCGCGATAAAGCTGCGGAATTGGGCAAACAGGCAGAACTGCGAATCGAAGGGCGGGAAACCTTAATCGATAAGTTGATTTTGGAACACCTTTCCGACCCGATGAAGCATTTAATCAACAATGCTTTAGCCCACGGGATCGAAGCGCCTGAAGTGCGGCAGCGCCAAGGCAAGCCTCCGGTCGGTCGGATTACCATTTCTGCGTTCCACCAAGGTAACCAAACGGTGATCTCGTTCGCGGATGATGGTGCCGGGATCGATGTGGAACGGCTGAAGGCTAAGGCGGTGGAAAAACGGCTGATCAGCGCCGAGCAGGCTAGGAGTTTATCTCGGATTGAAGCCTACGAACTGCTTTACCTTTCGGGATTGAGTACGAAGGATAAGGCTGACTTGATGGCTGGTAAAGGCGTTGGGATGGACGTGGTACGTACCAACGTCAGCGAAATTCGCGGCACCATTACTACCGATTCCAGCCAAGGCAAAGGTACTTCGTTTACGATCCGCCTGCCCCTGACGCTGAGTATTTGTAAGGCGCTGTGCTGCGTCAGCAATCAAGCTCGGATTGCTTTCCCAATGGACGGGGTGGAAGATGCGCTCGATGTGCCTAAAGCTCGGATTCAGGTTAATGCTGAGGGCAATCAGTATATTCAATGGCGCGATATGCAGTTGGAGTTTAAGCATCTCAACGAGTTGCTGACTTTCAATCGCCAACTGGGTCGGGGTCGCGTCTATGGCGCTAATAAGGATGAAGATTCGGTTGCGATCGTTGTGCTGCGTAGCGCTGCCAATTTCCTAGCGATCCAGGTGGATCAGGTGGTCGGCGAGCAGGAAATTGTAATTAAGCAACTCGAAGGCCCTGTGCCTAAACCCGTCGGCATCGCGGGTGCTACCGTGATGGGGGATGGTCGGATCATGCCGATTGGTGACGTGTTGGAGTTGATCGACATCGCGATGGGACGGGTAGGTAAAGATCGCCGCGCGATGCTGTGGGAGCAAAATAATCTCGCAGCGGCGTCAGAAACCCCCGTCAACGAGCCGCGTGTTTTGATCGTGGATGATTCGATCACTGTACGGGAACTGCTCTCGATGACGTTTAATAAGGCTGGCTATCGCGTGGAACAAGCGCGGGATGGTCAGGAGGCTTGGGATAAACTCAAATCGGGTTTGCCTTGCGATATCGTCTTCTGCGATATCGAAATGCCCAGAATGGACGGTCTGGAGTTGCTCTCGCGTCTGCATAAAGATGCCGACCTCACTCATCTGCCGGTAGCGATGTTGACTTCCCGGGGTGCGGAGAAACACCGACAAATGGCTTTTGATTTGGGTGCTAGCGGTTACTTTACTAAGCCTTATCTGGAAGAAGCTTTGCTCGATGCTGCTTCGCGGATGTTGAAGGGGGAAAAGTTGGTGACTACTAATATTAGCGCTTCTTAAGTTGTTAGTTTAATTACCTCAAAAGATTGGGGATTAAGCTAAATCTAATTAAAGGGCTGGAGGTGACTCCAGCCCTTTAATTATTTTGATATTCCGTTCAAAGTTATACAGCGGCTTGCAGCCCTTGTGAGGGAAAGCGTTATCGCGCTTGACAAACCTTCGGTGTACCTCTCTCAGCAAGCAATCCGCTATATCATGTCCGGTGGCATCGGTATCGTAAAAAGCGACAAGACAAGGAGGACAAGGAGGACAAGGAAGACAAGGAGGAGGGTTTTTCAAACTGTTGCTTGCAGCGGAATTTTACACAACCGATGCTTAAGGACTTAATATTATACTGTTTTCCCATCAATGGGAAACACTTGGGGCGGGTTTATTTAAATTGTTTGCTTGTATCAAAGGTTATTGGTAAAACCCGCCCCAAAGATCTCTATATGTTGATGATAAGCATTATCAAGGGAAATTGGTATTACTCGTTTTCCTGGGAAAGAATAGTTATTTAACGAACCACTCCAGGACGCTCCAGGATGCAGAGGGAAGAGAAAGGAAAAGAAGAGTAAGTTTTTGTTTGTTAAGGTCTGGGTTACCCGATCGCTAGCATCTTTTTAGCTAAAATACGCAGGTACGCGCTTTATTCCAAACTATGTCTAATCAACCTCTAAGTTACCCACTTACGCGCAAAGTTGACCAAGTTGACGAATACCACGGCGTCCAAGTGCAAGATCCCTACCGTTGGCTAGAAGATCCGGACTCTGATGAAACTAAGGTTTGGGTCGAGGCTGAGAATTCTGTTACTTTTGAATATCTCAATCAAATCCCAGTGAGGGAAAAAATTAAGCAGCGCCTGACTCAACTTTGGGATTATGAAAAGTATGGCATTCCTTTTAAAGAAGGAAACCGTTACTTTTACTTTAAAAACGATGGTTTGCAAAATCAAAGTGTTTTGTATGCTTTGAGTTCTCTCGATGGGGAACCAAAGGTTTTGCTCGATCCGAATAAACTTTCAGATGATGGGACTGTGGCTTTATCTGGGATTGCTATTAGCGAAGATGGCAATTTAATGGCTTACGGTTTATCTACGTCGGGTTCGGATTGGCAAGAGTGGAAGGTGCGCGATGTGGAAACTGGCGAGGATCTTTCGGAACATTTAAAGTGGATAAAGTTTTCTGGTGCGTCTTGGACTCATGATGGTCAAGGATTTTTTTATAGCCGCTACGATGAACCTAATGAGGCTACTAAGTTAGAAGATGTTAATTATTTCCAAAAACTGTTTTACCATCGCTTGGGAATGCCCCAATCTGAGGATATTTTAATCTATCACCGACCCGATCAAAAAGAATGGGGATTCAGCGGCGGCGTTACCGAAGATGGTCGCTATTTGATTATTAGCGTCTGGCGGGGAACCGATCCGAAAAATCTGGTTTTTTACAAAGATTTGACTAATCCAGATGCCGAGGTTGTCGAACTAATTAACGAGTTTGAAGCTAGCTATAGTTTTATCGACAATGATGGCTCTATTTTCTGGTTCCGTACCGATCTGGATGCGCCGCGCGGTAGGGTTATTGCGATCGATATTAACAATGCTGCCCGCGAAAATTGGCAAGAGATCCTCCCCCAGGCGGATGAAGTTCTCGAAGGTGTCAGCTTACTAAATAATCAATTCGTTGCTGATTATTTGAAAGACGCGCATACTCAAATTAAAATCTTCGACCTTAACGGTAATTTTGTGCGAGAAGTTGCATTACCGGGACTTGGTTCTGCGGGTGGTTTTGGCGGCAAACGTTACGATAGGTCAACTTTTTATAGCTTTACTGGCTTTACTACACCACCAACTATTTATCGCTACGATATGGTAAGCGGTGAAAGTAGCATTTTCCGGCAGCCGCAGGTGGATTTTAATCCGGATGACTACGAGACGAAGCAAGTATTTTACCGGAGCAAAGATGCGACGCAAATACCGATGTTTATTACTCACAAAAAGGGGATGAATTTAGATGGGAATAATCCTACTTTGCTCTATGGTTACGGTGGGTTTAATGTCTCTTTGACGCCTAGCTTTTCTGTGAGTCAACTGGTGTGGATGGAGATGGGAGGCGTTTATGCCGTTGCGAATTTGCGCGGCGGTGGCGAGTATGGGGAAGAATGGCATCAAGCAGGGATGAAGCTGAAAAAACAGAATGTTTTTGATGATTTTATTGCCGCTGCGGAATGGTTAATTGCTAACAAGTATACTTCTGGGGAAAAACTTGCGATCGCAGGCGGTAGTAATGGCGGATTGTTAGTCGGTGCTTGCATGACTCAACGCCCGGATTTATTTGGTGCTGCTTTGCCAGCTGTGGGGGTATTGGATATGCTACGCTTCCATAAGTTTACCATCGGTTGGGCTTGGTGTTCTGAATACGGTTCGCCTGAAGATCCCGAAGAATTTAAGGCACTTTATGCCTATTCCCCACTGCACAATCTAAAAGCAGGAATTGCTTATCCGGCTACTATGATTACAACTGCGGATCACGACGATCGCGTGGTACCTGCCCATAGTTTCAAATTTGCAGCGGCTTTGCAAGCAGCACATCAGGGCGAGAATCCGGTATTAATCCGAATTGAAACCAAGGCTGGACATGGTGCTGGAAAGCCTACTGCTAAACAGATTGAAGAACTAGCGGATCGGTGGGCTTTTTTGGTGCGATCGCTCAATATCCCCGTCAACTAATTCTGGAAAAATATTGTGGGGTGGGCATCCTGCCCGCCCCACAATATTTTCCGCCTCTAAACTCAGAATTCAATCGCTACATCCCTACAAACCGAATTAAGCATTTGCTGAAAGTAGCGGGATATTTTCAGCCAGCATATCCTTGACTGTTTCTCCCCGTTCTTTTGCCCACAATTGACTTAAAAAGTGAATTTGTCTGAATCCCACTATTAAGTTTAATCCCGGAATAAATAACCACCAAACGATTAGCGGTTCTTTCATTCCTGCTTGGCGGTAAAGTTCGTTGACGGTTTTATAAAGTTTAAACTGGACAATATAAATCCACACGACACCCAGCAAGGAAAACCAACCAAACCAATCTGGAACATCGGGATCGTAAATTCGCAACAGTTGGGGAATTGCTACGCCTAAAACAAATGGTGCTAAGCACAAAGTTCCCGACCAACCATTGCCATTATAGCGGCGTAATTCTTCTTGAATAATCCATTTATACCAGCCGTAATAAAGCATGAGGGTGGCGATCGAAAACAGAAGCACTTTTCCTAAAGGACGAGGTTTACCTAAAGGTTTGGCGGACATATTTTGGGATCGGGGATTGAGGGCTTTTTGTTTTGTAACATTTTTTGATTTAAAATACAAGATTGCGCTAAGTAGGTGAGTATAAATAAACTGAACAAGGGGCGGGCGGGACGCCCACCCCACAAGAGATCTGAGATTCTTGTGGGGTGGGCGTCCCGCCCGCCCGACGCTTACATAACTATTTTCACTTTATTTACCTGCACCTA
>DNGJ01000505.1 GCA_003486305.1 Cyanobacteria bacterium UBA11371
AATTGCCGGAAATTCACGAAATTCTAGACGCTCTCAAATCGGAAGCTGCCGATCGATTACCGCCGCACCTTAGTATAGGGGAATTGGAAGCGATCGCGCACAGCAGTATCGGTCTTTATATCTCAGATATCATCAATGCCATCACCGCGATTCACTACCGACATTCGCCCCAAAATGCCAAAAAACTGGCAGAACAGCTATTTAACTACAAAGTCCAACTTTTCAATCGACTCTATGATATCGAGTTTTTACCTGCACCTCAAGTGCCTTTAGGCGGTTTGGATCAAATGCTGGCAGCGTTTAAAAAATTCAAACGATTATTAAGTCCTCTGGCGAAAGCCTATAAACTCAAAGTACCAAAAGGAGTATTGCTAGTTGGCCCTCCTGGTACTGGGAAATCCCACGCGGCTAAAGTCTGCGCTCAAATTGTTGGAGTTCCTCTGATTCTGGTAGATTGGGGTAATTTTAGAGGTTATGGTAATGAAGCCGAACCTAGATTGAAAAAACTTTTGAAACTCACTGATAGACTCAATCGAGTTGTAATTTATTTTGATGATTTTGATAAAAGTTTTGCGGGGTTTGACGACGGTGGTTTGGGTCAAAGGCTGGCTGGAACTTTGCTCACTTGGATGCAAGAACGTACCAGCGACGCGATTGTTATTGCTAGCGTTAACCGCATGGAATGGTTACCACCGGAACTTACTCGCGCCGGACGCTTTGACTACATCTACAAAGTAGATTTGCCCAATCATGGCGAACGCAATACTATTTTTAATCTCCACTTAGCTCGATTTGATGAGCGATTCAAAAATGGTGGCGATCCCTATAATCACGAGTCAAGGAAAGAGGTGATTAAAAGAACCCAACGCTGTGTTGGCTCGGAGATTCAAACGATTGTAGAACGAGCAGCGGCTACTACTTTTTATCAGATGTTTCCCGATGAGAATGCGCCAATTGGGTCTTCGCTTCCCCCTTTAGAAATATCTCCTGAAACTCTGCTTGAAGAACGGAAGCAAATTAAGCCTCTGGCTATTCGCGAAGCTGACCGGGTTGAATCGATGCGGAATAAAGCAGATTTGCAAGCACTTCCGTCTTCTAGTGCTGATGAATCTGTCTTTGCTATTAGTAATGTGGATATTTATGGGGATTGAATGGGTATCATTTTTCACTATTGTTTGAAGTTTTTAGCTGATGATTGAACCAGAGCGATCGCGCTGGTATCGGGGTGCGAAGCGCGAAGTGCATCCGTTGGAATCGCGCTATCATTCGCCATCAAAAAGCCGCATCCCCACAAGTAGGAGATGCGGCATTCCTTGCAAGCTGACGGGTACTACTTCTTAGAAGAACCAGACTTTTGTCGTAACATCAGCGGGGTTAGCACCTGTATCAGTAAGGCAACTGAGCGGATTAGGATAGCGATCGCTAAAATGAATCCGGTTTCGGTACCCCAGTACTGTGGCGGTATATTTGGTGGAATATTGGTCGGTATAGCGATCGCTGGTTCGCCCTTGCAGATAATCGGATTGGTTTGACCTTCCATGATGTTTCTCCTGTTTCTGGATTGGTTTAAGGAGAAGCTTGTTAGCGCTAACTTTGCCTTCCACACTTTTAGAATGACTTAGCTCAACAGGCTTTTTCGCCACAGTTTTGGCTCACCCTTGCCACTGCGAGTGAAAGTGAGCCAGAATTGAACCTAGTAAAAATTCCGGTAGAGGATAAGCAGGGGTAGCATCTGGGCTAAGTAAATCTACTGGGCAAAGGTATCCGGAAAGCTACAAGTTGAGTCTGTAGTTACTGGTCTGTTACAACACAAGCGAGATCCACCTAATGGCAGTTAGCCTCAGAGCGTCTAAACAAGGACTAGAAATTGTCGAGCGCGAAAGAAAAAAGAAAGGCTGGGAAGCAACAGCAGCTTCTTGGTATGACGCGGCTAACACTTCGGCAGCAACCTTGAAGCGGTTTAGGCGGGGGATACCTATTCAGCAAGATGTATTTATTGCTATTTGTAAAGCGGTTGGCATAGAGAACTGGGAAGAAATTGTTGATAACACACCAACCCAGCCAACGGCATCATATATGGAGTTTAGCGTCTATGACGATGCGTGGGTTGGGCGAGAAACTCTGATTCAACAGTTGAGCGATCGCGTAAATTCTTCCTGTCGTGTCTTGCTATTGGTTGGCATTACAGGTATCGGTAAAACTGCTTTGGCTGAACGCCTCGTAGAGGAATTGCGAGGAGATTGGAGGGAACACAGGGATAATTTTGAAGATAATAATAAAGCTTTAGATTTTGCCAGTGTCGCACAGCAATGGCTGGAGAAGTGGGGCGAAACTGTTCCAAACGAGGAGCGGAAACCAGAACAACTATTACGGCGGTTAGTTAAACGCTTGCGAGAAAATCGCTATTTAATCCTCATGGATTCTCTGGAGTACCTATTGACAGGTAATGAAGAGGATGGCTGGGGTGATTTTGCTGATGAGTGGTGGGGTAAGTTTTTTGTTAGTTTGTTGGCAGAATCATCTTGTCAAAGTCGGTTTATTCTAACTTCGCAGGATTTGCCAACTAAGTTTGAGACAGCGGAATGCGATCGCTACAAAAATCTCTGGCATTGCCAACTTTTGAGAGGATTAGAAACAACTGAGCAAATAGCGTTATTTCAAAAAGCTGAACTAGATGGCGATTTGGAATTACCCCATAGTCCCCTGCGAGTAATTGGGGAAGTTTATGACGGGCATCCTTTAGCCTTGCGGACAATTGCTGGAGAAATTAAGGGTTCTTATGGTGGGAAAGTCCGGGCTTACTGGAAAGATAACAGTCGTTACATTGAAGAGGTAAAAGAGGCTATTGACGAAGCTCGTAACCAAGGAATAGTTAAAGGAGATGAGGATAGGTGGAAGTTAGCATCATACACGAAAGTCTTGCGAAGGAAAGTTAAGGAACGGATTGATAAAACATTTGAACGGTTAAAGAATGATGTTTATGATGCCTATGTCTTGCTTTGTATGGCTTCAATTTATCGCTGCGAAGTCAAAGAAAAGTGGTGGCTGAATACTTTAGAATATGATGGTTACAGTAAGGAGCAGCAAAAAGCAGCAATGCAAACTCTGCGGGAACGATATTTAGTTGAAGATGGAGGAATTGATGATGAAGATAATCGGCTGGTGGGACAACATAATTTGATTCGCAGTGTGGCGATCGCTCACCGATTAATGCTTCCATAAAACTGAAAATTTGGAGAAAATTTACTATGGAAAATAACCTGACATCATCTGGTGTGTTACTTTTGGAACAGTTAGGTATCAATCCTAATAATCTCCGTGCCGATTTTCCAAATCGTGAGCAGTGGCTTCATTACAGAGCAGTTGTAGAGTGGCTTACGGATTACAAACTTAAGTCAGATGCTACTAATCTGGAGAAAGTGAAAGGGTGTTTGGAAGCGTTTCACCATCTCTGCGAAGTAGAAGCCAGAGAAAAAGCTGTTGAAATACTCCTAACTCGCCTAAATACTCCTACAAGGGAACAACTGCACTGGCAACTACAAACTTGGGGCTATTATTATGAACAAATAGCTCTATACAGCAGACTTTGTGGAAAATTAAGCCCTTCTTTAGACATTATTTTTTTGAGAGGGTTGGGTATTGCTTACGAATGTTTGGCAAATTATCACAAAGCGATTGAGTGCTATCAACATAGTTTAGCTATCGCACAGTCAATAGGCGATCGCACGGGGGAAGGAGGATCACTTGGTAATCTTGGCAATGTCTACTGTTTGTTGGGAAACTATCTTCAAGCGATTGAATGTTATCAACAGCTTTTGAGCATTGCACGGTCAATTAGTAATCGTGCCGTAGAAGCAGGAACGCTGGGCAACTTGGGTATTGTCTATAAGTGTTTAGGAGACTATCATCAGTCAATTGAATCTTACGCTCAGCTTTTGGCTATAGCTAAAGAAATTGGAGATCGTTTTGGGGAAGCGAAAGCACTAGGGAATTTAGGCAATGTCTATCATTGCTTAGGAGAGTATCATCAGGCGATTAGTTACCATCAAGAGAGTTTAACGATTGCACGAGAAATTGGAGATCGCTTTGAAGAAAATCTCGCTCTCAATAATCTGGGAAATGCATATGTTTTTTTGGAAGAGTATTGCCAAGCAATTGAATGCCTTCAGCGCTGCTTGGATATTGCAAGAGAAATAGGAGATCGCCAAGGCATAGTAGCAGCGTTGGGAAATTTAGGTAATGCCTATAAACGACTGGAAGATTATCCCCAAGCTACTGATTATTATCAGAAGTGTTTGACCCTTGCACAGGAAATTGATGATCGTTCTTGTGAAGCTATAAGTTTCGTTAACTTGGCAGAACTTTATCAACAGTTAGACGATTGCGATCGGGCGCTAGATTATTGCGATCGCGCCCTCTCCATCGCCACAGAATTAGGCATTCCTCTAGCCAAAGAATGTCAGGAATTGAAGGAACAATTACTTAACGAATCAGCATAAACTATAACGTATCGATGGCGAATGTCTAACAGGATAGTAAAGAACCGATATTCTTCAAAATGACTAAGAGCGATCGCTCAAGATTTATCTATCAGTTTCATTAAAACAAAGTGAGAATTCCAGTATTAGGAGCGTCACTTAAAGCTGCGATCGCAGCATAGTTGCCTCTTAGCATCATCTCGATATCCCCTGTTGAACAATTTCCACGCCGTATCCAAATTACCTTGGGGGGAAATCCCAACAATAGACTCAATTCGCTAAAATCCGCATCTTTAGTAACGATAATATAGTCATGCTGACGAGCATACTCCCAAACCTCACGATCGGGTGCGGTCGGTAATCCAATCGCATCAACATGAACAGAACCAGGGTAGATATCTGCAAGGCGATCTACAAGACGAGGCGAGAGATTTTGGTCAAACAAAAGTAGTTTCATGACTGAACAATTAACATAAACTGCTCCCGTTTAGCTGCGAAACTCAAGCAAGCCAAAATATCCTGTTGGGTCAGATAGGGAAAATCATCTAGGATTTCTTGATAAGTCATCCCAGAAGCGAGATACTCCAGCACATCATAAACCGTAATTCTCATGCCTCGAATACAAGGTTTGCCACCTCGTTTACCCGGTTCGATGGTAATTATATTAGCGAGATCTTGGTCTGACATAGCTCTCTCCTTTTAGCTTCTGTTCTCAATTTTACCCTAGTAAGCCGATCCAGAATCAGATGATGAATGGAACAAGCTCCGAGGTAAAATATTAGCTCACTCACCGGAGCGACAGAAAATAGATCGGGATCTCACCACATTTAAACACATCCAGTCAATTTCGATAGAATACACTGGCCCCATCCCTTCTAACTACGCGGTAATCTCGTGACACAAATACTTTCTACTTTGAGATTTTTAGCGAGCAGAATTAGACAATCTAGTCAACAGTTCATCATCCGATAATTGCGGCAACTGTTGCAACAATAATGCTAACTCTTCCGGAGACAATGCCAGTAAGTTTGTCACCAGATCGGGGATGCGATTTCGCACCGTAGCGTCAGCCGTATCGCCCACTTGACCAAACCGCATTCTCAAGACATTTTCTGCTAGTAACCTTCTAGCTTGCTCAATCCCTTGAGAGTCACCAGTCAGTGCGGATAATTGCAGCAATAACAGCGTAAATTCGGTAGCAGGTAAAGCCGATACCGGGACTAACAAAGCAGCCAAAAGCGCATCTAATTCACCAAACCGTACCCGCAGAAAATTTTCTAAAATCGAGCGCTGTCCTTCTTCTCTTCCTTGTTGAATCCATCGTTCAATTCCTTGTTGAATGCCTTGTTGAATACCTTGTTGTGTTCCTCTTTCAATA
>DNGJ01000122.1:0-5302 GCA_003486305.1 Cyanobacteria bacterium UBA11371
TACCTTTCTATCAAAACCAATTACCCTTTAATTGCGGGGCCTTTTGGTGCAACTGCTGTATTGCTTTTTGCAGTTCCAGAAAGTCCTTTAGCACAGCCTCGCAATGTTATCGGTGGCAATATTATCGGTGCTATTGTCGGTTTGATTTTGCTACATTTATTTGGTTCGCAACCTTGGGTGATGGCTTTAGCTGTCGCCACTGCGATTAAAGTGATGCAACTAACAAGAACTTTACACCCTCCTGGTGGTGCTGTGGCATTAGTGGGAGTGATGAGTCATGCTAAATGGGATTTTCTTTTTACACCCGTGCTAGCGGGTTCAATTATTATGTTAGTTTGCACGATCGCATTCAACAATCTGATCCCAGAAAGACGCTATCCTAAACATTGGTTATAGAAAATTATGGATTTTTTGTGCCGTAGGCGATCGCTTCCAATTCCTCCACATCCAAAATCGCTATCTTCCCGCCGCGTCGATAGACCAAAACTGATTTCATACTCTTAATCAAACGCACGCATTCTTCATAAGTAATGCCGATACTCCGGGCTATCTTATAATAGGAAAGGTTCGCCTTTAAACAAATACCATCTGTTGTTTTTTCAGTGCCATATTGCTCGGCAAAATACTGAATTAATCTGGCTAAACGTACAATAGCTCTTTCTGAAACTAATCCATGTACCGTGTCGTGGAGTTGCTGAAGTCGCTGATTAAATACCATCAACATTCGCAAAGCAATTTCAGGATTATTTCTAATGGCTTCTAGTAAAGCATCTTTTTCGACTGTAAGAATTTGGCAATTAGATTCAGCGGTTACCGTTGCAGGTGCAATGCCATTTCCTAATAAAGCGGGTGCAGCGAATATTTCTCCAGGTGATAAGGTGCGGAGAATAGTTTCTTTACCAGTGCTTGCTGTTTTGGTAATTAGTAACGAACCTTTAATTAGGGCGAATAGTTTGGTAGGTAAGCGATCGCTCTGGTGCATCACCATTTCTCCCGCTTTGTATTCCTGCACTCGACTATGCGCTTGTAACCCTTCTAATTCCGAGGGTTGTAGTTGTGCAAACACTTGAATTTGAGCGAGTTGATCGATGGTAGTTTGCAAGTGATTTCTCCGAGTGCGATTGCCGGAGGCATCTCCGCTTCGCCCAATCGCACAACTCTACTTTGGGAGAGGTAATGGGTAATGGGTAATTGGTAATTGGATGATTTTGGGATATAATCCTGACAATTACCCATTACCGCTCTTAATGCACGATCGTGAAACGCGAGACGCCTATCCCACAAGTTAATGTTCATTCTTTCTCCACTTTATACCCCAACTCTGCCAAACGACTGCGAGATTGTCTCCACTTCGGCTCTACTTTTACAAACAATTCCAAATAAATCTTCCCAGCAATTAACTTTTGCATTTGCTCCCGCGCGGCGCTGCCAATTGCCTTCAACATACTGCCCTTTTTACCAATCAAAATCCCTTTTTGAGAATCCCGCTCAACATGAATTGCGGCAAAAACCCTCGTAATTGCGGGTTCTTCTTCTACCTTTTCAATCGTCACCGCAACCGAATGCGGCACTTCTTCGCGAGTTAATAGCAGAATTTGTTCGCGAATCAATTCCCCCATAATAAAGCGTTCCGGCTGGTCTGTGACCAAATCTGGGGGATAATAATAAGGCCCTGGTTCTAAGTTTTCAACTAATAATTTTTGCAGATTTTCTAAGCCTTGTCCCGTCAGTGCAGAAAACTTGACAACAGGCCATTTTTGTGGTAATGCTAACTCGTTATAACTGCGATCTATTTCTGAGGAATCTTGGGCGAGTTGGTCGATTTTGTTCAGCCCTAAAATTACCGGAGTTTTGGTATGTTCTAACAATTCGGCGATGAAGCGATCGCCACCCCCCATTTCCACCGATCCATCCACGACAAACAGCACCACATCCACCGATTTAATCGCAATCTGGGCATTTTGTACCAACACTTCTCCTAACTGGTGGTGCGGCTTATGAATTCCCGGTGTATCGACAAAAATCATCTGCGCTTCTGGCGTTGTTAAAATTCCCCGCAAGCGATTTCGCGTAGTTTGAGCAACTGGCGAAGTAATCGCGATTTTTTGCCCCACCAATTGATTCATCAGCGTGGATTTTCCTACATTGGGGCGTCCGATAATACCTATAAACCCTGACTTGTATCCCTCCGGTGGAACGGGGATACTGAAAGTAAAAGCTTGTTCTAGAATCTCTTCCTGGTCGCTCATTTTATTGCAGATAACAGAATTGCAGATTTCAGATTTTAATATAACAATCGTTGAAAGTCAATTTTACTATTTCAAATCTCAATTAAATCTGCAATCTTAAATCTTAAATCTTAAATTTTCCTTCTTCGGCTTGCTTTATACACAGATTGGCGGCGGCTTCAGCGGATAGAGGTTTGCTCAAGAAGTAACCTTGAACGTCATCGCACTTGACCTCTCGTAAAAATTCCAATTGTCCTGGCGTTTCTACTCCCTCTGCTATTACTTTTAAGTTTAACCCATGACCCAGAGCAATGACTGCCTTAATTATCGGTGCGTCGTCAATAAACGAGCGATCGATTTTCAGCGTACTTAAGGGAAATCGTTTTAGCGAACTGAGGGAAGAATAGCCGGTACCAAAGTCATCCATTGAGATGTATATGCCCATGTTTTTTAAAGTTTGCAACACCGAAATGGTAAAATCTATATCTTGGATCGCAGTAGTTTCGGTAATTTCAATTTCCAAGTAACGCGGCTCTAGCCCTGTTTCTTCTAAAACTTGAGCTATTTTCTCGATCAAATTTTGTTGCATAAACTGACGTGCTGAAAGATTCACTGCCATACGTAGCGGCGGTAGTCCGGCTAACTGCCAAGCTTTATTTTGAGCGCAAGCAGTCCGCAGCGCCCATTCTCCAATCGGGTTGATCAATCCGGTTTCTTCTGCGAGTGGAATAAACCGATTGGGAGGAATTAATCCTTGTTCGGGATGCTGCCAGCGAAGTAGCGCTTCCATCCCTACAATTTTACCAGTTTTTAAGTCGATTTGGGGTTGGTAGTGCAAGATAAATTCTTCCCGTTCTAAGGCTTTATATAAATTGTTTTCTAACACCATTTTTTCCAAGGCTTGAGTGCCAATCGAAGGGGTATATAGCCGGTAATTATTGCGTCCTTGTTGCTTGACTCGATGCATAGCGGCATCGGCATTTTTGAGCAGGGTTTCTACATCTTCGCCATCGTAGGGAGCTAAGGCAATTCCAATGCTAGCTTTGATATAAAATTCACCTTTGCCCTCAATCTGAAAAGGTAAGTTAAACGCAGACAAAATTTGTTGGGCAATTTGAGCCGCGGCTTCGGCAGAAACAATAGGAGATAGCAAAAGGGTAAATTCATCGCCGCCCCAACGAGCAATTGTGTCCGATTCGCGCAGGCATTTTTTGAGTCTTTGGGCAACATCTTGCAGCAAGCGATCGCCTACACCATGACCCAAGGTTTCGTTGATTTTTTTAAACCCATCTAAGTCTAAAAATAACACTGCCAAAATTTCTCCTTGTTGGTGGGTATTTGCCAGTGCTAAAGCCAGACGGTCGTTAAACAGCAACCTATTAGGTAAACCCGTTAACAGGTCGTAAGAAGCTTGATGCCGGATCGTGTCTTCTACGCGCCGTTGCATGATAGACATGTAAACGTGAATTCCCAGACTTTGAGCGAGTTTTATTTCATCTGCATTCCACGGTTTAGCTTGCCCTTTTCTGGTTTCTTGCCAGGTTTCAAATGACCGCCATTGATGCAAATTTTGCGAGTCACGATCGCACCTTCCTGCCCATAATGTTTCGGTTTCAATTTCATTGCGAAAAATGGTAATGCATCCGATACATTGTTGGTGATACTTTAATGGCACGATCAATAGAGAGCGAATCGAAGTAGATGCAAAAGCAGGCACTAAATACTGAAGTTGAGGTTCTTGGTAAACATCGCTAATGCTATAGAGGTGCGAGACAAGATTTTTACTGGCAAATACCGGCAAAATCGAACATTTAGAATCTTGAGATGTTACCGTTTTACCTTCGTAGTTACATCTGATAATTTGTTGCCAAAAAGGTGTTTCTTCAATCTCTGCTAGCTTTGGCTGATCGCCCCAAATATAAAGTTGAGCAGGCTTACCCGTTGGCTCGGCTGTGATGTACAATCTAGCACCAGAACCTTGTAAAGCTTTGGCTATTTGTTCCAAAACCGTTTGCTTTTTGTGTGTCAGGGGTAGCGGTGAATGGAGAATGCGATTAATTTGGTTAATTATGACTTCATCCCTTGCTTGTTGTTGCGCTTGCAAAAGTAGATTGCACTGCGCGATCGCAATCGAAACTTGATCCACCAACAACTGCACGATCTTTAACTCATTTTCTGAAAATTGTCGCGGTTTAACTTGGTGGCAAACTAATAAACCCCATAAGTTATTTTCATATAAAATCGGCACGGTCAGCGATGAACTTACCCCCATCGCCGTTAGATACTCCACGTGACAAGGATCTACAGGCGAATAGCGAATATCTTCGCTTAGCAGACTTTCTCCCGTCTTCGGACAATCTAACTGATAAAGCATTTTCCGTTGCGAAGCCACATCTACGATCGCTCGCTGGCGTGCTTTGACAAACATTTCCCGCACCTGGGGGGGAATGTTGCTAGCTGGGAAATGCAATCCCAGCAGCGAAGGTAAGCACTTACCCCGGATCGACTCGGCGATGACTTCGCCGCTACCATCCGCATCGAAGCGGTATATTTTGACGCGATCGCTTCCTAAAAATCCCCGTATTTCCTCCACCGTCGCCGTCAAAATCTCTTGCAGATCCAAAGAGGTGCGTATGCGGCTGACAATCCGATTCAGCAATCCCTCTCGCCACGATCCTAGCCTTCCCGTTTTTGCCGCTCTTCTACTAACCATGCGGTTCTACCTACCAATCTAAAGTTAATTACCCCAAAGTGAAAACTATCTGTTTTTTCAATTAGTGTTAACTCAATTTGAAGAAAAATTAATTTAAAAAAAAATTAATTTTATGCTAATTGTATTCCACTTTACATTTGACTGCTTTTTAATTAAAAAATTTTTACTTAATTAAAATATATTATTAAGTTTTAGAATCAAACTCTACCTTTTGTGCTATTTGCTAACATACTATTTTGTATCTTTGCGTTTCCCAACTTTTTCTAACTTTTGATAGGTGACACATCACCTTGAATCGACTACAACGGATTGCTTTCCTCGTCTTGGTACAGCCCTACGGCTTCGAATGCAATAGCGGCAC
>DNGJ01000122.1:5526-7126 GCA_003486305.1 Cyanobacteria bacterium UBA11371
CCTTAAGGGTGCCGCTATACAAAGCTTCGGTTTACCTCATGGGGCTGCAATCGGCTATAAAGAGTCAATCCCGTGTAGGCAGTAAAAGTTTTCTACCAAACACTTAAACCCTCTTTGCTATGACAAAAACTCCAACTAAAACCAGAGACTTGGATGCGCTGATTGCTTCCCTCGAAGGAATCGAAATCGTTACCGATCCTCATCAGGTAGCAAAGCTTTCTAGCGATTACCACAGCTTTAGCCCGATCCTGCAAAACCAGCTGGCTGGAAAAACCGGAGATTTGGTGATTCGTCCTGCCAATGAAAGCGAGGTAGTGCGAATCGCTGGAGCCTGCGTTCAGTATAAAATACCACTGGTAGTTCGAGGAGCTGGGACAGGAAATTATGGACAGTGCGTACCGTTGGAAGGTGGCGCGATTCTAGATATGACGCGGATGCAGGAAATATCCTGGGTGAAGCCAGGGGCAGCGCGAGTGCAAGCAGGGGCGAAACTGGCAGCAATCGACAAAAAAGCGCGGGAAATTGGCTGGGAAATGCGGATGGCGCCTTCAACTTATCGAACGGCGACAATAGGGGGTTTTATTGCTGGGGGTAGCGGCGGCATTGGATCGGTGAGTTACGGACAGCTGCGCGATCGCGGCAATATCCTCGCCCTGCGAGTCGTGACGATGGAAGACACCCCCCGCGTCATCGAACTGCGGGGCGACGACGTGCAAAAAGTCAACCACGCTTGGGGTATCAACGGCATCATGACCGAATTAGAAATCCCCTTAGCACCCGCCTACCCTTGGGTAGATGTCATCGTCACGTTTGACAGTTTCATGGCAGATGCCAAATTCGGTCAAGCTTTATCCCACGCCGACGGTATCGTTAAAAAACTCGTCAGCATCAATGCGTGGCCCATTCCCAGCTATTTTACCCCCCTGCGCCAATACATCGAGGACAACACCCACGCCGCCTTGTTGATGGTAGCCGAAACCAGCCTAGAAGCCTTACCGGGGCTAGTCAATCGATTCGGCGGCAAGATAACTTATGAAAAATCCGCACAAGAAGCGGGCAAAAGCGTAAATTTAGGCGAATTCACCTGGAATCACACCACCTTACACGCCCGCAGCTCAGATGATTCCATCACCTACTTGCAAAGCTTATTTCCCGCCGATAAAAACCTGCATTTAGTCGAGCAGATGTACGAATATTTTGGCGATGAGGTAATGATGCATTTAGAATTTATTCGCGTTAACGGCGCAGCGATTCCCGCAGGTTTGCAGCTGGTTCGCTACACCACCGAACAACGCCTCAGCGAAATTATTCGCTATCACGAAGAACAAGGAGTCTTCATCGCCAACCCCCACACATACATCATTGAAGATGGAGGCCGAAAGCAGATCGATCCCCAACAGTTAAAATTCAAACAAATGGTCGATCCCTACGGGTTGCTAAATCCTGGTAAACTGAGAGCCTGGACAAATCGATAACCAAAAAATTGCCAATTTCAAATGGCAAGTTAAAACCGAATTTTTATCTAAACCCGCCTCGCCTCACTGGCAATTTAAGGGTGGGTTTATCCCGGTTATCGACACCAGCCATAATTTATCGGTAA
>DNGJ01000122.1:7415-44661 GCA_003486305.1 Cyanobacteria bacterium UBA11371
AATTTATCGGTAAAACCCGCCCCTACAAAAATGCCATTACCAATTACCAATTACCAATTACCAATTACCAATTACCAATGATAATAATTGACGGTTCCTACGGCGAAGGCGGGGGACAAGTACTCCGAACTTCCCTCAGCTTATCGGCAATAACTGGCGAAGCAATTCGCATCGAGAACATTCGCGCCGGACGTTCTAAACCAGGATTGGCGGCGCAACACCTGACATCGGTGCGCGCAGCAGCTGCTATTTGTCAAGCACAAGTGCGGGGCGATAAACTCGGTTCGACCATGCTGGAATTTATTCCCACCAACCCTACTTTGGCGGGACAATATAGTTTTGATGTGTCCGAAGCGCGCCCAGGCGGTTCCGCAGGTACGATAACGCTGGTTTTGCAAACGATTTTGTTACCTTTGGCGCTAGCAAAAGGCGATTCAGAAGTAACGTTGCGCGGGGGAACCCACGTTGCTCACAGTCCTACCCTGAGCTACATAGAACAAGTTTATCTGCCTGCGATCGCTCTGATGGGTATCGCCGCTAGCGTCAAACTAATTGCTTGGGGTTGGTATCCCCAAGGCGGAGGACAAGCGCTCCTGCGCGTAGAAGGCGACAGTACCCTACGGGGCATAACTTTATTAGAGCGGGGTTGCTTGCGCCTGGTAGAGGGATTGGCGGTGGTAACCGAACTTCCTGCCCACATTCCCAACCGCATGGCGCTGCGAGCCGAGAATATCTTACGGGAAAACCAACTCAGAACTAATATCAAGCCGCTGCGGGAACGAGGCGTCGCACCTGGAGCGGGTATTTTTCTCCTTGCTGAGTATAAAAATAGTTTGGCTGGGTTCAGCGCTTTGGGGCGCGTCGGGGTACCGGCGGAAAAAGTTGCCGAAATCGCTTGCTTTGAATTACTCGATTTCCACGAAAAAGTAGCGCCCATCGATATTCACCTAGCAGATCAGATACTGTTACCAGCAGCTTTAGCATCCTCGCCGAGTCAATACCGGGTAGCCCAAATCAGTACCCACCTGACCACCAATGCGTGGGTGATTCACCAGTTTGGCTTAGCCGAGATCGAAATCGACCAAACCAACCAAATTGTAACGGTGACACCGGCATCGGCAAAGACAAGGGAGAATTCAACCTAATTTCTGCCCCACCTTCGCCACTTTCTCTTCAAACATACCGTGAAAAAAAAGCTCTCCTCTCCCTTTCTCGGATATGTAGCATCACCCATTTCCATTCGTATTTATAAAGAATCCATGAAGCTAAAGGAAAGCGAGTTTGATTGTGCTAGGAAATTAATGGCTGGAAAACTTGGTTTTTTGCCAAAAAACTCGGTTTTGCTTCCCTATTGATTCTTCACACAAACTTTACAAATCTTTCCTTACCTATATCCCCTTGGTCGAGAATAGGAAAAAGCCACGGATTGAAATACTCAAAATTCCTTATGCACCGCGTCAGTTCTAAACAAGATATTTCAGAAAATCTACGCTGGTTGAGCCTCGTTCAAAGCGATTAAGCTGTCAGTATGGGGAGCAAAAATATGTGTAAAATAACACCGGAAGAACTAGAACTAGAAAACAAGCAAGCACAGCTGGCTGCACTGGAAGCTGCACTGGCTGAACGGGAGTTAGAGTTGACAACACTTGAGGCAAGTTTACATGCCTTTGAACGGGAATATCTGCGAGTCGTTGGGGTGCGATATGCGAAACTCGATGAAATCGAAGCTGAAATTGCTAAATATGTGGCATTTTTGCGCCCAATGGACGCGATCGCTCGTAAGCAGGCGGTTTTAGCATCAGAGAAAGCCCAGATGTCGAAGCGTGCTATAAGCGATCGCGCATCTTCAGCCCCAAATTCTCAGCCTGGGGAAAGTCTGAAGAAACTTTATCGCGAAGTTGCCAAACGCATACATCCAGATTTGGCAACAGATGAAGTAGAACGCCTTCGCCGACAGAAACTGATGGCACTTGCGAATCAAGCCTATGAGAACGGAGATTTTCAGAAACTTGAGGCCATTCTTCACCAATGGGAACACAGCCCTGAGTTTGTCAAAGGGGAAGGCATCGCAGCGGAACTAATTCGCGCGATTCGCAAAATTGCCCAAGTTAGGGAACGATTGAATGCAATTGAAACAGAAATTAATACACTAAAACAATCGGGAGTGTACCTCTTAAGAGACAAAGCGATCGATGCAGGTATCGAAGGACGCGACTTATTAGCAGAAATGGCATACCAACTTAATAAGAAAATTGCCAGAGCAAAAGGATGGCTGGAAAAGTTGAGAGTTAACCAGGGTGTTTGTGCATGACTACTAATAAATTACAAAAAAACAACGATCTAGTTCCAACAGAGCATGGAGATTTAACAAAGTCTTCAAGGGCGGTGATTCACAGGGGATTAGATTTAGCAAGAGAACTGAAGTCTGAAATACCACTAAAAGCTTACCAGCAACAGACTTATACCCAGCCGTTAACTCAAACCTGGAAATGCATCAGCACCCTTGTAGGGCATTCCTATGGGGTTTATTACGTCGCCTTCAACCCGGATGGAAAAACTTTAGCCAGCGGCAGCTACGACTACTCGATCAAACTTTGGAATCTTGACAATTGCCAACCAATCTGCACTGTCGAGGATAATTCTCGCTGGTTCTTTTCCGTCGCCATCAGCCCGGACTGGCAAACGATCGCTACTGGCTGCGATAGTGGGGCGATTAAATTGTGGCGGCTCTATACGGGCAACTCAGTTGGCATCCTCGCGGGGCATTTCATGGATGTTACTTGCGTTGCGTTTAGCCCGCTCCCCCCATGCCCCCCTTACCAAGGGGGGATTTTGGCTAGTGGCAGTTTAGATAACACGATTAAACTATGGCACCCAGACACGGGTGAGGAAATTCGTACCCTGACGGGACATGATGGCGAAGTTTTTTCTGTTGCTATTAGCCCAGATGGACAAACCCTTGTCAGCGGTAGTTGGGATAATACGATTAAGCTGTGGGATCTAGACACTGGGGAAGAACTTCATACGATTTTTGCTCGCGATGTTCGATACATTGCTATTAGTCCAGATGGACAGATGCTGACCGCTGGCTGTGCTGATGGCACTGTCAAAGTGTGGCACATCGGTACGGGCAGTTTACTCGACCGCTTTATCGGGCATAGAGACGGCATTCGGTTTCTCGCGTTTAGCCCAGATGGAAACACTTTAGCCAGTGCTAGCGAGGACAATACGATCAAACTTTGGCATTTAGCAACGGGTAGGATTCTTTGCACGCTCAAAGGACATTCAGATCGCGTTCGTTGCGTTGCTTTTAGTCCAGATGGAACAACTTTAGCCAGCGCCAGCGATGATAAAACGATTAAACTTTGGCAGTTAGCTTCTCAATCATAAAGCGATCGCAACTCCCTCCTCGGCTAGAACACCCTTTCATCCCTGACTCGCTAAACTATCCATGTGTCCTTCCACACAGACGACATGATAGTTCTGGTTGCCTTGCTTGCCTTTTACCTCGCGTTTAACCTGGGAGCCAACGACGTTGCCAATTCGATGGGAACTTCCGTAGGCTCGAAGGCGGTTACCTTACGGCAAGCACTGATAATTGCCGGTATTTTAGAATTTACAGGTGCTGTACTATTTGGCAGTGCGGTTTCCGAAACCCTCGCCACCGATATCGTCAACCCAGTTTTATTCGCCGCCACACCAAAAGTTTTGCTGCTGGGCATGGTATCGGTACTGATTGCCTGCGGTTCGTGGATGCAAATTGCTACCCATTTTGGCTTGCCAGTTTCATCTTCTCATGCAGTTGTGGGCGCGATCGCTGGTTTCAGTTGGGTAGCCGCCGGTCTTCATGCCGTTGATTGGTCATCCATCGGCATTATCACCCTCGCCTGGATCGCCACACCGATTATCAGCGGCGCGATCGCTTCAGGTTTCTACAGTATAATCAAGCACTACATTCTCGATCAAGCCGATCCCCTATTTCGCCTGCGCGAGTGGATTCCTTGGCTATCAGCCGCACTGCTAAGCGTTGTTGGCGTAATTGTATTGCCAACGGTGAGTAAACCGATACAAGTATATCTATTGAATAATTGGGGAATAGCTTTACCTGCGCAGGATATTCCCTTGGGATTGGGAGCGATCGCATCGGTTACGCTGAGTTTAGTCAGCTGGCAACAATTAGAAACCAAACAGACAAAAGAAAAACCGCCAATTACCAATTACCAATTACCAATTACCAATTTGATCGAACAGCAACTAGGTAAATTTCAAGTACTGAGTGCTTGTTGTGTCGCATTTGCCCACGGGTCGAACGATGTGGGGAATGCGATCGCGCCGCTGGCTGCGATCGCTTATATCCTTCGCACGGGTAACGTCCCCCTAGCCGACTTTAGCGTTCCCTTATGGATTTTAGTACTAGGCGGTTTAGGGATTGTCGCCGGGTTAGCGATTTGGGGTAAAAACGTCATTACCACAGTAGGAGAAAACATTATTTCCCTCAAACCCAGCGGCGGTTTCTGTGCCGAATTAGCCACCGCTACGACGGTTTTACTTGCTTCTCGCTTTGGTTTACCCGTATCTACTTCCCACGCCTTAGTTGGCGGCGTTGTAGGGATAGGACTGGTGCAAAATTTCCGTTCAATTCGCTTTAGCACGCTGAGATCGATTGGGAGTGCGTGGCTGACTACTATTCCGATTACCGCCGCTTTAGCAGCAGGTATTTTTAGCGTTGCTAATTTGGTGATGGGTAATGGGTAATGGGTAATTGGTTCAAAATTAAAACTGAGGCTTGACAAAATTACCCCACACCTGCTGCAATCGCTGTGCATCATCATCAGAAATATGACCCAGTTTATACAGCAATAAAGATTGCTCCAAACAATCCAATCTTGACAAGCGCACCGTTGAAGCAACCCGCAAACCACTTGTCTGCCAGTCAGACAGCGCGACATCTGTCTGAGTGCGCGGCACAGCAGAGGTGACGGCTGCTGCCACAATATCCTGCCCATCCAACCAAAGTACAAGGATAGGACGCCTTTTGGATGCACTTTTATCTGTAAAAGTAATTTCCGCGACCCAAAAATCACCCGACTGGATAGTCGTCATACAGTCCCTCGTCTTCTGGTGCGTAACTATTCAAAAAGGCGTCATGGTTGCGGATGCTTTCAGATATAGGATTGATTTTCTCAATAGTAATGCTCCAATCACCTGCACCTACGCTCTCAACTAAAGATTCTGGCAGAGTGAACTTTTCACCAGGTTGGAGTTGTACTTGATAAGTTAACTTGATTAGTTCGCCTTTCATATCTGTAGGATTAAAACCATTTTGGCTGAAATCGTCTGTGGTGGGGGCACGGCATCATTCAATTATCTATAGCAGAAGATGGATCGAATATTCCCCGGTGGCGTCAGTCCTGAAAGTATTATTGAGGCGATCGCAATCGCTTATCCTCCAGATTGGTAACAACTTATAGAAATATTCTGTATCTTTTTTGACCAAAAATCAATCAAATCCTGCTGTTGGCACGTAGAGCGAAAGCAACGCACAATACTAAAACAAAGCGCGGCTTTCTTGGACAGTTTGTGGACAAGGATACCGGAAATATCGCAAAAAAACGGAGATATTGCAAAAAAGCAGGGTATAATCCAGGATTTTGACGGCAAATTGGCAAGAGGTAGACAGACAAATGGTGCCACTGGACAATCAATCGGAAGATTGGGGCGAAGATAACGCCAACGCAGCAGAAGACATGCTGAGAACCGTATCGCAGGAACTGCAAAGTATAAAAGATAACTGGCTGAACGATATTAATTATCTGCGAGCGGAGAAATCGAGGTTGGAGGCTGAGATCGAACAGATGCGATCTATTCAGCAACAACTCAAATCCCAGCAACCAGTAACCTTAACCCAAACAAATCAAGGCGATCAACAACAATTATGGGCGCAGCAACTCGCCGGGATATTAGCAAATCACCTGCAAGAGCGACTGCGCCAGCAACTAAGTCAATCAACAGGAGAAGCACCGCAATCAGGAGCCGCCACGCCGGGGGAATCGACCGAAAACACGTATCGGATACTATCTTCGGTCGATTCTACCCTCAGCACCACGTTAAAAGCCCTGCAACAGGATGTCAGCAGCTATCAAAGCGCCCTCGCCCAACAGCTGGGAAGAATGCAAACTCTAGAACAACAAGGGGAAGCGATTTTAGAAGCGCTAGTTAGTCGCCTGAAAAACCAACTTAAGACAGTCCCTGCACCCCGCCCGATTGCGATCGACACTCCCCAAACAACTGTTACAGCACCATTACCAGCGACTCCTGTAGTCGAAACAACGCCAGAACAAATAGCGCCTCCCCCACCAATAATTATTGGGCGTCCGACTTTAAATACAGGTTTTTGGCTGATAGTAATGTCATCTTTGGTACTGGCGTTTCAAAACGTCGTTACCAAGATTATTTTGGTCAAAAAACCCGTGTTTCTTTTGGGTAGTTTGGGCGGATTCGTGCAACCAACTGCTGGAAACGCCTTGTTAATTTTATTAATGCGAATGACAATAGAATTACCGCTATTGTTCTTCGTCGCCCGTTTGCTTTATCCCAGAGCATGGCGAGATTTGAGGCAATTGTTGAATAGAAGTCGGCGGAATTCCCTGGGCTGGTTGTTGGGAACTGGGTTTACATTATTTCTATCGCAGTTTTTCTTCTACATTGCGCTGGGGAATATTCCCACAAGTATCGCCACCACGATTTTCTTCATTTACCCCACGGTAATAATCCTCTTAGATTGGCAACTTTTTGGTTCTCGTCCTTCACTTTCCCTATCCTTAGCGACGATGAGCATTTATTTGGGAGTGTTTCTGAGCTTGCCTTTCCAACAAGGGATAAAAGATAGCAATTTGTGGCTGGGAATAACAACTGCGATCGCATCGGGAATTTTCTTAGCGCTCTACGTAATTTTGACCAGAATTTCGGCTCAAAAACTAAAATTACATCCTTTACCCTTCAGGATAGTTGACTGCACAACCATTTTAGTCTTGTCGGCTTTAAGCGTGCAAATTGCCAATATTATCCCGCTGAAAATCCTCGTATCCAACGTTCCCCCAAATATGCGGTATTCTCTATGGATTGGGACGGGTATTTTGGCAGTTGCAACCTTGGTTGGTTTGGTGTTAAATCACTTTGGATTGCGTCAAATTGGCTCTCCCATCGCTCCCATGATTGGGGCTATAGTTCCCGCTTTGACAACGCTTTTGGCTTGGGGATTAATCGGGGAAAGATTGATGCCAATTCAAGCAATTGGCATTGCCATAGTCACTTTGTGGGTATTGGGTATTAGCGCGGAAAACGTGCAGCGAATGATGGCGAAAAAACCCGCACCAGCTAATCGCTAAATACTAGCGTAGGGTGCGTTAGCGCTACTTGTAACGCACCTAAAACGACTTAATAGGGGGCGAAAGCTCTTCGGGTGATTTGTCGGTATCGTGGGTGAGGCGCTGGCGAGTCGAAGTTGCGATCGCTCGGTTCGCTATCTGAAACGCTTCCAGGACTTGAGGGTCATCGAGTGCCTGCAATCCCGCTTCTATCAAATCGTCTAGGAGCTGAGAACCCCTCAGCTTCAGCGAGGGGATGAAAGCGACATTAGGGCTTTAGCCCACTGTTTCCGTTACTTGCCTCGTTGATTTTCAATATATCTCTTGACTACCTCTGTGCTAACTTGACCTGTTGTTGCCACGAAATAGGTTGGAGTCCACAACGCAGGTAGCTTTTTTAGTTCTGGAAACTCTTTTCTTAGATGATGTGAAGCTCTGCCTTTTACCCACCGTGCAATATCAGCAGGCGATTCATGCGTAGGGGCATTGATGAAAAAATGCACATGGTCGGGTTGAACCTCTAATGCAATCAGTTTCCAGCCATGCTCTGTCACTAACTCAAAGATGATCTCCTGTAAACGATGAGCTACATCTTTGATTAGTACGGGCTTGCGACGTTTAGGTACAAACACAAAATGGTAGTTGATTGATGACACTGAATTGTCAGTGCGTCGATACTCGTAATCTTCCTTTGAAAGTTTAGCCATTTTCCGGAATACTGTTGATGAATGCTTACGTAGCCATGATAATCATCAACAAGAGGTGATGAGCAAATGTTGAGTCTGACCTACGAGTACAAAGCAATCCCTACACCAGAACAAGTCCAGATGATTGAACACACGCTAACAGTGTGTCGCCAAGTTTGGAATTATGCTTTGCGTGAGCGTAAAGATTGGCTGAATTCTCGTAAATGTCAGGTTAATGCTTGCTCGATTGTCTCCGAATACATCATTCCTGCTGATGTTAAATACCCCAATTACTACGACCAAGCGAACGCTTTAACTAGGGCTAAGTCCGAATTTCCAGAACTTAAAACCGTTAATGCACAAGTGTTGCAACAGGTTTTAAGGAAGCTAGAAACAGCATTTTTGGACATGGGACGTAAGGGAATGGGATTTCCTCGCTTTAAGAATCGGTACAGGATGCGGTCATTTGTTTATCCGCAACTGGGTAAGTCCCAATTCTTAAAGGGCAATCAAATCAAGTTGCCTCAGTTGGGGTGGCTTGAATATGTAAAGTCACGGGAGATTCCAGACGGGTTTGTTGTCAAACAAGCTCGAATTGTACGCAAAGCCTCTGGATATTTTGTGATGTTGACGCTCGAATGTGATGTCAATGTACCAGATGTCATGCCCAATGGGCATCCAGTTGGTATTGACTTGGGACTTGAAAAATTTGTGGCAACATCCGATGGAGATGTGGTAGATAGACCTCGATTCTTCAAGGTGCTGCATCGCAAGTTGAAATTACTGCAACGCAGGCTAAAGCATAAGAAGAAAGGTTCTAACAATCGTCACAAGTTAAATCGGAAGATTGCAAGGTTGCATCAATGCATCAGCGACACCCGGAAAGACTGGCATTTCAAGCTAGCTCACAAACTGTGTGACGGTGCTGGAATGATATTTGTTGAGGATATCGATTTTCGGGCATGGGCAAAAGGACTGTTTAGCAAGCACACTTTAGATGCTGGTTTTGGTCAGTTTTTGTCCATCCTGAAATTTGTGTGTTGGAAGCGCGGTGTGTACTTTGGTGAGGTGAACAAGGATTACACCTCTCAAGTCTGCCCTCAATGTGATGCACACACAGGGAAAAAGGAACTTAAAGACAGGGTTCATTCTTGCCCTGAGTGTGGGCACACAACACATCGCGATGTAGCTGCCGCTCAAATTGTCCGTAATCGTGGACTGTCTGAGGTGGGACGCATCTTGGACCATAAAGAAAATGCCTGTGGAGACGGTCTGGCGGGGACGGGAAACCGTCTAGTTAAGAGTCCAAGAAGCAGGAAGAAAAGTTACGAAGCGCGTCTTAAGACCGCTTCGTAACAACTTTTTAAGAATCCCCCGTGTTTTTAACCGGGGGAGTACGTCAAGACAATACCGATCGACTGGTGAGAACGAGTTCTAATCCGCCACTATCTGGAATTTTGAGTTTATAGATTCCTTCCTTCCCATTCGAGGACAAACGCAAAGGTAGCTTCAATTCCACCAGGCGCGGGGTTCTCTGCCAAGGTTTGGATGTGCGGTTGTGACATCGAGTTCTGTTGTATTCTTTGACACCAGGAAGCTTAAGCCGATTGAAGAGGGAAAAAAGGCTGAAGCAGCTTCGGGTGCAGTTTCGTCGTCCCCGTTTCCCGTGCGGCTGAGTTGGTCGAGTTCGTCATTCCCCGCATCATCACAGCGCTGCTGGAAAGAAGCTTCATAGGGAACGAGAAAACCTGTGATACGGTTTTCCCGTGAATGTGCTACACATCAACATATAGAGATTTACGGTGTGGGTTTTACCAATAATGTTTCATACTTTCTTTCAATTTAACTCTTGGGGCCCCAAGAGTCGCCCATTGATGGTAAAACGGTATCAAACGGGTTTTTCAGTTTCAGTTAGGTGGTAATTCAATTGGCGATGGCGTGAAAGGACTCGTTGGTAATGGTGAAGCTGTTTGGGGTGCAATTTCTCCAGGTTTCGTTTCTCCTGGTGTAGTTCCTTTTGGTGAAGATGTTCGGATTTGGTCGGAGCGAGTCGATTCAGCAGTTTCGATCGCAACTGATTGTGTTGTCTGCTCACCAGCTTTATTCGTCACTTTCAGTGTAATAGTTACGCTACTTGGGGGTTTACTAAGCGTGTAAATTTTTGAACCTTGCGGCTTTTGGACATCTCCAAAAGGCATTAACTCAACCTTAATATCTTCACCATCTTCTACTTGCCAGGACAAAATGATATCGACGGGCTTTCTTTGCTTATTGATTTCATAAATGAATTTCGGCTTGGCAGTAACATCCTGACCATTAACTTTAAAATAAATAATCTTAACGGGTGTAGCAGGCTTAGGTGGGACGGGTTTAATCTTAACAGTAGGCGTATTTTTAGTAATTTCAGATTCTTCTGAGCCTTGCTTAGGAACCACCGTCAGTTTAAAGGTGTATTCACCTGCTTGTTTAGCACCAGAAGGCACTTCTCGACAAACTAAATTGGTCGTCAGCCTACAGAAATTTTTCAGCTGCGGCGGCAGGGCACTATTAATAATTGTGTAACGCTTCAGTTCACTGTTAACCGAACCATCGGGAGCTAAGCCTATCAACTTTAAATCTCTAACTTGATTGGCGTTGCTTATTTCCCAATTAAGATAAATTTCCTCATTTTTGGCTGCTTCATAAAAAGGTTTTGTAGATAAAATTTGGGTAATTTTCGGTACGGGTAATGGTTTGATTGTAATCGTACTTGTCTCTTTATAATTGGCAGGTTGGTTTGGGTATTGCTTGGAAAATACTTCTATTTTATAATTATAATTCCCTGCTTTGGGAGGAGCTAGGCGGATATTTTGACAAATAATAATTTTTTGACTTTTCGTGGGGTTATTTTTGATAAAATTACTCTCCTGAGAAACTTCTGTTGCCGATATCTGTGTTTGGCACTGTATGGGGGAAAGTGTAGTTTTTGCGACTGAACCATCACTTCCTTGTTGAATAATCCGCATCTCTTCGATCTGGGCTGGTTCGCTAAGCCGCCAATTTAAAAAAATCGGCTCATTGTATTCATAAACGGCTTTATTAGTTGAAACTTGGTCAATAATTTGCGGTGAAGGTATGGGTTTAACTGTAATGGTATCTGTCTCTTTTAAATCGGAAGGTTGGTTTGGAGCTTGCTTGGAAACTACTTCTATTTTATAATTATAAGTACCTGCTTTTGGGGGAGCTATGCGGATATTTTGACAAGCGATCGCTTCTGGTTTTATCGCTGGGTTAGCAATTTCTGGGGTCGATATCTGAGTTCTGCACTGTCTGAGATCGAGTGTAGTTTTAGCGACTGCACCATCACTTCCCTGTTGAATAATCCGCAACTCTGCGATCTGGGCTGGGTCGCTAAGCCGCCAATTTAAAAATATCGGTTCATTGTATTCATAAACAACTTTATTAGATGAAACTTTTTCAAGAATTTTTGGTACAGGTACAGGTTTAATTGTAATGGTATCTGTTTGCTTTGTGTCTGAGGGTTGTTTAGGGTTTTGTTTGGAAAAGACTTCGAGTTTGAAAATATAATTTCCGGGGTTTGTAACATTCGTGAATACGCCGGTACAAACCAGATAATCTATATTATTTACTTTTTCAATTTTCCCGGCATTAAAACTCAATTGAAGTCCTTGATATTTTAATTCTTGAGGACTGCACTGGATAAAAGTCTTTTTAATTGGTGAACCGTTACTTCCGGAGTGAGTCAGCGTCACATTTTGTATTTGGCTTGGGTTACTGAGTTTCCAATTAAGGATAACCTGCTCTTTAAGAGTTTCTCGATAAACTAGCTTGCTAGAATAAAATTCAATAATTTTCGGGACAGCCACAGGTGGTATAGGTTGAATTATAATGGTATCCGTCTCTTTGGAATCTGAAGGTTTATTTTGTCCTATTGGATAAAGTTCGATTTTAAAAGTATAATTACCTGCTTGCTTAGTTTCTGTGGGTAGATTCGTGCAAGTGAGAGTTGCAGTCTGCTGTTGACAATATTGTAAGAGCTGGTTGTAATCGTAACTGATTATCTTGCCTATCCCTTCACGGTTTTGGGGAATAATTTTTATTGTCGATAGTCTGATGTCGTTTTGAAACTTCCAATTTTTAAGCTCCCAACTGCGTAAATTACTAATTGACAAATTCAATCGAATAGGCTGCTCGTAAATTTCTTGATAAACTTTTTGGGTAGACTCGACTTTACTAATTTTTGGCTTGACGAACACTTTTTGCCAGTAGAGAAATGCACCGACGGAGATAACGCCTAAAAGCAGCAACAGTAGCAGCAGAATTGGTAGCAAAACCTGCCACCAAGGACGCGGTTCCCACACCAAAGTGCCTTGAGGTAAATCTTTGGGTAGTACGGGTGGTTTAGCGGTTTCGGGTAGTATTAATTGTTCGTTGTTTTCTAGTTCAATATCAAAATTAAATTCTAATCCTTTTCCCCATAAAGGACGACGCCACCACTTGCGAGGTTTTACCGTCAAAGGAAAATTTCTGCTCTGTCCAGGCGGTATAGGTTCTGGGGTAAATTCTGGGGTATAAATAAAAAGATTTTCCCGATCTCCAGCAGAAATTGCAATTTCACGGATAATGTTGCCTTGATTAATTAACTTAATCTCAAATACTGGTTTTTCACTTGGGAATCTAAGCAATAGGGGATGCAATTCTATAGCTAAAGCTTGATTGGGAAGAATTTGCAAGTACACTACATCCAGTAGCACCAATTCGTCTTTGTTGTATGATGTTAAGCGAATGGTAGGGAAGTAATTACCAGATGGAGTATGTAGGGGTGGATGAAAAATTAATGTAATCTCGCCATTTGTACCTGGGTTAAGTTCCAAACCGTCGGTTTCTTTGACAACTCCAGATGTTTCTATGCGGCTTTCTGGGTAGTGAATTGTAAACCAATCTTTTGTTAGTTCTGGACAATTTAAATAAAAGCGATCGACTCTTTTAGAGCGGTTTTCAACTATAACTTTTAGTGCTAATTTTTCTCCAGCTTGCAGAGGGTAAGGATTTGCAGAGTTAGTTAATGGCTGTATGATGAATCCTGGTTCATTGCTCCATTCAGCATCTCGATCTGAACGCAGAACCCGAATTTGCTGAGGACGGCGAAAGATTTTATCAGGGTATTGAGCTGGAGCTTCAATCAGAATTTCATAATTATATAAGCCTGGTGTTGCTTGAGGTGGAACTTCAAAATATAAAGCGATCTCACGATTTTCTCTAGGTTTCAATTCTAGAGGAGTTTCTGCGCTGAAACTGCACCACCGTAGTAAAGGTTCGGATTTGGCATCGGTAGCAGCAATCCAAATATCAATATCTGCTTTCTTTGCTCCCAGATTTTTGACAATGATGCGGCGCTTGACGGTATATCCTCGGGCAATTTGGTTTGATTCTGCGGGAAAATCTTCTATAACCAAAGGGTTATTTGCAATTTGAGTTGTCATGGTTATTCATCCCCTCAACGCGATATAGTCTGACTCGATTTTTATCATCACCAGTTGTTATAAAAAGATTGTTGTCTACTGCTTTTAAGTCAACACTGTTGATCCTAATTTCAGGAAAATCAGCGAGAATTTTTCCGTTTTGATATCGAGGCGATCGCTTACCGTTTTCCAGTATCCAAAGCATCACCCTCCCGTCGTCTCCCACACTGGCTAAGTAGCAACCATTTTGGGTCAAAGCAACTGAACGAACTGGTTGAGTCCCATGACCGTCAGCCCATCGATCGAGAATAGCATCGTTACATTCTTGTATCATGTTAATGTCTTTCACCGGGTAAGATACACTGATGCATTGACGGATTCTCTTCATATCCCATAAAATAATATTTCCTTGGTTGTCAGCCGAAGCTAATAAATTTTTTTCATCAGCGATCGCCAAAGAATCAATATATTGATTTTGCCCTTGAATTGGATTAAATTTATTCTTTGTTTCCCCGTACTGCCATTCATCTGAAAATTGATAAATTTTATTATTAAACCAAAAAGCTAATTTATTGTATCGTCCCGCTACGACAACTAGAGGATTAGGCGAATTTTCACTAAGAGCCAGAGCGTAAATTGTAAATTTAAAATTTGCTTTTTGAATATTTTTAATCCCATTTTCTAAATTCCATTTACGGACAAAACCACTTCCATGACCGCTAAAAAGAAAGCGGGAATCTTTGGTAAAAACTAGGTCAAAAACCCGGTCATTTCCATTGAAAATAAGTCTTGGATCTATTCTTGATAATACGTTCCATAGTTTAATATCTCCATTTTCTAATCCAGATGCAACTACATAATCGTCCCTCGGACTTTGGCGGATTACACGCACTGATTTTTTTATTTCTTTAGCAATAAACCCTTCATATTTAAGGCGGCGAATGTCTTGTTGCCAAGGGCTTCTATCTACTTGCCAAAGTCGAATAGTTTGGTCGCTAGACCCACTAACAACCAAGCTGCTATTACCAATTAAACGCACGGAATTAACAGGGCCAGTATGATAATTTGGTGGATTAAAATACCATAGCAATAAAAGCAGTAACAGCAATAAAAGTAACCCGACTAGCTGAAGCCAAAAAGGAATAATAGGTAGAACTTGTAATTCTAAAATTTGTGTCAGGGGATGACTATAAATTTGCGTGCTGGGTTCTGCTGTCGCGGGATTTGTTAAAAACGGGGCTACTTCAAATAATAAACGCCGTTTTAGCCACAACCAAGGTCGGCGCTTTTTGGCTATCAAATACATTGATTTACCTTCACTCGGCTCGATATTTACCCCTTCGGGTACTATTAAACCACACTGTTTTATGTCTTTTTGAGAAATTTGGAGGTTCACCTGTTGGGGTAAATTGCTGTCATTATCAAATTTCAACTCGTAAGTTGCAAATCTCGATTTCTTGCCAGCATTCCTACCTCGTATAACTGGGATTATTTGGCTCTTGGGAATACAACTAAACTCCACTGTTCCTTGAGGCAGAACTTCTAGATTTCCTTGTTCGCGGGCAGGATTGCTGCTAATTTCAGACTTGGCTTCAACTTTAAACTCATATTTCTGACTGAGGGTTTTTGCACTTTTCGGCGGTTGACACCAAAAACTTGTTTTTTGGGAATCACCAGCATCTATGTGTAACTTTTGTTCAGTACCCTGTATAAACCAGTCTCGATCTATTCCGGTAATACCGAGTTTTACATCAGTTGATTTTTGGCTTAAATTATATAAAATGACAGGAATTTCTATTTCAGATCCTGGATATACTTTTAGTTCTTTGACGGGAAGGTAAAGTTTTAGGGGTTTCCGTGGCTTTTCAATTCTTAAACTAAGTTTTTGGCTATTAAATATATTGGCATATTCTACAGAGAATACTCTTAAAGTCAGTTCAATAGTGGCATCGTATACCTGAAGGGGTGGTTTGGTAATTATTACATGAAATGCTGTCACTGCACCCGGTGGTTTTTTGGCGGAAACGGCTGGATCTAGACTGTACCATTTAACATTTGTGTTAGCATCGGCTCCTATTGCTAATAGTTCTAGGGAAAAACTGGCAAATTTATTGCTTTCGTTGATAACAGTAACATCGAATTCATTTTCACCGTTACCAGGTTCGCTAGCAACATCGATTGCCATATCCGGTATTAATTTAATTAGTCTTTTGGAAACTGTTACTTTAACAAAGTTTGGCACCGATAAAAATCTCCTTTTTCCAAACTATTGACTACTGTATCAACTGTGCTATTTGCCGTCGCCGCCAAGCAAAATGCAGAATATTAATACCTAATTCTTGTGCAGTACGAATATCGTTCCGGTCAATATAAAGTTGCTCGTTAAGTCCCCAAGCTGCTGATAAATATCCCGTTACTAGAATAACTCCTCCACCATTCCAAATCTGAACAGGTGCTTGATTAATAATTGGTAACGCTGCAAATAGGAATGGTTGCGTTATGAGGGGATGATTGTCGCTCAAGTCTTGCCAATATTGTAAATTAGTTTCTAGCTCGTGAAAGATTATTTCCGTAGCTGTTTTTAGTAATAAATCGTCATTACTAACAGCATCTATTAAAATTAAGCCCCCATTTTTTTGATATTGATAAACTGCGTAAATTTCTTCTTCATTTAGCTCGACTAACTGCCGATCGGTAAGGTAAAGTAAGTCATAAGCTGCCAGATCTTCTGGTGGTTGCAAGCTGACTTGTCCGATTTGTGTTTGTCCTTGCAAAACTGGGTAAAGTACGGAGACAGACTGCATTAAGTAGGATAGGCTTTTTGTAGCGCGATCGCTCATATTTTGCCTACTCTCATACCATTCATCAGTCTCACTTTCTTTGATTTGAGCCACACGCACAACAGCTTCTGGTCTAGCTTTAGCTTGCATTCGGTAGCGTAAATCTAACTCGTTAACTTCAGGAAATAATAGATCTGTTGGGTGTTCTAGTTCGACTGAACCAGGTTGTATTTTAATTCGGCACAATTCGACTTCTTTATCATTTGGTGGGCTGGTTTTTTCGTCAAGCCGAAACCATTCCCTAATCTCTTCAGAATTTTCTTGACGGTCTGGACTGTAAGGATCTAAATAGCTAACAACCAAATATATTGTTAAAGTTCCCGTCAAAGGCGTTTCTGTTCGCAGCCGATATTGTCGGTTAGTTTCCTCGTCAACAACAATAGGATTACCTTCTACATCAATAGCAATTCCTGGTTGAATTTCTAACCAACGGCGATCGCGAAATTGCGCTGCTACTTCCGCTGGCGCGTCGATTAATTTCACCCCCAAACCACAAACAATTCCCGGCTGATTCAGCGACTGATAGTGAACATTTTGGCGACGGCGGAAGTAGTCATGCGCCAGCGACCAACGTCTGGCGTTCATCATCAGTCCATCGTAAATACGAAGGCGCTTGAAAGGATGAGTAGGTGGTGGTGGGAAAGATTGATGTACCATTTAATTTCAAAATTAAGAAGGTTTAGAATCGACAATTATAGCGGATTGCTTTCCGCATGAGGTACACCTTCGTTTGTGTAGCGGCAGCGTTAACGCTGCCGCTATACAAACGAAGCGAAAACGCTTTTCTTCACTCGAAAAGCAATCCGCTGTAACAAGGACTTTGATTACCATCAGGCGCGATCGCACCGCATAGATTAGTATTACGATTAACCTTAATTCCGTTTAAAATTGCTCCTGTTAAATTGGCATTACTGAGATTAGCACCGCTCAAATCAGCATTACTTAAATTTGCCTTACTTAAGTTGGCATTTGTTAGGTTTACATTTTTCAGATTGACTCGCATAAGATTGGCTTCCGTAAGGTTACTTTGACGCAAATCAGCATTGCTGAGATTAGCATTCGTCAGATTGGCTTTACTAAGATTGGCTTCCCTAAGATCGGCAATAAACAAGTCTGCCTGGAGTAAGTTAGTATTACTTAAATTGGCATTACGTAAGTTTGTACTGTTTAATTTTGCCTCCTTTAGATTGGCATTTTCTAAGTTAATTTCGCTCAGGTTGGCATTACTGAGATTAGCACCCTCAAGGTCGGCTATTTCCATGTTTTTACAATTAACAGGTAGATTTACCAACTCCCATACAATGCGCCACTTGCTGTCAAATTCGGTTTGATTGTTGATTGTGGTTCCTGTTAAATCGGTTCCCTTGAGATCGCTACCACGTAAGTCAGCACCGCTGAGATTTGCATCGCGCAAATTAGCATTTTTCAGGTTAGCATTGTTCAGAAAAGCATTGCTTAGATCGGCATTACTCAAGTCAGCATTGCTGAGGTTGGCTTTTGTAAGGTTAGCTTCCTTTAGGTAGGAATTGGCTAGGTTAGCATTGCTAAGGTTACATTTAGCACAGTTCCTAGTTTCCCTTAACCGTTTTACTGTTGGTGAGTCTTGGGTATTTGGTGTAGCTGTCGCGTAGTGAATTCCTGGCATACTAGACCTCAGCAAATACAGCAACCCTATTATTGCTAGGCTGTTGAGTAATCTTTTTAATCTCATAATCCCAGCTATTGATAGCATTACTTAACCATTTTCGCTTTACCTGCTCTTTACTTGATTTACTTTAAATGCTCTACTTTATTTTGTCCCTAGCCCAAGGTTTAGTTTTCTACCTATCAAAAATTGTGAGTCTTACCCGATCTTAAGTTCAGGTAATTAACTAAACTTAAGGTTACGGGCTTTCCGCTAACATCTGCTAAACTGTAATTTATTTAAGAAAATACGTTGATTAGGCCGATTGGTATCAAGATAGATCGGCTTTAAGGGAGTTGTATGAAACACCTGTTTCAAGGAGTTAGCATTACTACACTTGTCCTCAGTATATGGGTTCCTTCAATAGCTCAAGGAATAAGTAATTCTCAAAATACAGTAACCGATCGCGTACCAATTAATTCTCGTTTGTTGTCTCAAGCACAGACGGGAACTTTTGATTCTAAAGATTTTAATTTTTGGGCTAATCAGTGTCGAGTGTTAGAAAATGAACAAAATTATACGGAAGCTTTGGCGGCTTGCGAAAAAGCGATCGCACTCCAACCAAAAGTCAAAAATCCCCAATTATGGGCGAGTCGCAGCAATGTGTTATTTCAGTTAAAAAAATATGCAGAAGCAATAGCTTCGTATGATTTTTTACTAAGTTTTTCTCCGAAAGATTCTTTAGCTTGGTTGCGGCGGTGTGAGGCTTTATACCAATTGGGTAAATACGAAAATGCGATCGCTTCTTGCGAACAAGCATTACGAATAGATGGAAGTTGGGGCAATGCTTCACCAGCAGATTCTTGGTACAATAGGGGTTTGGCACAAAGGAAATTAGGCCAAAATGAAGCGGCATTGACTTCTTTTGAGCGAGTTTTAACTCTAAAATCAGATAATGCTTTAGCTTTGGTGCAACGTTGCGGCACGTTAACAGATTTGGGAAGATATGAAGAAGCGATCGCATCTTGCGACTTAGCTAAAGATACTCTTCCCGTAGAAGCTTTGACTAATAAAGCGATCGCGCAACAGAAAGCGGGAAAATTACAAGACGCGATCGCTTCTTATGACCAAGTTTTAGCGATTAATCCTAATGATGCCACAGCCTGGACTAATCAAGCAATTATCTTAGAAAAATTGGATGATCCTGAAAAAGCGCTGATTTCTTATAATAGAGCAGTTAAAATTAATCCTAAATCTTCTTTGGCTCAAGTCAATCGTTGCGCTATCCTTAACAAACAAGGAAATTACAAAGAAGCATTTGAAGCTTGTGAAGGTGCTATTGCAGGTGATGGAATATGGGGCGATCGCAATCCTGCTTATGTTTGGTATCAAAGCAGCAGTGCGCTAAACGGATTGGGACAATACCAAGAAGCAATAACTTCCGCTGAACGCGCGATTAATATTAACCCAGAATTGGCTGAAGCATGGAACAACAAAGGGGTTAGTTTCTGGCATTTACAAAAATACCAAAACTCTTTATTTTCTTTCCAAAAAGCCGTCGAAATCAATCCTAAATACAGTCAAGCTTGGTTTAATCAAGGTCGGATACTAAGTGCGTTAAAAGAATTTACCCTAGCTGTTGAGGCATACGACAAAGCTTTGTCAAATCCTATTAAATCGGTAGAGACTCTCACTTGTAACAATATTTTATCACGAAGTTATGAACAACCAACTGAGAATATAGATAAATTTGAAGAGTTATTAATTGATGCCAAAATATTTTGTGCCAATGTTTTGGCGAATAAAAGCGTTGCCTTACGGTATTTAGAAGATTACGAAAATGCACTGACTGCTGCTACTCAGGCGACTAATATTAATTATAAATCTTTTGAAGCCTGGTACAATCTAGGTATTATATTGGTGGATTTACAACAATATAACGCAGCATTAGATGCTTACAACCAAGCTGAAAGCCTCAGTCCCAACAATTTTTACCTCTTGACAAGTAAAGGCATAGCTTTAGAAAGAATGGGTGAAGACCAAAAAGCTTTGGAAGCTTTTGACGCGGCTTTGAATATCGATCCAGATTACGAACCTGCTCAGTACCATCGAGACTTATTAGTAGAGAAGTTTAAGTTACAAACTGAATAAATAACCATGAACGAGCAACCAACTACAGAATTTCAATTTATCCTACCCAAAGGTTTAGTAGATGCCGAAGGGAAAATTCATCGTCAAGGGATGATGCGTTTAGCAACTGCTAGGGATGAAATATTTGTTCAAAAAGACAGAATATTTCAGAATGACCCAGCTTACGGAGTTCTGGTAATGCTTTCGCGAGTGATTACCAGTTTGGGCGAATTATCTTCAGTCACTCCCGATTTGTTGGAGAATCTTTTTACCTTGGATTTAGCTTACTTGCGGGAATTTTATAGTCGGATTAACCAGCAAGGTAGCGCCTCTATTTTGGTGAAATGTCCGAGATGCAATAGTGATTTTAATGTGGAACTCGAACTGGCGGGGGAGTCGCAAGCTACCCCTTAGAACAACTGCACGAGGAGGTAGCTTGCATTGCGTTTTATTTCCACTGGTCTTTGTCAGATATTTTGGATTTAGAACATAATAATCGCAGACGTTGGGTGAAAGAAATTGGGAAATTGAGAGGAAGCGATCGCATCAACTTCGACAATTAACCCAAGTTGCTAGTTACAGCCAATGAAACTGGTAATCGGTAATGGGTAATGGGTAATTGTCAAAATTTGACTGCCCGATTACCAATTACCGATTAGCAATTACCAATTACCAAGATCGCAACTTATAACTAGCAACTTGAGTTAATTAATAACATTTATGCAACTTTTTCCGGCTCTTTTGAGGACGATCCGACCAGAATTGGATCGATATCTTGGCTTTTGTCTCGTTGAATAAATTCATCTAGAAGTTGAAAGAAATAATCAAACGCAGCCTTCTCATCAATACAGGTTAGCAAAATAATTTTGTCCCAAGCGTTAACAGTACGGATGGATAAGCGGTTTTGCAGCCAGGGTTGGAAATTTTTGTAAAAGTCACTTTCGGCTTCAGTATTGGTGATACCTACTTCCGATCGTGCAAAGAGATAGCCAAGAATGAACATCCGTAGATTTGTAATCGAGGCCGTTCCCAGATATAATCCAGGTTTTGTTTTGATTTTTTCCAGTAGTTCAAATAATGTACTCATTGTTGCAATTAACTCCATTGAATCGGATCTTTAAAACTCTTCGATCCTCTTCATTCAGTCCACCAGTTTGCCTGAATACACCTGATTCGTTGTGCAGTCGATCCATATAGATCCGTAAAGCTTCATCGTCTTCACGGTGGGTAAGTACATATTTTCTAAGTTCTTTTCGGCTCATCTTTTGAAAATCAACCTTCTGTGTCATCATCAAACTCCCAGCGTCCGTTTATCTTATGTAGGGGTGAAGCATTTGGGCGACAATTTAGGTTGAAAACCCTAGATTTTATCTCCAAATGCTTCACCCCCCAAGATCTCTGAACACGCCCCCCAGGATTTCTGAACGCGCCCTATACGATAGTTTGTTTATTGGAGAAGTCTAATGAGCGATCGCATTCCCCACACCTATTCAAAAAGCGATCGCATTCCCACACCTATTCAAAGAGCGATCGCACTTCCGTTCCCATATCCCAAAACAGGCGATCGCACTTCCATATCATAGAGCTTCGCGATCGCCTGTTGTTATCCAATCAAAGCGTATTACTCATTACCCCTTCTTCTTCTTACCGCCAACAAGACCACCTAGAGCATCGCCTGCCATACCACCTAAAGCGTCGCCAACGCCTCCAGCAACACCACCCAAAACGCCTCCAGCAACATCTCCCACAGCCTTCAGAGGATTAAGGTCATCCAAAAAACACTGAACGGGTTCGGTGCTATTTTGAATCGGGGAAGCAGTTTGAGCGCTATCATCTGCCTTCATTTGTTCTGGTTCTTCTTCTGCTGCTTGTCGCTGAATGGCTTGATTTCCTTGCCCTGTGGCTGCTTTGGTTTGGACTGCGGATACTTGGCTCAAATTGTGACCAAAGCGAGTTGCCCGATTTAGCTGAGCGTTCAAATTGCCCGATTGCTGAGATTGCTGACTGGGTGCGTTGTTTGCCTTGTTATGCACGGCAAATTCAGGGGATTCAAAAGTATTATGAGAATGATTAGCGGGCATAGTTGCCGCAGGCTTTCTCTGAATGTGCTGTTGAGTAGTCATGGTTAACTCCTTATATTTTTAAGGTAATGGTTGGTAGTTGATACACTTTCGCTAAATTGCAGGGGCAGCTTTAGGGGATAATCCTTGATTTCCAGAAACAATCTCTGAACAAAACTCGCCCTTATCACGCAATGCCAATACAACTGAATGCGATATTATTTGGGTTTTCACTCAACCTTGTTCTTCCTGATTAGGGCTTATTGCATTGGTTGCCGCATTGGTTGCCCCATCGATTGCCGTGTCACGTAATGCCTTTTTCCCGATAAGGCTACGAGCAGCTAACATAGCTAACGGCAAGAAGCATTGAACGGGTTCGGTGCTATTTTGCACTGGCGAGGCGATACTTGCGGACTTTCCTCCACTAGCACCAGGCATTTGTACTGGTTCGCCTCGTGCAGCTTTAGCACCCATGTCATCGGCTTCTTTTTCTAAGCTGGTGTCAGCATTGATGGGAGCGCCCTTACTTTGCTGGGGAACTGGCACTCGTCCGGCGCGTTGCTGGATGACGTGGGTGAGTTCGTGTCCTAAGAGTGCTTGTCCTGAAGCGTTTTCTGGGTTGTACTGTCCTGGGGCAAAGTGAACGTTGTTGCCTTGGGTGTAAGCTAAGGCTCCAATGGATTTAGCTTGGTCGCTATTGGTGTGGATGTTGACATCGGAAAAGCTGGTGCCGAAGGAATTTTCCATTTTTGACCGGACAGCTTTGGGCATGGAGTTACCACCACCAGAGGCGGCAGCAGTTGGGGCAGGTTGGCGTTGGATGGAAGTTTGAGTGCTATCCTCTGCCTTCATTTGCTCTGGTTGTTCTTGGGCTTCTTGTCGCTGAATCGCTTGAGTGCTTTGCCCGGTGGCTGTTTTGGTTTGCACTGCTGGCATTTGGCTTAGGTTGTGTCCAAAGCGGGTTGCCCGACTTAGTTGAGTTTTCAGGTTGCCTGATTGGTGAATTGAGCCAGGAGCGCTGTTTGCCTTGGTTTGTACTGTGAAGCCACGAGGTTCAAAACTACTATGGGTATGGGGAGCAGGCATGGTCGCTGCGGACTTTTTCTGAATCTGTTCTTGAGTGGACATTGTTACCTCCTTTATAGAAAGTTGTTTGGTTTGGCTGAATCGCTTTAAGAAAGCTTAAATATAACCTACAAAATCAGCGATTAGCTAATATATTCGATAAATTAATAAACGCAGATAGTTGAGGGTTTTCACATAGCGTTTGATTTTGGGCTAGTCAGATTTGAATATCATTTGCTCTTTTTTGGATATCGCTTGCCGATACGGTTTAATTCCTTCGTTATCGTGGAATTCAAACGTTTATGACCAGATTTATTAATACGTCCTTGGCGAGCAGCTTCACCTGTCATTTCCTTCATTCTCTCTGTTGACCAAACCATGTCTTTTAATGGGATTGCACCTTTTCCTTCAGAAGGTCTAAGTGGTCTATTATCGTGGATATTAGGGACACCAAACACTGTACGATCGCCAAAAGTGCTACGCAAATCAACTTCCATCGCAGCAGCGTTATAATCTTGTTGAGCTCCCATTGGCCCATCAAAAGGTACCATACCGTGATGAGCATACAAGAGATACGCTCGATGAGCTTCTACTTCTTTCCCAGATCCTGTGGTAAGCTTCCGACGATGCAACTCGTAAGGTAGCTGAGCTGCGGGCAAGCGTGTTGACAAATGGCTCCCCCCAGAACTCTTTCTGCCTTTTCCCAGAGGTTGGTGCAAGGTATCTGGTGTCATGTGATCTGCTTCTACTTTATTCCCAGTAGGTGTACAAGTATACCGATTACGCTGTCCCTGATAAGTGCCAATGAAGTCACCAGGGTTTTTATCTGGTAATGAATAAGTACCAGGGACATGTCCCAATTCCTGTTTTGCTACTGCATCAGCCCGTGTTCTAGCTCCCTTAGGCTTGGATGATCCAGAAGCCTTAGATGCTGTAGGTTTGCTCACCTTACTTGTCCCAGTCTTAGGTTTTAGAGGTGAAGAAGTGGATAAAGGTTTCGATTTCTTTGTTCGTGCTAATTGCATCGGTGTTGCTTCTACCCATTGTGACTGCATGGGTTCCCTAGTTACCAGTTTTGGCTGTACTGCTTGACAATTTGAAAAACCTGATGGATTCATTTGACTAAGATGATGCCCGTATCTTTCTGCCCGCATCAAAGAAGTCTTCAAACCCGACTTCTTCCCCTCTTCACCTACTTTCGACTGCACCACAAAAGGACGCGACTCAAACATCCCCCCATCAGAAACCGAAGAAAACTCCGAACTTCTTTTCCTGGGACTTCTCATTCTGCTAAAAACTCGCTTCGGCATAACAATAACCTCACCAAAAGTAAAACGACCATCCTACAAGATATTACTGATATATTCGATAACTAATAAACGCAGATAGTTTAGGCTTTCTTTCTGGATTTCTTGGGCTTTGTAGTTGTAGAAGTCGAGCTTGAGGTAGAGGCCGTCGCGCTGGCAGAGGGAAATACTAACTTCCGCGCAGAACTAAGTTTTGGAGAAGCCGAGCTTGAGGTAGAAGCCATCGCGCTAGAAGACGCTGGAGACAATTCTTGACCGTGAAGATGTTTATACCAATGACGGGGATGTTCGCCGAGCTTATTCAATGTCCCTGTATCAGGTGATGTACCATGAGCTAATGTTGTACCCCCTGGAGATTTAGGTCTTAATGGGGAAAGCTTGGGACTATCCGGCTCACCACTGGCATCCTTTCCACCTGCTTTAACCAATGCCAGGTGTAATTGCTTTTTTCTGTTCCGTTGCTCTTCACTTCTGCGAGACACTTTGTTCCGCTGTGCTGCATCACTTAGATCTTCTTGACCATTAGTAAAACCAGAATTATGTATTTTTCTAAACTCATCAATATTGGGTGTTCCACGCAATGACCGTCTCAAAGCCGCAGCGGAAAGATCAAGAGGGTTTTGAAATTTAGAAGTGTCTAGCGCTGTATCCTTCAAGATATCAAAATCGTGATTTCCATTAACCCAACCATGTTTTCCTTTCTTACTTCGATCGATCTTTCTCTTCTTTGCTGGAGGATGAGCAGAACCATCTTTAAACCAAACATTATCTGTCGGTTCGCGCAAATACCGTTGCACCTCCATATGAGTTAATTGATGTCCACCTGGCAGGCTTGAGAAAGGTTGTACATCTTTTACCTGTCCAGCATCTCTTTTGATAAATTCTCCTGTTTTCTCCATCCGCCCCATCTCCTCGTCTCCCGCACCCTGTAAGTCTGTTGATTTTCGCTTTTTTGCAGTTGTTCTGGCTTGGTTTCCCCAATATTCCCGATTTTTAGCTGCGTTTGAACCACTAAAGGCCGCGTTCAAGTGATCAATATCCTCTGTTGGTTCGCCATAATTAGTAACTGAATTAATAGCCGAGTAAGCTCTTTCTTGTTTTGTTTTTCCTGTCCCTTTTTTTAAAATATTTTTTAATTTTTCGTCGCCTGCCAATTGCACTGGTGGAACTTCTGCTTGTTTTAATTGCACAGATTGTTCCATCACCATCTTTGGCTGTACGGCTGTTGCAAATGGAATTTCTGCTGCTTGCATCTGGCTGAGTTGATGTCCATATCTCTCCGCCCGCATCAAAGATGTCTTCAACCCCGACTTCTCCCCCGCTTCGCCAACTTTCGACTGCACTACAAAAGGACGCGACGCAAACATCCCCCCATCAGAAACCGAAGAAAACTCCGAAGTTCTTTTCCTGGAACTTCTCGTTCTGCTAAAAACTCGCTTCGCCATAACCATACCCTCACCAAAGGTAAAACCAACAAAACCATCTGCCAACAACCTTAAACCCAACCCCTCACTTCAGCATCAGTAAGCGGACGTTCTAATTTGACATACTCATTCTTAGTCGCCTGCAACAAATGCTGCATCGTCACCACTTCCCCCGCATCCGATGCCAAAAACGCGGCATTCAAAGCAATATTGCGGATATTCCCCCCCGCTACATTCAACTGCGCCAACTTTTCCGCGTCTAAACCTTCCGTCGGTGTGGCTTTGGGAAACACCCTGCGCCAAATTTCCGCCCGTTGATTGGCATCGGGAAAGGGAAACTGGACAATAAACCGCAGGCGGCGCAAAAATGCCTGATCTAAAGAACTTTTAATATTAGTAGTCAAGACGGACAACCCCCGGTAAGATTCCATCCGTTGCAACAGATAACTCACTTCCACATTAGAATGACGGTCGTGGGAATCTTTCACTTCAGTGCGTTTGCCAAACAAAGCATCGGCCTCATCAAACAGCAAAATCACCCCGCCCAATTCCGCCGCATCAAACACCCGCCGTAGATTCTTTTCTGTCTCGCCAATATACTTACTAATCACCGCACTCAAATCGATGCGGTACAAATCCAACCGCAACTCTCGCGCCAACACCTCCGCCGCCATTGTTTTCCCCGTGCCGCTACCGCCAGCAAACAAAGCGCTGATACCCAGTCCCCGGTTACTTTTGCCGCCAAAACCCCAGCGTCCGTAGACATTCGCCCGTTGTTTGACATGCGCTGCTACATCTCTGAGGACTTGCAACTGCGCCTCTGGCAATACCAAATCATTCCATCCGGCAATACAATCGATTCGTTGTGCCAAATCATCCAATTTGGGACGGGCTTGGGCGCGACAAGTATCCCAAATTAAATGGCTAAAATCGATTGTATTTGCCGATGTTTCCCCCTGTTCCCATTGCATCCGGGCTTGGGAACAAGCTGCTTCAATTACGGGAACGCTGAGATTAAAATTAGATACCAAAGCATCAACTTGACCGTTTAAAGATTGCACCGCCGTTCCCAAAGCGGCTTCCCAAACTTGGTACTGTTCGGTTGTTGTGGGACGTTCGATATCAAAAGCTAGAGATGGTCTGAGTCGCGCCCTTCTGCGGTCAGCGGTGGCAATTAATACCGGAGAACGCAGCCATTCGCACAAGTGGGAAATCGCCGCATCTCTCGCGGTATCTGCTGCTTCCAAATCATCGCATTCGATTAATAATGCGCTGCTACCCAAAGCTACTTCCCGCTCCCAAAGTAGCTTAAACTGATTCAAATCGCTGGGAGTGGTGGGGACGCTGTGGGCGGCAATGGCGTATAAGTTTAACCCCAAACCATCACAAACCATTGCGGCAATCGGTCGTTTGCTGGCAATTTCATTACCGCATAATTGCAAAACTGGCAAGGCGATCAGGTCGTTAATTTTCACCGACCAAGCTGCTATCATTTTATCTACAATCTGCCAGTGGGAGTCTACCAAATCATCGAAGATTTGGACAAGTTCGACAAATCCCGATAGGCGCTGATCTAAATGTTGTACGCCCATGAGATAGTCGAGTATTCGCTCATCAATTCGCAAAGGGCTATTAGTCATTCCACCCCCCGCCGCTACTTCAATTAACCGCCACCTGCGAAGCGACCTGGCAATAGTTAAACCACTCCAATGTACGCCTTCTAATACTGCTACTGCTAAACCCAAGGTAGGATAATTGCGCTGTTCATCTCCACTGGCGGCGGCGCATAGTACTGGAAACGTTGCATCTAATTCTACTCCGGCGCATAACAAGAGTAAATCTCGTTCAAAGTCGCTGAGATTAAAGATGGTGCAGATTCGTTCTAAGGCTGAAGCTTCGGTGTCAGAAATGGGGTTTTCTGGGAAGTTTTCCCTAAGTTCAATTTCTTCGGTGTCTAGCAAATCTGGGTCGGCGTGTTCTATTAATCGCTGGCGGACTTTTGCTAGTGCTGTGGTGAGATAGGTATGATTGGTTATTTGCCAGTTGTCGTTTGTTGTTATCATAGTTTTTTCCCTGATGATTTATATTGTCTTCGCCTCGTTACCAGGCTCCGGCCTGGTAACGCAGTACAGTGGGCTGCTGCCTCTTTCGCTGCTCCGGGGGAGGGTGAAGCATTTGGATATAAAATCTAGGGTTTTAAGCATAAATTGTCGCCCAAATGCTAATGCCTCCGGCACGCTGGCGCGAACACCCCTACATAGATCAAAAAGCTTGAGATTATTTTCGCCTCGTCGCCTCGTTACCAGGCTCCGGCCTGGTAACGCAGTACAGTGGGCTGCTGCCTCTCTTCGGCGCAGGAGGCAGAGCCTCCAAGACAGCATTCCCAGGTGGAACCTGGGAACGAGGCACGAGCCAACGAGCCAGGACGAGCCACCTGGGGGGTGAACCCCCAATCGATTTTATTGAGTATTTTTTCTGCGCGACCATATTCGCTCTCCTGGACTAAATTGTAATTCTGGGACTGATATACCAACTAAAAGTATCGCTATTAGTGTCTGTGTCGTAAATCAATAGACTTTCAGCGCCATCTACTTGCACTCGCACTAGATAATCTCCTGCTTTGACTTTTTGTACGGGAATTGTTATTTCCATCTGTTCTTCCGTCCGTATAGAAGTTTTAAAAATGTAAGCAACGGGACTTTGGATCGACCATTCGTTCAAAATTAAAGCTACGAGTTGTCCTTTATGAACTGGCAAGTTTAATGTTAGGGTTACTTGTGCTGAATAAGTGCCATTTCTCGCAACTCGCACGTGGGAAACTTGCGCTGATTTAATTGTCGGACGCAGTACAAAAGTTGCCAAATTTGACTCTATACCTTGATAGGGGCCATCAAGGTGCAACCTTGGCGCTGGATGCACTACCTGTAAACTTTGTGCGCCAAATCGCAACACGTCTGGCGGTACTAATGATAGGGGAAAGATAATTTCAGTATTGTTAGTTGGCTGAACTGGTATTTCCTCTCTGCCAATGCGTACTCGGGTATTAGAGTCGTACAAATTACGACCGAGAATTAGTAAAGTGCTATCTGCAAGAATTGGATCTAATTTGCCTGTTTGAGCGACGATGCGTTCAATAAAGATTTGACTGAAGGGCATTACTAAAGGATGGCGATCGCGCACGGGTAATGCTCTCGTTCCCGGTGCTTCGCCCTCAATTAAAATTATACTACCTTTATAAGCCGCTGAAAGCGAATATGGTGTTTGGAAAAATACCGACCAAATTTTCGACATATCTTCTACAGAAATATCTATAGGTGAGATGCGAATAGGCTCTATTTGATCTGGCAAATCTGCTCCTACCAAAACACCGGATTTTGGATCGGCTAAGGTATCCCTAATCATGTCGGGAGTGATAGTAAATATATCTTGCAAAGTGCTAATTACGCAGCCTAACATCCGTTGCGGTTCGAGTTCAGTGTCATTGCCATGAAAACTGAACAAATACCGCAGATCCAAAGCCGACTGCGTGCGCTTTACTAAGTCTCCTTTCGGTCGCCGTATAGAACTATCGCTATTACGATAAGCTGTATTTGGTTGCACCATATACAGGTAAATGTTCAGGCAAGTTTCGGTGAGTCCGCCTTCCTTTGTGTTAGGTCGATCGGTCGTCACTCTAGCTCCATAAACCTCTTGTTGGATAGCCATTTGCAGTATCCTTTGAAGAGTCGCCGTTACAGATGCAATAGCCAAATAGTTACTCATAGCTTATCTATAAATAATATCAAGATCGTAGGTGCAGAAAGCAGGTTTTTCTCGAGCGATCGCATCCCTAACTACCCGTTCATCTATTTGTTGACCGGGGTCGGGTCGTAAGGATACAATAAAGTGGAATGGGCGACCACCTCCAAGCATGGAATCAACGCCCATTATTGTTGTTCCTAAAACAAAACCTCCTTCAAAAATCTCTTCAATTCCAATGTGTTTTTCTGATTCTGGTAAATGTTCGTCTAAAGGCAAACCTGTATAAAGATGCAGGTAAAATCGCAGACCTAAGCGCGTTCCATGCCAACGATAAAGTTCTATGGCATTGCGAATTAAACGACGCTGTTGCTGCATGTCCCAACGACCATTCATAGGCCAAGCGACCCAGTGAGCGAGGAAGGGTAGCATGGCTTCTGGCGCGGTCAAGGGATCTAAATAAGACCATAAAACTTTTTGAATTTCTAGTACTGGGTCAAAAGCTTGCTCAAAAATGCTAATAAATCGCCCGATAAAGTCTACTTCGCGATAAATTGTCGGCAGAAAATTTAGGTAAGAAGTATGAGGGCGGACGCAAAGGTTAAATACGCGGTAAGCGAGTAATTGGCTTTGGTTTTCGGTTTCTGCGTAGATAGAAACTTGGGTTTCGTAATTCAGTTTGAGACGCGATCGCCTTTCGTTTAAAGCATATTGATTTTCAAAGAAATCTTGGGGTATTTCAAAATATAAAGATTTATTTAGTTTGGCAAGGGCGGGAATTTCTTCGGCGGCTTCTTGATGCCAATTACACCAAGTTTGAGGAAAATCTCCGTCTATTTCCAGCCGGAATGTCAGAGAGCGATCGCCTAAGTTTTCCAACTCGATTAACATTTCGCTTGACTCGCCGGGACAGAGGAGTAAGTTATTGTTAATTCGTTCTTCTGTGTTGTTTCCGGCAAAGCTAGCGATCGCAGAGGAATCGCTTGCTTCTATGAGGTTCATGGAAGCAAGTTTGATGGCTAAGGTTGGACGATAAAGTGATTGAGTCATGGTATTTTAGATTTTGAGTTGCTCTTGACAATTACCAATTACCAATTACCAATTACCAATTAATCATAGAATTCTATTGTGTGACCAGATCGTAGTTGGCTATTTTCTTCATCTGCCCAAGAACAGATTAGTCCTAAAGATCCGGGGTGAATCATGGCTTGGGGGGGTTCTTCGCGAAACCATTCTGAGCCATATTTTCTTAATTCAAATAATTCGACGATTCCTAAGTAACGCACTCCCGGAATTTTTTGACACAAAGCAACAATGTCGGAAGGATATGCGGGACGACCTAAAGGCCAACCATTTTCTTCTGTGCCGCCAGTGAGGGGATTTAGGAAATGGTATAAGGCAGTTAGTAATTGAAAGCGAATCTGTTCTTGAGCGCGAATGTTGTTAGATCTCGGCTCGATAATCACTTCAGTTCTGACGCTTACTCCGACGTATTCTGGTTCTTGTAATTTGACTTGTACTCCTAAAGGTTTGCGGGATTTCATGTATTCCATAATTTTGGTTTCTAGTTGGGAATCAAGCACAAAATCGCGATCGGGATTCATACCTTTGGATAAATCCAATCGCTCGGCTTCGGGTACAATTAATAGTTGTACTAAACCAGGTGTGGTTCTCGCTGCATCGGTGATACAATGCGCTCTGGCGACTGTTCTAGAAGCTTGTTTGGCGACGTTCTCGAAGTCTTCTGGAGTAACGGCGGACTTGCGAGTTCGTAACAGTTGAGGAACTCGAATTACAGCTTGTTCTAAGGATTCTGCGTCAGTTCCTCCGCTAGCAGGTTTATAGTTAATGACGCTTTTAACATAAGGAATACCAGTTTTGGGAATAATCAGTTTTTCTGCTTGAACGTTACCCCGCAATCCGCCTCCGGTGCGATAAGCAACGATAGAAATTTCGGCACCAGGAGGGGGAACTTTGCCGTATTGTCTTTCTAATGCGATCGCACCATCAAGTACACTAGGTTGGATCATCGCTAAATTTCGCATTTCTCTGGCATCTCGCTGGACAATGGTTCCAGTGGGTTGAATTTGCGATCGCTGTTGTGTTGTAAATTGAAGTTGTGAAGGTTCTCGAATTAACGGGCCAAACTGAATTATTCCCGTTTGCGAATCGATGGTATAGTGGGGGTCATTAGGGCCAGAGTCGGCAAAATCAGGAACTTCTATCCATTTTTCCGGTTCGCCGTTAATCGGTTTGACTTGAATATATTCATCTTCTTTGCGTTCTAAAACAGGTTTTCCTTGCAATTGAAATGATTGTCCCGGTTTTCCGTCGCTAACTCCCAGCAATTCGTTTTCATTGCGAATACATTCGCTAGCATTAACTGCGCCGCCAATAGAGCGAACAGTTAAACCAATAATACTCGGTGAAGTGCTATAAGTCGGCTGTAATTCTTGAGGATGAATGTAAACGCAACGTATCCAACGACCTTGGTATTCGGTGCCAAAATCTGCGATCGGGCATTGCTGGGGTAAATGTAGCACGACATCGGCTCCATCTACCACAGGTTTTGCACCTTGCTGTTCTAATCTATCAAAACTGAAACCTTTGGTTTTATCGTCTTCTGGAACTCTTAAAATAGTTGATTGCCAATTTATTCCGTTCCAAGCTTCCCACCTTAATGGAGGATTATCGGGGTTAATTCCAGTAGTTCTAGCAGCTTCGCCTCTAAAATTAAGGGCGATTACATTTCCTTCAATTGGATTTGCCGGATCGTCTTCTGTTAATATTAGATAGAAGCAATTATCGGGACTGGATTGCTCGAACAGTATGGTTTCTTGGAGGTTTTGCCAATTACCGTCAATGGGAGTGCGATCGCTTAAATTTTGCGGTCTATTTTCTGGTATTAATCCGGTTAGCAAGTGCCTAATTTTGGGATTGCCGATTGTTAATTCCCGGTCTGTACTAAAGATAATTGCTTGTTGAGTTTCCGTTCGCAAAGTAGCAACTTCGGTTGCATAAGGAATAACAATTGGCTCAGGTTGAGATCTGGTTAAATAAAATGTAAGTTCGCACCAAGCTGGCGCCGGAGGTTGTAAGCGAATTCCCAATAATTCTAGAAACGCGACATAATTTCGGCGGGGAACTTGGTTGAACCGCATTAACATTTGGTCGGTTAACCAAGCAAACATTTCAACCAGAGTAATCCCCGGATCGCTTGGGTTATGATTTGTCCATTCTGGACAGTAGCGAGGAATGCGGAGAATGCATTCTTCTACTAAATCGCTAAATCTCCGGTCATCGAGATTCGATTTTGGTAACTTAGGTAAAAAATCAAAGTCCATAACTATTGCCGTAAATAAAAAGGATATACCAAACTACGAAGATCGGGTCTATTTTTAGGTTGATAAATGATTTCAACATCCACTCTTCCCTTGATCGGATCGGGTTCAGTACGCACTTGTTTTACAACGATCCGAGGTTCCCACATTTGCAGTGCTTCTTCGACATACAGGCGGATCATCAACAGGGTTTGAACACTCATCGGTTCAAAAACTAACTCCGATAAACGCGAACCAAAATTTGGTCGATAAACCCGTTCTCCTAAACCTGTTCTGAGAATGATAACGATCGATTCTTCAATGCTCTGAGTATCCGAACTAAATTGAAGCCCACCTTGGACATTTATTCCAAGAGGAAATGCTAAACCCGTACCAATGTAGTCTTTGCGTTGATAGTAATAACTGACAGTCATAGTTGTTTGTTTTCCTTAAAATAACTGAAATTTTTACAAAGGTTTCGTACCTGTTAAGGGAGTAGTCGCTGTAATTGGTCCAACAGTTGTAGTAAGCGTAATAGAGCCAGCAGTGATAGATAATAAACCAAGAGTAGTAATATTGATGCTCGCAGTCTGATCGTTCAAAGATAAATTATGACCTCCTGCTGTGGCAATTTCTACAACATTATCACTGTCATTTATATGTAATTTATGACCCCCTGCGGTTTCGATATAAATCCCTTTTTTACTAGCACCTTTATTTTCTTCAACAAATTGAATATGATGCCCCGCCCTACTTTTAAATGTTCGCATACGCACTTTGCCATCTTGAACGCTCTCTCGCACTTGATTTGGCGGCGCATCCTTGCCATTCCAAACAGCACCAATGATATAAGGACGATGAATATCGCCATGTTCAAAAGCTACTAAAACCTCATCATTTATTTCTGGTAAACAATCAAAACCGCGTTGATCTCCCGCCCCAATTGTTACCACTCTCGCCCAATTGCTGGTATGTTCTTCGGTTAGGGTAGGAAACTTAACTTTAACTCTTCCCCAACCTTCAGGGTCTTCATTATCGGTGACAATTCCTACTAATAAAGTTTGTCCGGGTAGCAGATAATTTGTAGGAGAAAGCGTTGTTAAAATATCACCACCTCGCAAACCTCGCACGCTGAATTCTGTCATGTAAATTCGTTTGATGAAAGTGTGACGAGTCTCGGTAATGTAATATTCGCCAGTATAGGGACCCATGTCTGACTCTCCAATATTATCTTCAAACTGAAGGACACGCCCTGGTCGAATTTGAGCATTTCCCTCAGCTTTAGCATCAGCATAAATAAATTGTCCTCCTAATTCGTCACACAAAGCTTGAGCCATGATATCTGCTTCTTTAGGATTAAAAAGAGGCTGATCTACTACTATCATTTTTGGCTTAGGTGGCTGACCTTTAAATTTATTGCTAGTATCGCTACCTTTGCCATTCCGGTTTTGTGTGATAATTTTGTCTTGGTTTTTTGTCGATACGATCGGTCTTTTTTGACTGTAATCCCAAGCTCTAACTTCAACTTCTTTCACTTGTTCTGAACTGCTAAGTCGCACCCGAAAACTATGGATATCCTTTAACCATTTGAGAGTTAATTTGTGCGAATCGGCTTTCGGATTGCGGAAATTTAGTTTGCCATCTTGCACAAAAAATTCAAAGCCAATTCGCGCAGCACGTTGTCGGAGAAATTCCATATAGGTCTGATTTTGTTGAAAAACGTAATCATGAACAACGCCACTAGGATCGAGTGTGCCAATTGGTATGCCAACTTCATCGGCAATTTTTTTCACTATATCGCTATCAGTCATATTCTGAAAAGAACGGCTATGGCGTCCTCGATACAGTCGGTGACTAACATCATATCCTCTGATGATTACAGGAGCCTGTGATTGTTCGTTATAAAAGGCTTCAATAGCTGTAATTTCGCCCTCGATCACAAAACCTTGGTTATTGTCTTCAAAATCTTGAGATTCTGTGGTGCTTGAAATAAAGCCTATTTTGACAGATGCACCAATTTTTAATAAATCTTGGTAGCGCCAAGGACGATCCTTCATTGGAATTTGACCAGGAAAATAATCGTTTTTAATCACCAGAGTAAACATTCCTGCCAAATGTAAACTTTCCTCCACAATTATCTGAATAATATCATTCATTAATTCAGGAGAAGCTTGCTGACCATCTATTTCTAATTTTGCTAGGGCGCGATAATTGACATTCATAGGACACACATTATTGAAATTTAGTACAAAACAAAAGAAAGAAATTTACTTACTCAAAACTTAGGAAGGGTTATGCTCTACAAACTGATGCTTCACTAACTATTCTTGTTTGTGCTTATGGGTTTATTTATTGGTTGGGGATTTTTTGAGCGTTGGTTTATAGTATCTGTATTGCGTTGTTCTGCGTCAATTTGCGCTTGAAGTGCCGGAGATGGTTCTGTTTCGTCAGATTCTTTAAGAGTAAGGCTGTCGATAATAGCACGTACTGGCGTTCCATCAGGCAAAAACATGGTAAATTTATAAGTAATTTTGTCTATGAAACAACGTTTCAAGTGGATCTGACCTCCCCACATGAAAGTATAAATAGGTGGACGTTCTTTCCCAGACACAAATTCAACAGCTTTTTTAATTTTATTAATATATTCATTCACACTCTCTCCTTTTTCATAAGTATCTATTATGATTTTATTAATGGTTAATTTACAAGCTTCTATATGCGAAAAGCTAACCTTTGGTATTCCTTTACCTGTACGTGTAGCGTCACCCGCTTTTGTAGCAATACTTCGCTCAAACACTAATTCGCTAGGATTAAACATAAATTTGATCTCAGGTGCTTCATCCGACATAAGTTTAGCTTTAACCAAATTGCCTGAATTATCTGATGTTTGATTCGGTGACATATATCCTCCAAAATAGTAAGGTTAACTTTACCAAGGTAAACGACCTGCATAATAGCGTCCCCGACGCTCGCGCTCTATTTCAAAGCGTTTTTGTATGAGCAAAGAAACTTTCTGTGTGAGTTCCTGCAATCTAGTATCTAGTGGAGAAATTACACCTGAATTAGTAGCAGGAGTTCCGTCAATTGATGTAATATTACTTAACCAAATCGGGTTTCCTGCTACTTTTATACCGTGCCGCTCTTGAGTAATTTCTAAAGATTGCCGCATTAAAGTGTAAACTTTTTGAGCAAGAATGTCTAATTGCTCGTTCTCGCTTGAATCATTTTTTGGAAATGACTCTTTTGTTAATTCTTGCGAAGTCTCTCCATGAGGATTTGATGGCTCAATATCGGAAGTTTCCGCATCAGGAGAAGGCGAGGGGGACGATAAAGGGGTAGATTCATTTTCTTCGGGAACTGTATTATTTTCTGTTGTAGAAGACTTGCCCAATAATTCAGATATAGTTGACCATGAGGTCGGTATATCTTTACCAGTATCGGGTATCGCGTTTGAGAAAGGTTGTTGTACTTTATCAGGTGTATCGTCAAATCCAATAGTTTTTGGTTTTTCTCCAGTTCCTCCTGTTAAATCTAATTTAGGCAAGATAAAATTATTGGTGTTATTGAGATTCTGGGAAAAACCCAATGGTTTTACAGAAGTTAAATCATCTTTAATTTCGTTAGCAGGTTTTCCTTTTGCTTCAGAAAGATTTGACCCGGAATCTGGGGTATTTGCAATTTCTGTGGGTAAACTACTATCTGATGGTAGGGGATTTGGGGAACTGGTGGGCGATTTGTCTATAAAATCGTCTACCAGTCCAGAAGTAACAAAGTCAGACTGTTGAGATAAAGGTTTTGAAATTCCCAAAGGTTTAATAGGATTTAAAATTTGATTGTCCAAGCGTGGTTGAACAATATTTTCCGGCGCGGGTGTGCTTGTCTCTGATGGAGTTTCTAATATATTTGTCAGAGATGGAGCGTTATCTTCTGTTAAACATTTTAGATGTGAAGTTGCTATGTCTGAAGTTGGTGCTGATACAGAGGTTGGTGTTTCTAACTTAGGAGAGATAACATTTTGCTGTGAAGGTGCTATAGCGTTGCTTGAGGTAGGAATCGCTTCTATATCACTAGAAATTGTCGAAGATGTAGCGGCTGAATCTTCTTTCTCTTGTGCAACTGTTTCTGGCTGCGATGCTGAAATTTCCGCAGTTATAGAAGTATCGGTTGTCTCTATACTAGGTTGAATTATGTTTGATAATTCGGGGGCGATCGCATCCGTAGAA
>DNGJ01000122.1:44926-45082 GCA_003486305.1 Cyanobacteria bacterium UBA11371
TCCGTAGAAGTTGGTGTTGGTGTAGCAGATAAATCTTGTTTAGATTGTGCAACTGTCTCTGGCTGCAATGGGGAAATTTCCGCAGTGGTCGTATTTGTTGGTATCTCTTGTTTAGGTTGAATTATGTTTGATGCGGGGGCGATCGCATCCGTAGAA
>DNGJ01000122.1:45332-47561 GCA_003486305.1 Cyanobacteria bacterium UBA11371
TCCGTAGAAGTTGGTGTTGGTGTGGCAGATAAATCTTGTTTAGATTGTGCAACTGTTTCTGGCTGCGATGGGGAAATTTCCGCAGTGGTCGTATTTGTTGGTATCTCTTGTTTAGATTGAATTATGTTTGATGCGGGGGCGATCGCATCAGTAGAAGTTGTTGTTGGTGTGGCAGATAAATCTTGTTTAGATTGTGCAACTGTTTCTGGCTGCGATGGGGAAATTTCCGCAGTTATAGAAGTATCGGTTGTCTCTATACTAGGTTGAATTATGTTTGATAATGCAGGGGCGAGATCTTCTGAGTTTGTTGTAGTTGGCGAGGGAGGTGAAGGTAAGTCTTGTTTCGGTTGTGCAAAGATTTCTGCTTGGGGTGTTGTTTTTGCTTGCGTTGGGACAACAGTTGGGGTTTCTAAGCTAGGTTGAACAAGATTTGATGATACAGGTGTATTCGATGCAACTGTTGTGGAGTGAATCGCTTCACCATCCGTTGTATTTATCGAGGATTGTGAATATAAGTCTTGTTTAGTTTGTGTCGGTGTTTCTTGCTGCGGTACTGATGTTTCGGGAGTTGAAAAAGTAGTTGATATCTCTGTGTTAGGTTGAATCAGTTTTGCTAATGCAGGTGCGTTTGTTTCTCCATCATTAGTAATTGTCGGGGGTATGGCAGATAAGTCTTGTTTAGTTTGTGTCGGTGTTTCTTGCTGCGGTACTGATGTTTCGGGAGTTGAAAAAGTAGTTGATATTTCTGTGTTAGGTTGAATGAATTTTGCTAATGCAGGTGCGTTTGTTTCTCCATCATTAGTAATTGTTGAGGATGTAACAGATAAATCTTCTTTCTTTTGTGCCACTGTTTCTGGCTGCAATGCTGAAATCGATGATGTCGAGACAGCAGTGGGTGTTTCTTTTTTAGGTTGAATTAGATTTGGCTGTTGTGAGGGTGCGAGATCTTTTTCATCAGTTGTAGTTGTTGGTGTGGCAACTAAATCTTGTTTAGGTTGTGCAACTGTTTCTGGCTGCAATCCTGAAACGGACGCAGTTATAGAAGCATCAGTTGTCTCTTTTTTAGGTTGAATTAGATGAGGTGATGCGGGTGCTTTAGCGTTGCTTGACCCAGGACTCGCATCTTTTCCAGTAGTAGTTGTTGATGTGGCAGCTAAATCTACTTGAGTTTGTGCAACTGTTTCTGGCTGCAATGCTGAAATCGATGATGTTGAAACAGCAGTGGGTGTTTCTGTACTCGGTTGAATTAAATTTGGTTGCTGTTTTGGTGCGAGATATTCTTTTTCAGTTGTATTTGTTGTTAATGTGGCAGGTAAATCTTGTTTAGGTTGTGCAACTGTTTCTGGCTGCAATGCTGAAATCGATGATGTTGAAATAGCAGTGGGTGTTTCTGTACTCGGTTGAATTAAGTTTGGCTGTTGTGAAGGTGCTTTAGCGTTGCTTGACGCAGGACTCGCATCAGTAGAAGTTGTTGTTGGTGTGGCAGCTAAATCTTGTTTAGGTTGTACAATTGTCTCTGGCTGCAATGGGGAAATGTCCGCAATTATAGAAGCAGTGGTTGTTTCTTTTTTAGGTTGAATTAGGTGAGGTGATGCGGGTGCGTTAGCGAAGCTTGACCCAGGAATCGCATCAGTAGAAGTTGTTGTTGGTGTGGCAGATAAATCTTGTATAGGAGGTGCAATTGTTTCTGGCTGGGATGCTGCAATGGACGCATTAGTCGTATTTGTTGTTATCTCTTGTTTAGGTTGAATTAGGTTAGACTGTTGTGAAGAAGCTATCGCTGCTTCATCAGTCGTATTTGTTGTTAGTTTGGCTGCTAAATCTGGTAGAGCCGGTACAACTGTTTCTGGCGGCGATGGGGAAATTTCCGCATTAGTCGTATTTGTTGGTATCTCTTGTTTAGGTTGAATTATGTTTGAGAATACGTGTGCGTTAGCTGCTTCATCAGTCGTATTTGTTGTTAGTTTGGCAGATAAATCTTGTAGAGTCGGTGCAACTGTTTCTGGCGGCGATGCTGAAATTGCCGCAGTGGTAGAAGTAGTTGGTATCTCTTGTTTAGGTTGAATTATGTTTGATAATGCAGGTGCTTTAGCGTTGCTTTCCGTAGGAATCGCTTCCCCATCATTAAACTTCTCCAATAATTCTTGTGGGGTAGGCGTCTCGCCTGCCTTGGAGATTCTTTGTTGCAGAGGTTGATTAAACTTGCCCAATAATTCTTGTGGGGTAGGC
>DNGJ01000122.1:47957-64869 GCA_003486305.1 Cyanobacteria bacterium UBA11371
TTTTTTGTTGGAGAGGTTGATTAGTAATTGCTGAGGATGTAGCAGCTAAATCTTCTTTTTTTTGTGCAACTGTTTCTGGCTGCAATAATGGAATTTCCTCATTTGAGAAAGCAGCAGTTGTTTCTATACTGGATTGAATTGGCTGTGGTGATGCAGGTGCTTTAGCGTTGCTTTCCGTAGGAATTGCTTCCCCATCAGTAGCAGATATTGAAGATATGGCAAGTAAATATTGCTTAGTTTGTGCCAGTGTTTCTTCTGTTTCTAAATCAGCTTGAATAACGGGGGATTTAGATGGGGGTAGTGAGGGTGTGGCAATGGTTTTTCCCAAATTAGATTCTTGCCAGTTTGCTTTGACTACATCTGAATTAGGTATTTCCTGAAAACTTGCCTGAGTTTGATTTAAAGATTCGGTAAAAACTGGGGAAAGTAACTGCTTGTTAAAACCTAAATGCCGCTCGTCATATCTATTTATTTTTGGCAGATCTAATAGTTCTGATTCATCAGTATGATTTCCGGTTGTTGCAGCACTAGACTGGATAGAATCAGAAAAACTATAATTTTCTACTTCTCCAATTGGAGGAAGCTGGTAATCTAGACTAGATTTATTTTGTATAACTTGATTAGAGATTAGCATATCGGACTCTTGCACAAGACATTGTGAGAGTCCCAAAGGTTTGCGATCAACGTTATTTGCTATGGCATTACTTAAGTCTGCTGAATTTTGAAATGGCAACTCATCTTTAGAAAGTTTAGCTTGAGGAATTGGGGATGAGCGATCGCTGACGGGTGATTGCGAAGAAGATGGCGATAAGAGATCTGTTGGAGAATCATTCGTATCCCCGTGTCTCCACATCCCCATATCTTCTTGCATTATTGAGTCAGGGATGAACGAAGAATTTGCCATTTCATCGTCAAGAAATGAAGCTTGTAGCAATGGCGATCGCATAAATTCACCTAATGGCTGCAAACTTTGTCCCAATGGGTTTAACGACTCACCCAAAGGCGGCGGCGCTTGTAGAGGTTTAAACTTTTGTCCCAAAGAAATGGGTGGATTTAAATAATCTTTGAAACCAAGAGGCTTTAAAGACATAATTGTTGCCCCCGATTGTTACATAATAAACCCTGATGGTTGTCGTCCAGGTGTGAGTTCTTGAACACCACCACCTTTTGATTTAGTTATCTTCAATCCCTCATAAGCTAAGGTTAATTCCTCGATCGCCACTGTATTAGAATTTGCTTGTAGTGCTGGCGCTTTCCAAGCAATTGGTATAGCTGCTTTCAACGTCCAACACTGCATCGTTTCCCCAGCTTGATTAAACAATAAAATATTGACGTGACGACGTTTTTTTTGAGAAGCGGTCAAAGTTTTAGTCACCCAATCCCAAAACACAAGATTGTCAGTGATACCGCGCTTTAGTGTGACATCAGAAAATTCAGCTTGACCTAAAATAACTCGCTGGTAATCGTTAACGCCGCCTTCAAAATGTGTTTCTTTTTTGATTTTAACTCCCAACCCAGAACACTCACTAAATGAAGCAGTAATCTGAGTTTCTATTTCTACGTAAAACCGATTAGCTGTCACGTAGTTTAATTCAGGACTAGCTTGACCGTTTTGAGACATTACCTTACCTCCAAAAGTTTCCTGTGCGCGATCGCTGATTTCTTAAATCTTCTAGTAATAATTCAAAAACTTTGTCACTCAGCTTCTGCAATAATATTGGGTCGAGAATAGCTTGCTCTATTAAATTGTTAGTATCATCTTGATTAGTCATAGTTTTGGCGTTCTAGTTATTATTTGGTAAAGTTCGCAATGGCACTAAACCTGATTCTCTAAGCAGGCGTTGTCCCTCATCAGTTTTTAGTAATTCAGCAAATTTCTTACCAGGTTGTCCGCGTTTTTCATCTTTGGGGTAGACTACTACCAGGCGATACATCAATGGATATTTCCCCGATTTAAAAGCTTCGACATCAGGCCAATAACTTCCTTTATCATCGCATAAATCAGTAGTCGGATCTATAGGTTTGACTTGGTTTTTAACTCTTTGAACTAAAGGCTGAATTTCCCGATCTTTTTCTCCTACGGCTAAAGGATAAACCGCGCATTGATTAAAAACTCGACTGAGAAGACCAAAACCGATCCCTACAGTTTGACGATCCTCAAAATCTTTTAAAATTTCTCCTAAAATATAGGCTTCGTTGTTTTTTCCATTACTAGATATCAAGCGTGTATTCATGAGTTCTCTAAACTTTTCTAACTGTTCTGGTGGCTCTCCCTTAAATACTAACTGTTCAAAAAGTTGTATGGTTTTAGGACTATCCGTTGGCATATAAATTTTTATCTCTTTTTTAAGTTTTGAGGGTAATGACCAATTTTCAATACTCTGCGTTGTGTAAAGTTCGCGCAATTGTTGAAGGGTAATTTTTCCATTTAAAGCATTAGGTATACTTAGTTGTCTTTGGTTATCGCTGAAAGCTACAAATACAACCAATCCATCGTAAGCGACTTCTTCTTGTTGTAAATTATCAGGTAAATTTTCAACAAAGCTAGTGAGAGCAAAGTCTGCTCCATTACGAATATCCTCTATTACATTAGAACTGTTATTATTAAGTGTATAGTTGGCTAATCTAGGGTCGCGATTTTTTAATTCTTGCTCAAGCGATCGCCCATAATTAACCAAGCTATTATTTACCATAATATAACTCCATATTCCATCGCTTTCAGTTATATATTTAACTTGCCGATTAGGAACATCAGATACTTCTGCTAAACAACAAACTTCTGAAGAAGACTGAACAATAGAAAATTCATTTTTACCTCTGATTAACTGCAATCCAAAACTAATCAGTTGCCACAAACAAGCTAAAAATATTACTGTAATAGCCAAAAATAATAGTATCTGCAAAAGTGAGTACTTCTTAACTTTCTCTGCTGGCTGTTCAGTATTATCTGGTAGCACTTCACGTTCAATTACTTGGGATGCCAAAAGTGCTTGACGAGCCTCAAAAGCAGTTTGAAACGGTTGAGATATTCCTAAAAGGCGATAAATAAACTTTTTAAGTGCAACATCATTCATATCAGGCCAATGAAGTTCAATATTAGGAGCGAGAGGCTGCTCAAAAATAGGATTTACAACTGTTCCTGATAATAAATAAAAGCTAACATATCCCAAATCTTTTAAATCTTTTGTCTCTGAAGATTTGACTGCTTTAGAATTGGGTGGCTTAAACAAATCTTCCCAAACAAGTAAATCGGTTAAATAGATAAAAAATTGCGGTTCGTTGAGTGCAGTTACTTGAGTATTTGTGGCGATTAAAATGCTATCCAGATTGAGATTACCGTGAGCTACGCCTTGCAACACTTCATCGTTAGAAATTGGCAATCGTTGAGTATGAAGAAACCAGAGAGTTTGCAACACCTGATACAGAACTTGACGCACCTGCTGGGTAGTCATGGGACCATTTCCAGCCAAGTATTCTCTCAATGTTAAGCTATTGTTAGGAGTTGGCTCGAAAATAAGGTAGCAGCGTTTTTCACTTGGAGGCGCGATCGCATCCCAAGGACTAATCAAACGAAAATCCTGTCCTCCCCCATTCTTGAGATTCAAAGTTGCGATTCGCTCAAATTTTTCCTTACATTCCTTCGCCTCTTTTTGATTAAAATCTTGGTCAAATAGCAGGTATTCTTTAATCAAAACTGGCTTACTATTGAGAACCTGAATACCTTGGTACAAACGCATTCTCTCTGTATCTTCAAGCAAAGCCTCAACTCGATATCTACCCCGACGACCACCGCGAATTTCTTGCTCTTTTTCCAAAATTGGGATAGCTTCTGCACCACGGTATTTTCTTTTAGCTAATCGTTCTGTTACATCGGCGCTTACCCCACTGTTTTTTTCGATTATTCCAGTACGGACTGTGCTAACATCTAATCTTTTAGAGTTAACTTCCTGTTCTGCTTTTTCCTTAGTAGAAGTACCTCTATTCACAGGAATCTCAATTCTTTCATACTCTTCTTGAAAGCGACGCCTCGCTATATAGGAGATGCTTTGGAACGGATAACGAATGAAGTTTGTCACCTCCCTAACACGGCTGCTAATTGAATTAACTAATTCGGTAAGTTTCACTCTCATCCCTGCCATGAGTGATAATTGGTCATCGATACTTTGGTGATTAAGAGGGGGGATAATAACCATTTTTACTCGGCTTCTGTAGCTATATTTCCCTCAGTCATCCTTGGCTATTTACTAATTGTTTAGTATTTTCTGGCGTTGGTACAGTTTCCTCGTCTAAATCATTAATTTGACGGTAGAATTGGTACAGATAATTAAGATCGCCAGAAAAAAGTTCTTCAATCACTGCTGGAGTTATTTCTTCTAAAGCACCCAGTTGAGTAATCACGCGAGACAAAATGATTACCGTAGAATACGCAGGATTTGACTTCACGCGGGGGTCGCGTAAAGGAACAATTTCATCAACGGCTTTTGCTAAACGCATTACACCTTTGCGATGCAAATTTCCGTCTGGATCTAAATAGCCTTTTGGTAAGCTAAACTCGAATTCTGTTTGAAACATAGGACTTTACTGCTGCCTCTTAAATATTTCAATCGCTATTTCCATTTCTTCAATTTCCAAATCCGTACCACTAGAACTTAAGTCAGAAACTATGTAACTAACAGGCCAAGCACCTTGGAATTCAAATCTTGCTTGTGGATTTGCAGCTTGGTTATAGATAGTTAAAGAACCATCTCGACGTTGTTTAGCCCAATTTCCTTCTTGAACTGCTTCAAACCATTTCCATAAAGTGGCAGATTTAGTCATGCCTCGGCGCAAAGTAATGTTATTGGTTTTCACATTACCGGGAACTTTGGTGCGAACAATGTAACCTGAGCTAGCTTTTCCCCATTTCTTAGGAGTAACCTCACAAACTTCAATGACTTCCTGGCTGTGCTTAAACCCTTTGCATTCCATAAAGTACGCATCTACGGGTTCTTGACTACCATCCAGCTTTAGTTCTATATAAAAGCGGGAGTTTATGAGAAGTTCTGGAAAATTGTTTAGCATTTAATCTCCTTAAATTGGGTACTAACCCAAGCTGTAGGGTGGGCATTGCCTATTTCTACGGCTGATATCCTCATTAAAGTGTTTTCTGGCACTACCCACCCTACAAAAATGTTTGTGACTGCACTATTACACGGGTACGCGCTTAATACCTTCGTGGACTACCGTAATAGTCTCGTTTGCTACATCAGAACCACCTGCTTCTAGCTTAGGCCCTTCATACTTTGTAGGAAACGCTTTGACTATTTCCCACCGAGCTTTTTGCGTTCCAGCTTGGTCGTAGACGGTAATTGAAGCTTCTTTTCTGTTATTGTCTGACCACTCGTTTTTTCCTCCATCATTTTTGTTGCAAGCTGCATACCAGTTGTAAATGTCTAAGTCGGTAGTAGCAACAACCTTAACCGTTACTGGTGTAAACTTTACTTGGGTAGGAGCAGCTTGGCGTAGGTTAATAGCACCTTTTCCCGAACCTAGAACTTTGTCACCTCCAGCTGCGGGTGATTCAGCACTTAATCCAGAAACTTCGAGAATCATCTTTTGCTCAATGCCCGGTGAGGCTTCAAAGTAAAACCTACAATTAACCAGAATTTCTTGTTTATCGGCCATAATTCAACTCCTAAAACTAAGAGATTTTTGTTTTAATTACTTGTGAGAACCGAACTATTCTTCGTCTCGACTGTTCCACTGACTAATGCGGAAGATGACAAACTCAGCTGGTCGAACTGGACAAACACCGACTTCTATATACAAGCGACCTAAAATCATAGTGTCGGGAGTGTTAATTGTCTCATCGCATTTGACGTAGAATGCTTGCTCTGGTGATGCTCCAAACAATGCGCCTTCCCGCCAGATACGTTCCAGGAAATTACTTACAGTACGACGTACTCTTGCCCATAAATCTTCGTCGTTTGGCTCGAATACAACCCATTGGGTTCCCAGTTCAATTGATTTCTCGATATAGCTCATCAAACGCCGCACGCTAATATAACGCCATTCGGTTTTTTCGGGTTCTACCAATGTTCTTGCACCCCAAATTTTAATACCCCGATTTGGGAAGGTGCGAATGCAATTAATACCTTTGGGGTTAAGCAATTCTTGTTCGCGGAAGTTGCAATCATAAGCTAAACCGATAACGCCCCTTGGAGTTTCATTTGCTGGTGCTTTGTAAACTCCTCGCGTTTCATCTATGCGCGACCAAACGCCCATCATGTGACCGCAAGGAGGTATTAAAATTGGTTTGCCGTTGTTGCGGGGATTGGCAACTTTAATCCAAGGATAATAAAGCGCCCCAAACATGGAACGACGACCGAAATCATCTAACCAATTAACTACTTGTTGCGGCTTAACGCGATCGGGCGGCGTATCCAAAACTACCATGCGATTAGGAGGATTAGGTGCAGCATTTTCGCACAAGCTAATCATCAATTCCATGATGCCGTGAATTTGGTCTTCATCCAACAATCCCGCTTGATATGCCCGCATTAAATCGGGACAAGCAATCATGGTAATTTCATCTATTTCATAAAGCCCTTGGATACCGCTGCGGTCATCGCGTACCCCTTGCACATATCGCGCCAAGTTCTCTTGTGTAGGTAATTCTGGAGGCGGGCTAACTTCGTATTGTCCATCAAGAGGACGACGGGCTAGGGGAAGTCCTCTTTGAGTTAGGTCTGTGACAGTAATATACTGAGATTCTTGGACTGCTGTTAGTACATAATTTCCTATCTCTGGCTGTACATTCCGATCCATTGTCAGGTTTTGATGCCTTTCTAATTCTTGCCCTTCTCGCTTAATAACGAGAGTGAAGAATTCGGCTGGTACTGGTGCAGGAGTGTTGGAATCTTCAGGGATAGTTTTGGGATCGCCCGGTAAAATTTCTACAGTAAGCGAACCGTTATTTGTTTCTTCTTCTTTGAGAGCAAATTGCAAAGATTCCCGTTTTGCAGGTGTTTTAATGGTGAGGGCATTTGATTCTGGCCCTGGTTGAGTGGTTTCTTCTGCTGGTTTGGGGAGTTGAGTACCGATGCTAATCACCCAACAGCGAGCGCCTCCGTTTAAGAACCAACCGTTAACAGCAAATGGTAGGTAGGCGTTGAAATCTGTGAAACCATCAGAGTTTTCTTTACCAAAGTATTCCAGGTATTGATTCCAAGTCGTTACTAACATTGGCTTGCCTATTTCTGCTCCACCGCGTATTGTTTCGGTAAAGCCAATAAAGCCAGCAATATTAGTTTGTACGCCTTCTATAGGGCGACTACCTCGGTCAATTTCTTCAACGTATACACCAGGGGCAAAATAATCGAGTCTTGGCATATAAAGTCTCCAAGTGGGTGATAAATCTGCTATACGTATGCCGAGTTAAGGGGAATTTACCTGTTGTTTAGATACTCATAGGTACTCAATTTACTAGACCAGTTATACTTTGTCGCTTGTCTAAAGTTGAGTTTTGAGCCATCTCTAGGTCAGCTAAAAGCCAATCTTAAGAGCGGGTAATTAGCCGAACTTTTGGTTAGCTGTTACTTACAAACTGGCAATACCTAGCTTAGGTGCGGCTAAAGCAGCCTGGGTGCGATCGCTAACTCCCAACTTGCTCAAAATATTGGGATCTCACGTACTTGGAGTGATAATAAAATCTCATCAATGATTCTGAGAGGTTTTGGTATAAGGCTTGTAGGTTGGGTTGCCGTTTGGTTAGCCCAACCTACAAATTGATTAGCCAAATTTATCACCCTAAGTACTGGAGATCCGTCAAGGTGAATAACCCGCGCTTCTTTGCGGAACATGCTGGCAAGCAGATTCGATTCTCAGTAGATGGCGCGATTCTTGCACCTGGAAAATTGAATGTCAAAACCGTAACTCTGTGCCAAAGGAATCATCCGTTCTAAGTTAAGTAAAAAAAGAAACACAATAATTTGTGGCAAAACAAATTATTGTGCGGTTTGATTGGTTATTCAGGGGTTATCCTGACAGGTGCAAGATGTGAGTAAAAGCACATTTTTGCGTCAGCCCTGTCAAAGCAAACCAATCGGCACTCTTGTCAATCAAGTTTTTTTACGTGAGGCACTTAATAGTAAAAGTCAATATCTGTCAAGCTTAACTGTCAAGTTTTTTGTACCCGTTTCGCTACCGTCTCCTATGGTTCCGGTGTTTGATCAAAGGAGAGCAGTTGAGAGCGAAATTTTGAAGCTGGTTTGGGCAAAAGATCTGACTGGTGCAAACTGGCAGGAAGTGAGGTTTTGTGCATGTTACGCAAAGCTCACTTATAAGTATAAAATAAAATATATTCGCCTAAATGAGCCTAAGTACTGTGATTCCCCAAGATTGCCTCAAAGCGGTAGCAACTGAATACTTTGTATCCGACAACGAGTTAGAAGTGTTGTCGATGGCGTTGCGGGGCGAACCGATTCTTGGGATCGCCAAAAAGCTAGACCTGAGTCCGGAAGCAGTCCGCAAGAGACTCGGCGAGGTCTACAAGAAGTTTCGCATTACCGGCGCTGGACCTGGGAAATTAGCTAAGTTGATGTCGCTGCTTGATTCGCTGCACCAAAAAAGCTTGAAGCGAGACAATTTAGCAGGCGCAGAGTCGGGTGTTGTTTACAGCGAGCGATCGCGCTCTCTTCCCCGCCTCGACTGGGGGGAAGCGCCTTCTGTGTCGGTTTTCTATGGTCGCACAGAAGAGCTGGACCTGCTGAAGCGCTGGTGCGTGGATGATTTTTGCCGCATCGTGGCGCTGTTGGGGATGACGGGAATTGGTAAAACTGCTTTATCGGTGAAGTTGGCGGAAGAGATTGGCGAGCAGTTTGATTATGTCATTTGGCGATCGCTGCGTCGCGCCCCTAGTATTGAAAACCTCTTAGATGACCTAATTCAATCTTTACCTGACGATCGCACCAGTTATCCAACTTATAATAATGACGATCGCATCGAGCGACTACTCGATTGTTTAAAAAAACATCGCTGCTTGATCGTACTCGATAATTTAGAATCTCTGCTTTCTGGCGAAAAGATTGCCGGACAATTTGAGGAAAAACATCAAGGCTATGGTAAACTGCTAGATCGCTTGGGAGAACGCCATCAAAGCTGCATTGTCATTACCAGTCTGGAAAAGACTAAAGAAATTGCCTTTGCCGAAGGAGAAACCTTACCCGTTCGCTCGTATCAAGTTAAAGGGTTAGATCCGGTATATGCCGAAAAGTTTTTACAAGAAAAACAGTTAGTAGATCGGCAACAATATGAATATCTGATTCGACATTATCGAGGAAACCCTTTAGCTTTAAAAATTGTTTCCACCACGATTAAAGAGCTATTTGGCGGCAAAATATCGGAATTTTTGGCGCAAAAAGTGACGTTAGTGCAGGATATTCGAGACTTAATCAAGCAACAATACGAACGGTTATCAGAAGCGGAAAAAGAAATCGCCGGATGGCTAGCGATCGTCGGCAATCCACTGTCGTGGCAAGATATCAAATTAAATAGTTTACTATTCATCTCTGATGATGAGTTATTCGAGGCTTTAGAATCGCTGCAAAGACGCCAGATGATCGAGCGAAATGCAGCAGGGTTTACCTTTCCACCTGTGGTGATGGAGTATGTCCGAAACCAATTGAGCGATGGAATTACACGGGAAATTTATCAAGCAATTAAGCTGTCAAAGATTCAAATTAACATGCTGAAAGCTTATTATTTGGAGCTTAAAGACGAAACAGATGATACTGTGGAAGACCTCAGTCCTAACATTACGGATAAGATTATAGAAACGTTAGGCAAGGTTTATCGAGATGACAGTGTTTTAAAAGAAAAACTGAGTCAATTATGCTCAAAAATCGAAGAAAAGCCAATCGAAGAAATCGGTTATGCAGCGGAGAATATTCAATATTTGATCGATCAATTGTCTGATTAAATTCCAAGAAACCGGGTTTCAGCGTAAGTCTTAATGCGAGCAACGACCATGAGTTATTGCCTCAATCCCTCGTGTGAAAATCCGTCAGATCCAGAAAATGCAAATCAAGAATGCTGTCAAAGCTGCGGCTGTCATTTGTTGGTGAACGATCGCTATCGCGGGATTAGGAAATTAGGCGAAGGAGGTTTTGGTATAACCTATGAAGTAGATGATAAGGGCACATCAAAAGTATTGAAAGTTTTGCAGAAAACTGATGCCAAAAGCGTTGCTCTATTTAAGCGGGAAGCAAAAGTATTAAAGGAATTAAAACATCCAGGAATTCCCAAACTAGAAGATGATTACTTCATCTATCAGGCAGATATATACACTTTACACTGCCTGGTGATGGAGAAAATAGAAGGTTTAAATTTAGAAAAATGGCTAGAACAGCAAGATAATCAATCTATAACGGAAGCACAAGCGATCGCTTGGTTATCCCAACTCATCGACATTCTGGAAGTCTTACATCAAAAGCGGTTTTTTCACCGTGATATTAAGCCATCTAATATCATGCTTAGACAGAATCAGATGGTGTTAATTGACTTTGGAATTGCCCGAGAACTTACAGGTAAGTACTGGGAAGAAATTCACGACAAAGGTGCAACAACAAAGATAAATACGCTCCCTTATGCGTCCCCAGAGCAGATGGAAGGTAAAGCAAGATATCAATCAGATTTTTATTCGCTAGGAGTAACGTTTGTCTATTTATTAACAGGGAAAAATCCCAACGAGTTGGCGAAAAAGGATGAAAAATTGTTGTGGCGAGATAGTGCTTATCAGATTTCAAAGCCGTTTGCCGATTTAATCGATTGGTTAATTGAACCTGATATAGAAGACAGACCACCCAATACAAAATATATCCGCAAATCTTTAAAAGCTATCAAATATAACCAAATCGCTGAGTTACCAAAAATAAAAAATGCCCCGCGCAGATGGCGACTTTTACAAAGGCTTTGTGGTAGCGTTGCGGTGACGGGGTTAGTGATGGGAGTGCGGTATTTGGGAATATTGCAATCGTGGGAGTTAGCGGCGTTTGATGGGATGATGCGATCGCTTGCAGTAGAAACACCCGATTCGCGCATATTCATTATCGCAGTAGATGAAAACGACCGACAATATCAAGATGCCCAAAACATGCAGCGGCGAGATTCTTTGGCAGATGAAGCATTAACGCAACTATGGCAGAAACTTGCACCCCACAAACCGCGAGTTATTGGTTTAGATATTTTTCGTCCAAGGGCGTTTGAATCTAAGTTAGCTGCTACTGTGCAGTCTCAGCCATTTATTGCTATCTGTGCAGGGGAAAGCGAAAAAGAACCGGCGATCTCCCCGCCACCGGGTACGCCATTAGATCGGATTGGTTTTGCCGAGATGCCTACCGATCCAGATTTTAGAATTCGCCGCCACTTGTTGACGATGGATGCCGATCGAACTTGCAATACAACTGAATCGTTTGGTTTGCGGGTAGCAGAACGTTATTTAAACCAAAAAATTGACTTGAATAAAATTGGTGCAAAAAAGCTAGAACTGGATGCGGGTGGATATCAATTGCCGAAACAAGAAGCATTTGGCTATCAAATTATGCTCAAATATCGCAGGGCTAAATTTGAGCAAAAAAACCTCAGAGAAATTCTTAACAACTCCCTGGATAATCAACTGTCTGCTTTGGTGCGCGATCGCATTATTCTCATTGGTGCAGTCAACGAAAACGACTTGCACTTTACTCCCTACAGTACGGGATTTTGGCCTGAGCGAATGCCAGGAGTTGAAATTCACGCTCATAAAATTAGTCAGATCGTTAGCGCTGTTTTAGATCGTCGCGGTTTAATCTCGTGGTGGCCCGAATGGGCAGAATGGCTCTGGGTATGGTTTTGGGCGGTTGTTAGCGGTTTGCTGGTAGTTCAATCAAAATCGCGGGTATACTCAACAGTATGGTTAGTTTTGATACCATGCGGTCTAGGGGGAACCTGCTTTTTGTTCTTAGTTAACGGAGTTTGGATACCTTTGATTCCAGCAGCATTCGCAGTTGCGATCGCTATTGGAACTGGTGCCGCCTATACCGCATGGCGTAACCGATGAATATCAGCATCTATCGCCACCATGACCAACATCAAATTTCCTTTAACAAAAAAATTAGCCAGCGTAGGCAGGCTTCGCTTGTATAGCCGCACCCTTAAGGGTGTCGGAATATTAAGTTTAACATTCGCAGAAATCGCGATTTCCTCGTTCCCAGGTTCCACCTGGGAACGAAATTTTAGAGGTTCTACCTCAGATTTTTATCAAATAGCCAGCGACCAAAATCAATCACAAGAAAATCAATCACAAGGTAAACCTCGTAAAGTTACCAGGGGTGGATCTCGTGGGGACTGTTTAGCAACGCCTAAGCGATTAATTCCTTTAACAGCTTATGACGATGAACCGAGTTTAACTATCAGCACCCATCCTACCTTTTGGGTGTATGTGCCGTACAAATCTGACCAAGCGCAAAGTGGGGAGTTTTCCTTGCAGGATACACAAGAGAACGATATTTACCGGACTCGATTTACACTCCCTGCAACGCCTGGAATTGTCAAGATTACCATCCCCGATAACAGACCCGCTTTGGAGGCAAATAAAACCTATAACTGGTATTTTAAACTAAGTTGTCCTTCAGAAAATAAACCTGAACCACAGCCAGAGGTTGTCATTGGACAGGTGAAACTGATCGCGCTTGCATCGGAACTTCAGCAACAATTAAAAGCCGCAACTACCCCACAAGCACGCCTGGATTTTTATGCAAAAAATAACATTTGGTACGACCGTTTAACCGAGCTTGGCGACAATATTTCGCTAACGGCTAATCCCAGCAGGGAATGGACTGAAATATTGAAATATTTTGGCTTAGAAATCATTGCCGAAGAACCGATTATTGGGAGTATCATAACCAGTTCCCCAACAGAATAAAAGCCGCCCAGAAACAGGGAGATTTGTAAATAGAATCTCCCAACAGTTTTAACTGAGCTTGTCGCAGCGCTTCGGCTTTTGACTGCTGAGGCGACTGCAATAATTGTTGATAGAATTGAATCATTAATTGAGCGCTAGCATAGTCATCTACGCGCCACAAGGTTGCTACGGTAGTACGTGCGCCTGCTCTCGCCGCGACTCCCGCTAGTCCTAATGCGGCGCGTTTATCGCCTTTAGCAGTTTGGCAAGCACTGAGGACGAGTAATTCAATTGTATTAACGTTATTTTTCTGGCTTAAACGCAGCCAGTTATCTAAGTCTTTGATATTAATTCGTCCATCAGCAGCTAGAATAAATGTTTGTTCGGGATCGGAACTAAATTTACCGTGGGTAGCTAGATGAACGACGGAATAAATAGCAGATTTTAGCTGATTTTGGAAGTTATTTTTAATAAATCTTTCTTCATTAAGTAAGCTATTTTTAGGTATTTTTTTGGCAATTTGTTCGATTTCAGCTTGAACGTTGTCGAGGGAACGTAACTTCTCTTGTTGAAAGCTGGGAGGGTTAGTTGCGCCAGCAATCAAGGCGTTGATTCGACTGGGTAGTAAAGGTTTGGGGTCTAATAATTGTAAACCGGGAGCGAGAGCGATCGCATAGCTTTGAATTAAATAATTTTTGCCGTCGTAGAGTGCTGCCATTGGGATATTCCGCAAGGAACCATCCAGCACGAATACTAGGGTTTTTATCTGGGTATCTAATTCAGCAGCAAAGGGTTTAATTAACCAATCATATACTTGGTTCAAGTCTAACTTCACTTGACGGTTTAGATCCGGTCGTTCTAGATTATTACGCAAGCTTTGCAACGTGGTTTCTACATCGTTTTCTGGTATATAACTTACGGCGTGTAGCAAGTTTTTTACTGGTAATTTCAGTATAACTTCGATGCGATTCGGTAAAATAATCGGATAAATAACGGCGGTGCTTGGATCGATGTTGTCAACAATGTTATCAATTTGATTCGGTTTAGTTTCGATACAAGCTTCGCGGAAAAAGTCTTCAATTTCAGCTAATTGAAGCGCTTCCAGCGTTTGACGCGCCCGGTTGAGATCGGTTTGAGTTGGTTCGCCTTGCAAAAGTAAATCAACTAATTGACGATAAACGGGTTCGACTTCATCGCGAAAGGAAAATTGACCTTCGGGGTTGATTGCAACTAAGTTTTTTCGCAAATATTCAAGGGTTTTAACTGCTTCGGTGTAGGATGCGATAGCGCTAGCGCGCGACGCTGTCGCGTTCGCTGCTGTTTTATTCCCAGTATTATTATACAACCTTCCTAACTGCCACTGCCATTGATAAACGCTATCAAAAAATTGATTAACTTCCGCTATATTTAATGCATTTTGTGTTATTTTAATCCCCTCTTCCTCTTGTTGATTCAACTCATAAAATTGTCCTAAATAACCAACTGCGTAGGATTCTAAGCGCCGAGTGGGTAAGGTTTTGGCTTGTGCGATCGCCATAGTGAGGAGAGATGGAATTGCTTCATTTTTAGGGTTGAGTTTAAGTAGACTGCGAGCTAGGTTTATTTTAGATGCGATCGCAAATACACTTGGAGATAATTCGCTTACCTCATCCCTAACTTGAGGCCAAATTTTTTCGGCCTCTGACTGTTGATTTGTCTCGACTAATAAATTGAGTAAATTTAGTTGTGCTTGCAGTTTTATCTGTGTGTAAGTCGCTTGTGCGATCGCAGAACGATAGAAATCAGCAGCTTTTTTACTCTCCACTTCAGCCGTTTGCGGATCGTTCACACTTTGCGCGCGTTTGAATTGAGCGAAAGCAGTATTTCCTAAACTAAGTTGATCGGCAAAAACTGCTGCATCAGCCTTTAACGACTGCGCTATATTTAAACTTGATTTTAAAATCTTTTCAGACTCTTTTAACTTTCCCACAATTCGTAAAACATCACCCAAACTCCGGTATACAGTTGCTTTTAATTCCGAGTCGGATTGGGTTTTGATAGTTTCGCATAGTTGTGTTAATAATTGTTCGGCGAGGCGATATTTACCTAAAGCTTGGAGTGCTTGAATTTGATTTAGTTTGCTGCCAATAACTCCATTTTCATCCTTGGCTTTTTGATAAGCATCTTCTGCTTGTTTCCAAGTATTTAAAGCAGCTTCGGCATCGCCTTGTTCGAGTTGTTGTCGTCCTTGTTCGTTGAGAGTTTGTGCTGTTTGTAAGGTTGTAATTGTAACAGAGGCAGAGCCTCTGGGATCTCGTTCCCAGGCTGAGCCTGGGAACGAGTGGGGGGTGATGATGGTGAGGAATAGGGATAAGAGAAGTATGAAGAGAAAGGATAGCGATCGCTGTCTCTTTCTAATAATTTTAGCCTGCGTAGGCAGGCTTTGTTTGTGTAGCGACACCCTTAAGGGTGTCGGAATATTGTATTTCAGCCAAGGTTTATTTCCCATAGCAACCAATTGGTAAAGAAGGGGTATAAGGCGTTACTCCGGTCGGTTCTGCTGTTAAAATAATCTCACCATTTGCACCGCGTACCCAGCCTTGTGCTTCGACAATTTGGGTAGTAAATTGTGGGATAGTAGATTGTGGAATAATAGATTGTGGGATAGTAGATTGTGGTGTAGTAGATTGTGGAATAATAGATTGTGGGATAGGCGTCTCGCCTGTCACTGAGTTATAAGTACTAGGTAATGGTGAGTTTTGCGTATTTGTTGAATAACGCGGATCTCTCCAAATTGCTTCGCTGGTAAAAGGTTGCGTGGGATTTGGCGGTAACCCTCCCGTGCCAGTATTGGTAAAACTAGATGCTTCTCTACCAGTTGGTTGACAACCTGTGACAATATTAGGAGATTCGTCAATTCCTGGAATGTTAACTAATCCTTGGGTGGGGTCGATATCTGGGGTTTGAATTTCTACTATTCCATCAATTCCGAGTTGGGAACTAGCATCGATATCGCTATTCAAAGATCGATAAATGCCTTGGGTATTAATTTGGATACTTCCGCCTCTTCCTCGAATGGCATTGGCGCGAATATCGCTATTTTCTAATGCAGCTAAAGTATCTGAATTGATATTAATATTGCCACCGTTAGCAGTGCCGAAAGCATTCGTTGTGATGTTGCTGTTGCGCCGCATTTGCAAGGCGGAGGTTTGTAACGTAATGTTGCCGCGATCGCCTGCCTGTGTCTCTGCACGCAACGATCCTTGGCGATCCAATTGCACATTGTCAGAAATTATATTTAAGTTACCTGCCGCACCCGCACCTTCGCCGCTGACGGTGACTTGTGCGCCGTTGCGGACTATTAAACGTCCGGTTTCAATGTTTACATCGCCTGCATTTCTAGTTCCCAACGCACTGGTAAATATGCCACTGGGTACTCTATTATCTGCGGAAGTACCAATAACTTCAATTGAATCTGTTGCATTAATTCTCACTTCCCCACCTAAACCAGTACTATTTCGTAAGGTTCCTGCACCGATGCGGGAACCATTTTGTCCGGTTAAGTTTTGCGTTTCAATCTGCAAATTTCCGGCATCTCCTGCACCAAAAGTATCGGCAGAAATAGCAGCACCATCTTGCAGGTTTAATCTGGGAGTATTAACGGTTAAATTACCTGCTTTTTTATTTCCAAATGTGGCAGTTGCTAATCCGCCTCTGCCAATCAAAGTCACAGATTCCGAAGCATTAACGGTCAAATTTCCACCTAATCCAGTTCCCAAGGTAGAAGTAGTCGCACCTGCACCATCGCGGATAAGCAATCTGGGAGTTGTGATTGTTAAATCGCCTGCATCTCCCGAACCGTTGAAATTAACGGTAGCAAAACCCGTTAAACTGCCGCGTTGTTGAGGGTTTTGGATAATCAATGAAACAGTGTCTTCTGTGGGAATAAATGCACCTGGAGTTATCGCCAATTAATTCTACAGATTCGGTAGCGTTTACTGTCAGAATTCCTCC
>DNGJ01000122.1:65005-70206 GCA_003486305.1 Cyanobacteria bacterium UBA11371
CCGGCAACTTGTACTAATTCTGAGGCATTAATTGTTAAATTTCCTCCCTGACCTTTGCCACCTGTAGAGGCAGCAATAACAGCAGCTTCTAGGAAAATTCCCCTAGCATTGACTAATAAATTACCAGCATTTCCAGCACCAAGACTACTCGAAGAAAGTCCGCCGCGTTGGATTATATTTAACTGTCCGGCGGTAACGTTCAAGTCGCCAGCATTCCCCGTTCCAACTGCTAAAGTGGCAACGATACTGCCATTGCGAAGATCTACTAATTCTCCACCATTGAGGGTGAGATTTCCACCAGCGCCGCTACCCGTGGTTGCAGATAAAATGCCCGCGCGATCGCGTACAATCAACCGAGGAGTTGTAACGGTCAAATTCCCCCCTTCTTTCCCCCTTCTAAGCGTTCCCGTCGCTATCCCAGTGATAAAAATCGGCAGTCCTATACTAATCTCAGGAGAGATATCAACTCTATCATCTATTGTCTGAGTCCCGATAATTTCTAAACCATTTGTTGCATTAATGGTTATATTTCCTCCCCGACCTCCTACGCTGGTAAGCGATGCAATTCTTCCCCCCTCTCGAATCGTCATTTCGCGAGTATTAATCGTTAAATCTCCCGCATCTCCCACCGCAAAACTTCCGGTAAATATACCATCCCGCAGCAAAGATTCGTTAAAAGCACCCAGCAAAAGAGTGGGAATTAAATTCTCAATCGTTCCCGTTCCAATAATATTAACCGACTCAGCAGCATTGAGAAAAATATTGCCACCTTTACCTTCACCAAAAGTGTAAGCAGATACCAATGCCCCATCTCGCAAGGTAAAATTATTGGCTATAATCGTTATATTGCCGCCATTTTGATTGTCCAAGGTATTGGCAATAACCTGGGATTGTCCGGTCAGGGTTACCTGTCCTCCTGCTAGTTGAATCTCGCCTGCACCAATACTGCTGGTATCTAGAGTTGCCTGTTGGTCAAGTTGAATATTTCCATAATTAGTAACCAATTGTTGGTTATTATTTCCCAATGACCAGTTACCAGAACGTACAGATGCAAGTTCAATCCGTCCTTCAGGTGCAAGCAGATTTCCGCCTGCAATTGTGACATCTCCCCCCACGAGAGCTAAAGTTTGTCCTGAGAGAACAGCTAAGCGCGAACCTTGTACTTGAATCGGTGCAGCATTAGTACCCAATTGCAAACCGATGGGAACATTTACAGTTAATAACGGGGGAGTTTGTGAGTTAGGTGCGGTACTAAATTGGCTTCCATCGGCAAAAGTTAAACTTCTCGCCGTACTGGCAAAGAATGACCCGCCGATATTTAACCTGGCATTTGCACCGAAAATAATTCCGTTTGGGTTAATCAAGAATAAATTAGCAGTTCCGTTGGCGCGAATTATGCCATCAATATTAGAAATTGAATTGCCAGTGACGCGATTAAAAATATTTTGAATCGCTAGCGCGTTGTTAAAAAAAGCCGTGTTGTTAGTGGGGAGAGAAAATGATTCAAAACTGTGGAATAAATTATTACCCGTGCGAGTTCCACCTTCAATAATATTGATATTGCCATTCGGCGTGACGGTGGAATTAACTGGGAGAGTGGTATCGGGGGTAATTTGCGCGAAGGTGGTGCTGGGGAATGCGATCGCAAATAAAATCGCCAGGATAACTCGTTCGTAGTTGCGCTTTAGCACCCTTGCGGGTTTATTAATCAATTGCGTTAGTTTCCCATACCTTTGGTAAAACCCGCCCCTACAATTAAATGCATTTTGAACCATTTTAGATACACCTTTATGCGATCGCGCCCTCACCCCCCTTGGGTAAGGGGGGCATGGGGGATCGAAAGCATTTTTACCCGATTGGAAAAATATTACACCAAAAGGGGTTGTTTAAAAATGGGTAGACCATCAGGCGATCGCACAATCTTTCCTGAATTATCCCGTTCCACTGCACAGAAAACATAATTGCCTTGTGCATCTCGCTGCAAGCGAATTCCTCCCGCAGCAGCTTCGTAAGCGGGGGGACAAAACTGAGGAATGCCTCGATATTCGACAATTTCACCCGTTCGATCTTGCAAGATGGGACAAGTTACTAACTCACCCGCTGCATCAAATACCCAATCATTTTTCTCAGGATCGCGCAAGGGTGTAGGATAAATTGGCAAGTTATCAGATGTGAGAATCAATTCACCTTCTTCATCGCGCAACGGCATTAAAAATACAGGTTCGCCGTTAGGTTTGCGAATCAATTCGTTAGTATTAGGATCGCGTAAAGGAATGGCGCTGGGTGCGGGTGGCGTTATTTCTGCTAATTCTGGATGCGGCGGATGCAAGCTGGGTAATTCCCCATCGGTGGGAATCTGGTAATGGCGGGTATATTGCACCGCTGCTTTGTGGAAACCCAATCTTTCTAATAATGCGTGGATTCCAGTTTGTTCGGCTGAAACCAGTACGTCAATATCGGTGACTTTGAGGTTTTCTGCTGTTTGAATTCCCGCTTCGATTAGTTGGGCGATATGCCATCCGGCACGCTGCGCGATCGCATCCGGTTTCCGATGTTTTGGTTGCACGTACAATCCCAAAACCGAACCGACGCGGCGGGGTTGAAACGGATTTTCTAATTGTTGGTATTGCCGCAATTCTTCGGGTAAGCTAGCGGGTGGAGTTTCGTCGTAAGTGTAGGTGAAGAAAAAGCCAACAATGGTTTTCAATTCTGTTTCGCCGTCGTTATATTCTAAAACCCAACAATAGGAAAGCGGTTTACTTAATTGATAGGCGACGTATTGCTCAAAATCATAATTGGGTTTGAGCAACATCGAGGGGTCAACCGATTCCCGTTCTTGTGCGAAAGCGGACATTAAGGGTGCAATAGATTTTGCATCTTCGGGAGTAGCAAGGCGATGAGTGTATGGCACGTTTGTCATTGGTTGACTCCGGTTGTGGTAATAGTTAAAACTTGATTAGATGGTTGGCCTATAATGGATGTAAATCTTCCATCACTTGGCTCAAAAAGTAATCATGAATACAGAAAATATCAAGGAAATTGCCTCCGAAATACAAATCTTTCAAACCTTAGAACAAAAAGAGGCATTTTTATTTGTTCTAGGAGCTTTAACGGCTCGGATTATTAGCTTAAAGAAAGCAGCAGAGATCGTGGAGTTAGAACCTGAAGTTTGCCTAAAACTCCTGGAATTAATAGGGATCGAATTTTCCTATTTATCCCAAGAAGATGTTTTGATTGAAAAGAACTGGTAAAATGCTATGACGCTTCATTTCAGCTTTTGAAGTCATCCGGTTAAATAAGTTAGCTTGGTTGGGTACTTTTGAAAAGGGAGGGAATAGCTGATGAAAGAAACTAACTGGATTAGCATCTTGGAAGCTAATAAACTGATGCGATCGCCTGACGAAGTTACAGCGTTTGAAAATGCTTTATCCGAACTGGCTAAGAATCCTAAACCCGAATACTTGCCGGATTTACATCTCATTTTAGACGATCGGTGCGAACAGCCAGAAGTCATGTTTAGCCTCATCCATTTTCTAGAATCGTTTGATTTATCAGCACAGCTAAAAGCCTTTATCGCAGTTGTTACCCAAACCATATTGGTCGCTCAAGATTGGACTAAAATTATTCACACGCGGATTTTGAACGATGATTCTGCTTGTCGTTTGTATCGAGATATTTTGCATGAGGTTAACTCCCAAAAACCCAATTTTATTCGTCAATTACTCGAAGAAAGTGCAACTCACCGTTTAACCTGTCTAGATTCACAAGTGGAGTTAGTTAGGCAAGATTGAACGATGAGATTCGCGCTCCTAATTCCTCAATCAGTTGCAACTGAATCCAAAGCTTTCTGTTGCTGTTTGCGTTTCAGCAACGCACTAACACTAAAAGCACCAAACGCTAATAAACCTAACGTAGAAGAAGGTTCGGGAACAGGTTTTGGTTCAGGAATAGAAATAGCTTCGGAAATAGCTTTTACCTTGAAAGAACCGTAAGCGAAACCGCCATCACCATCTGAAACTCGCAAACCTACAGTATGAAGACCGGGATTCAAGAAAGACCACTGACCGCCAAGGCCAGTAAAATCATCAAACAAGCCATCACCATTGAAGTCCCAATCGTATGTCAAAATATCATTAATTCCAGCATCTGTTGCAGTGGCGGCAAAATCGAACAGCGTTGAGGTACGGATATCCATCAAATCCTGAGTCAAACTGGTGATAATCGGGTCAACGTTCAGGACATTCAGAGTTCGGGTAATAGTATTGCTATACAAACCACTGGTGTCCTGCGCTTGTACTGTATAGCTGAAGTTGCCTTCATCAGGAAACAAACCTAAATTTGCACTTATTTGACGAGTACCTGAAGTGCGGGAATCTGTGCCAACAGGCTTGCCGTCAACAAGGAAGCTAATCGCTTCTCGATTGGGATCGGTGGCTTTCAGCGTTGCTGATACCGACTGACCTTCAAAGATAGTGAGATCTGCATTTTTGCCGTTAAGTAATACACCAGTGAGTGTGGGAGGGACAGAAGGTTGAGTGGCGGAAATTGCCCCACGGACTAAGAAATTATGGTCGTTGTAATCGTCGATTGCCCCCCATGCGTGTTCAAATCCAACAACTGCTACTCCAGGCGCAAGAAAGTTCACTACGGCGTGGGGCAAACGGTCAGCATTACGCGAACCGGGACCCATTACAAAAGTATTTCCAGTCTTTGGAACATATATCCCGAAAATCAGCTCTTGCCCAGCTGAAAACCTCCCCAAATTAATCACGCTACCAACATCACGGTTAGTACCGATATATTGGCTTCTTGGAGAGTAAAGGCGCAGCTCGCTGTTCCATTTAGCCTCTGACGAGAGAGTCTGTACCTGTATGTTTCCCCCAGTGGCAAAAAGCCGTCCTCCCAGAGTAGCTGCTTGAGCGACACTAAATGTTCCCAAAGTGATAAATGCTGCTCCAGCGGTAGCTATTGATAAATTTTTGACACTAGCCATAAAACTTATTGCTCCAAAAATGATTGATAGTAGGAATGCTCTGAGGCGCGATCGCATATCCCCATGACAAGCGATCGCATCACAACTTATATGATGTCCGTTGAATTGCCCATAATAAAAAAACCTCACTCTGTCGTTGCGTAGGGACACGGCATCAGAGATATCTCCGACACAGATAACTTCGATCTTGCCGTGTCCCGGCTGATGA
>DNGJ01000306.1:0-2558 GCA_003486305.1 Cyanobacteria bacterium UBA11371
GTATAGGCGCGACTTCAGTCGTTAAGCTTCCACCGCAGCTGCTAGGGGCACCGCAAGATCGATATTTCGGGTTTGAAAACAATGTTTTACATGCCGTGCCCCTACCAGTTGCCCAATACCCGATTTAAGAAAAAATTTCATCTCTAGAAAGGCATAAATTTACAGCTTTTTTTAACAAAACCCCCCTAGAGTTAGCTGGGTCACAGGAGTATGCTGATATTATCAGTAAGCTTTTGAGAAAAGTTCCTAGTAATTCCAAAAATGTTAAGAATTCACCTCGCTTCATTAAAACCCGGTCAAATCGCCACCATCGCAGCGTTACAAGCAGAAGAGTGCTTGCAACAACGCCTACAAGCACTGGGTTTTCGCGCCGGAAGGCAAGTAGAAATGATTCGGCGTGCCTGGTTTGGCGGGCCAGTTCACGTGCGCGTGGGAACCACAGAAGTAATGCTGCGTCGCAGCGAAGCCAAAGAAATCCATGTCACGCACTTGAATGAAGGAGAATGAGCATGAAACAGATAGCTGTTTTAGGAATGCCGAATACGGGCAAATCGACTTTTTTTAACCGAATAACGGGTGCAAATGCCAGTATTGGCAACTGGCCTGGAATTACCGTAGACCTGATGATGGCGAAGGTCAAACTCGGCGAAGAACCAGCGGAGATTGTGGACTTGCCAGGTATTTACGATCTGCGGGGCTTTTCGGAAGATGAGGCAGTAGTGAGAGATTTTCTCGAAAAGACTCCTCTGGACTTAGTACTAATTATTCTCAATACTGCTCAAATTGACCGCCAAGTCAGCCTTGCGTTGCAGGTGAAGCATTTGGGAGTTCCGGCGGTGTTGCTGTTAAATATGGCAGATGAGGCTCCCAAGTTTGGGGTGGAAGTCGAACCGGAGAAGATGGCAGCGCATTTAGGGATGCCTGTAATGCCAATTAGTGCCAAATATGGTCACGGTTACGAGACGGCTTATCGGACAATTGCTGATAGTTTGAGTCATCAAGACGATGCAGTTTGCGTTGGTAAGATTGAGGAGCATTTGGTAAGCGATCGCCAACTAGCTGCCGAAATGGGTAACCTCTTGCAAGATGCGGTTCACGTACCAGCGCAAGCCAAAGCAAACTGGACAACCCGGTTAGATAAAATCCTACTGCATCCCGTGTTTGGGTTGCCAATCTTTTTTGCGGCAATGTTTTTGATGTTCCAGGCAGTTTATGCATTGGGAACGCCGCTGCAAGAATTATTGGGAAATGGGTTTGATTGGTTGCAGAAAAATGCCTTAGAACCTGGTTTAGCCGGACTGCCAGAATTATTAAGGGGCTTCCTAATTGACGGGTTATATACTGGTTTGACAACCGTCGCAGCGTTTATCCCGGTGATTATTTTGTTCTTCTTCTGCATGGCAATTGTAGAAGATAGCGGCTACTTATCTCGGTCGGCATTTTTGATGGATGCGTTGATGCAGAGATTGGGATTAGACGGTCGATCTTTTGTGATGTCGCTGATGGGATTTGGCTGCAACGTACCGGCAATTATGGGGACAAGGGTGATGCGTTCCCCTGGTTTGCGAATGCTTTCCATGCTGGTAATTCCCTTTTCTTTATGTTCGGCAAGGCTGAACGTATTTATCTTTATGACGACGGCGCTATTTGCCGCACGCATTGCGCCTATAGTCTTGTTCAGTTTGTACGTTCTCAGCTTTGTGGCGGCTATTTTGACGGCCTTTTTATTTAAAGGTCAGTATCCCAACAAAGAGCCATTTGTTTTGGAATTGCCTCCTTATAGATTCCCTACATTCAAACAAATTCTGCTGCGTTCTTGGTGTGAGGTAAAACATTTTTGGCGGTGGTCTTATCGGTTTATTATCTTTGGAGTTGTGGCAATTTGGGCGCTGAATAACTTACCGCCTGGGGTTCCACCTGCGAGTTCCCAAACGCTTTCGGGAATGCTAGGACAATTGACGCAGCCGATTTTAGGGCCGATCGGAATTAATTCGCAATTGGCGGTGGCGCTGCTTTTTGGCTTTGTGGCGAAAGAGATCGTTTTGGGTGGATTGGCGGTAATTTACGGTCAGTCTGAAGATAGTCAATTAATGGGAGCGATCGCGCAGCAAATCGACTGGGTACAGGCGTATAGTTTCATGCTATTTACCCTGCTGTATATCCCTTGTCTTTCAACAGTAGCTGTGTTAAAAAGTGAATCCAAGAGTGCGAAATTTGCTTGGATATCCGTAGCGTGGTCGGTGGGATTAGCATGGGTATCCAGCTTTATTTTCTATCAAGGTGCAAGGCTTTTAGGATTTTAATTGGCGCATTTGTGTCTTACGGCTTAGTGGGGCGATCGCTTGTTTTTAACAGCTTTCTCCCCACTTTTTTAATGTCCTTTAGTTAACCAAAGTTGCTAGTTATAAACTTGGGTTTTGCTAATTGCTAATTGCTAATTGGCAGAGTATAAAGGTTGTAGGTTGGGTTGAGGTACGAAACCCAACTTGGAATGCCTCAGAGAGTTGGGTTTCGCTTCGCAAGGACCCAACCTACGAATGATATGATGTCCGTTGAAT
>DNGJ01000306.1:2806-5453 GCA_003486305.1 Cyanobacteria bacterium UBA11371
GCATTAGAGATATCTCCGACACAGATAACGTTTATCTTGCCGTGTCCCGGCTGCTAATTATGGGTAATCGACCGGATATCATATGATTAGATAAATTTATCACCCTAAGTACGGGAGAGCCGTAGTGTATAATTTTTGATGGTGTAGGGGCTGGTTTTACCAACCATTCTGGAAAATCGCGAGAAATTTTTTAAACCCGCCCCGACGTGCAGCTACCAATGCTACCGGACATGATATTAGTTACCAACAGAAACCCGGTTTCTAGTATCGATCCCCCTCTACTCCCCTTAACAAGGAAGGAGTTGATTCAAAATCCAAAATCATCTATCGATTTGGCTGGGAGGGCGTGTTTTGGGGAGTAACATTAATGAATGGCAGCGCATTGTTTCCACCCATCACTTGAGGAAAGCGACCATCCCATTTTTCAATCGCTTGCTTTTGCAGAATTTGCGGCGTTAAATTTTCCCGCAGCAATCTTTGAGATTCAGCTTGACCTTTAGCGCGATTCACTTCTGCCTGCGCTTCTTTAGAGGCTTTTAAGGCAATATATTCGGCTTGCTTGGCTTCTTGTTCGGCGATTTGCTTGGCTTCAATCGCTTTAGTAAATTCGGGAGAAAACCCAAAATTAACTAAAGAGACATCATCGACAATAATTCCGTAAGCTGCCAGACGTCTTTTGAGTTGGCTGTCAATTTCCTCTTTTAAGGCAGTGCGTTTGGTGATAATTTCTTCAGCGGTTTTTTTGGCAGTGGCTGCTTTGAGAACTTCGGAAACCGCAGGAGTGATAATCCCAGTCACAATCTGATCTTGCTCTCCAACTTGTTGATATATTTTGTTCACTTGGGCGGGATCGATATGCCAGTTGACGGCTAGTTCCGTTGTCACTTTTTGCAGATCTTTGGAAGCTGCATCGCTTTGGAAATCATTTTTTTGCACGCGGACGCTGAGTCTTTTAACCGATGTGACGATTGGTACAATCGGATGGATACCTTCATCTAAAACGACGTTTTGAACTTTGCCGAAGTTCATGACAACGCCGCGCTCTCCAGCTTTAATAATCGTAAAGGGACGGAAAATAATCGCTACCAGTAATAAGATGATTCCGCCTGTAGCGTAGAGACTAAGGGGAAGAGAATCGGTAACTCTGTTTCTGGTGGTTTGCATAGTTGGATGGGTATAAGATTACCGTGGGTTCTGTAATTTTTCTGGCTTTTACTTCTACTTATGACAACAACGTCAAAAGGGAAAATTCCGCAATCTAGATAGAGCTTGCACCAGTCTCTTAGCGAGGCAGAGCCTCGCCGATCTCGTTCCCAGGCTGGAGCCTGGGAACGAGAGGTAGGAGGCTCTGCCTCCTTTTGTTGATGTGCCAGATTTAAGGTAAGTCATTTATATTTGTTCAGCGATCGGAAGCGATCGCTCGCTCAACATCTCCAATTAATGATTGGGATGAACTCAGAAAAATATGCAGTTTCCGATCTAATAAATAAAAGTTAGTCTGTTTTTTCAGCTTTTGACTCAATTGGTGGGCATTACGTCGAATTCAGGCAATCAATTCAGGCGCAGAGCATTTTTCTCTGGCTTGCTTGGATAAGTTAAGGCAAATCCTCCATCGCCGCCACCGCCATGACTGCGACTTTGGTACAAGGGTTAAGAGCGCCAGCGGCCTCAACTGGTAAAATGGAAAATGGAAAAGCTGTATTTTCAGCGATTTATTCCCAATTCGTTTCAGATTAGACCTCTGGCAAAAGTTGCTTGAAAAGGTGATGGTATATGCTAAATTTCTTCTTGACTTGGCTAGTTGCAGCAATTTCGCTGCTGGTAACGGCAAAGATAGTACCGGGAATTGAGGTGAGCAGTTTTACGGCAGCTATATTCGCCGTGGTGATTATTGGGTTTGTCAATGCAACGGTTAAACCGATTATCACCATCCTGACTTTACCCCTAACAATTTTATCTCTTGGTCTATTTCTCTTCGTCGTGAATGCTATCTCCCTATCTTTAGCGGGATGGTTAGCAAGTGCGTTCGATATTGGGTTTAAAGTTTCTGGTTTTTGGCCTCCTTTGTTTGGTTCCATTGTGCTTTCTTTGGTATCTGGTTTTATCAGTAAGTTTGTGAAATTCGAGGGGAATCAGACAACTTGATTTTGAGCGATCGCAACTACGCCAAGTAATATCATGTCCTTAGGATAACCCATAATCATCAGCCGCGACACGGCACGATTAACGTTATCCGTTCGTCCGATAAATCTAGGATGCCGTGTCCCTACGCAACGACTCTGTAAGGCTTTTTTATTATGGGCAATTCAACGGACATCATATAACCAGGTTTCTAAGATGGTTGCGATCGCACTAAAGGCACTCGCACCACCGTGTAGGCTCCAGCAACCACATCAATTGCTAAAGCATCAACAACGGTTTTCCACCCAGGGGGAAAACCGGATGGCTTAAAATCAAGGCGATAAGTGCCTTGGGGGAGACGCAGACTGTTGCTCACGCGCCGCCGTTGCACTTGATATGATGTCAGGGGTTTATTATCTAGCACAAACATATCTAGATTGCCTGTATAAATTGATTCGCCTGCATCTTGTTTGCCGTTATTGTTATCATCAAAAAAGGCAAAGATAGCGATTCCTCCTAGCGTGCG
>DNGJ01000247.1:0-3061 GCA_003486305.1 Cyanobacteria bacterium UBA11371
AACCTGCTACAGGGTCGCTTTCCTATGTCATTACCGCCTCTTTAAGCCGCCAACGAGTGTTAGTAACGCGGGGGATTGTTTTAGCCGCACTTGCTTTTTCGTTTGCCATTTCTACAGCCGTATTCAACACCACGTATAATGCTCAATCCCGTGTTGATGCCGAACTAACTAACGGTGCAGATGTCAGAGTCACAGTACCTCCTGGTAAAGGCGGAATTCCTCTTACGGTGCAAACTCAGCTTAAAGCTTTACCGGGAGTTGTTGCTATTCAACCAATGCAACACCGTTTTGCCTATGTTGGCAAAGATTTGCAAGATATTTACGGTATCGATTCGGTTAATTTGGCTGGGGTAACAACCCTCTCGAATGCTTATTTTAAGAGCGGTAATGCTCAAGCAACCATAGCCGCATTAGCAAACCGTGAAGACGGCTTACTGGTTGCTGAAGAAACCGTCACCGACTTTCAATTAAAACCGGGGGATTTAATTAATCTCCGACTGCAAGCATCAGATGGTCAATACCGCGTCATTCCCTTTCATTTTGTTGATGTTGTCAAGGAGTTTCCTACAGCACCCCGCGACTCATTCTTAGTGGCAAATGCCAGTTATATTGCCCAAAAAACTAACAACAATGCTGCTGAAATGGTATTGCTGCGGACTAATGGCAATATAGCCTCCGTTGCCAAAAAAGCTGGGGAGGTGGTCAAATCTTTAGCGGGGGCGAAAGTAACCGATCTGGACGAGACGCAACGCGCGATTAGTTCCAGTTTAACGGCTGTAGATTTGCACGGTTTAACTCGTTTAGAATTGAGTTTCGCCTTGTTATTACTCGCGGGTGCAACGGGTTTAGTTTTAGCCTTGGGAATGGCAGAAAAGCGACGCACATTTGTAATTTTATCGGCGTTAGGCGCTAAAAGCCATCAACTCGGTGCATTTTTGTGGAGTGAAGGTTTATCCATCTTAATTGGTGGCGGTATAATGGGTGTATTTATTGGCTTTGGTGTCGCACAAATGCTGGTGAAAGTGCTAACAGGAGTCTTCGATCCGCCGCCAGATTTTCTTTCAATTCCTTGGACTTACTTGTTACTGTTAGCTGTTGCTGCGAGCGTTTCTACCGGAGTTGCTGTATCGGCTATGCGAATTGTTGACACCCGCGTAGGAGTGGAAGTGTTGCGCGATATCTAGTGAAAACAGTAGACAGTCATTCTCAATAGTCAATCGAGGATTTAACCAACAGCAAGCAGTGACCAATTTTTTTTACATCTCGCAAAAGGAGTAAGAATTGCATAATCTGCGATCCTAATTTATAGGTGGGGTTTAAATACCCACCAATAACTGCGATCGCTACTCGCTGTCAATTTCATCCCGATTTCATTTTGATCGGGGAAGCTAAGATCTAGGTGTATTTTGTGCCAGGATAGTTATGAACCGTTTAAGTTACGCGATCGCTATTACCGCAATCGGTCTTTTCGCACTGACGGGGTGCAACGGCACTACTCAACCCACCACCCAAACTTCTCCTACTGTCACAGCAGTTTCGGGGTCTTCAAATACTACCCAGGACGGTTTTAATGCCTTAGTGGGTGTAGTATCCAATACCAAAACAGCAGTTGATGCCGGAAAATTTGACCAAGCGCAACAGGAATTTGACAAATTTGAAGATTCTTGGGCCAAAGTTGAAGATGGGGTAAAAGCCAAATATCCTAATAATTATGCAGCCATTGAAGATACCACCACTCAAGTAAAAAGTGCTATCAAAGCCAAAGATAAAACCAAAGCACTTGAGGCATTGCAGACACTTGACAAAAACATTGCAACAGTTTCTAAGAGCTAAAATATGATGCGTGAGTTTCGGAAGTACCATCGCACTCTAGCAATTATTCTTGCCTTACCGCTGGCGGTCACATTGCTAACAGGCATGGCAGCTACAATGGTGGGCGAGTGGACGGTTAATATCGGAATCCCGCGTAGTTTATTGCTGTCAATTCATCGCGGTGAAATCTTTGGTTTGCAAGGAATTTACCCGATTTTAAATGGGTTGGGACTGTTGGGGTTATTAGTGACAGGACTAAGTATGTCGGGTTTATTTGGTAGGAAAAAATCCCAACATAAGCAGAACTAAGCTGAAGAAATTTAAACTTTTCTTGACATATCCTTTACTTTTACACTCTACAGTGAAAGTACAAGGATATTATTCAAGTAGTGAGGATACATTTGCTTGAATGTTCTAGAGTTTACCTTATTAGTTGGGTTTAGCTCCTTAACCGCTGGGTTTTTGGGTGCATTGACAGGTTTGGGGGGTGGAGTAGTACTTGTTCCTCTGTTAACTTTGGTGTTTGGCGTTGATATTCGCTACGCGATTGGTGCTTCTTTAGTATCGGTGATTGCAACGTCTTCCGGTGCTGCTTCTGCTTATGTCAAGGAAGGTTATACAAATTTGCGCTTGGGAATGTTTTTGGAAGTGGCGACGACATTTGGAGCGATCGCAGGCGCAAGTATAGCTGCTTACACCCCTACTAGAGTACTTGCTGTCGTGTTCGGAATTGTTTTACTTTACAGTTCCTATCTCTCGCATCAACCCCGTTCCGAACACCTAAATAATACCTCTAGCGACCCCCTAGCAACTCGTTTAAAATTAAATAGTACCTACCCAACACCTGAAGGCGAACAACCTTACAACGTGCATTCGGTTCCGCCTGGTTTTGGTCTGATGTTTGTCGCCGGAGTACTTTCTGGGTTATTGGGGATTGGTTCTGGCGCACTCAAAGTGTTAGCTATGGATCAATTGATGCGAATTCCGTTTAAAGTTTCCACCACAACCAGCAATTTTATGATTGGGGTGACAGCAGCCGCTAGTGCTGGAGTGTACCTAAAACGCGGTTACATCGATCCAGGATTGGCAATGCCTGTTATGTTAGGGGTACTTTTCGGAGCATTATTGGGAGCCAAGGTGCTAGTAAGAGCCAGAGTTGAAGTTTTAAGAACTATTTTTAGTTTGGTGATTTTGGCGCTGGCAATTCAGATGATCTATAACGGGATAATCGGGAGGATTTAAAGTGTCG
>DNGJ01000247.1:3349-6601 GCA_003486305.1 Cyanobacteria bacterium UBA11371
TACTCGCTACAGCTATCGTTTTTGTAGGGGGAGTTTTGTATGTAATTTATCACGCGAACGAAACTCCTAACTACCAAATATTTCGCGGCGAACCTCCAGCTTTTCGCACTCCTGAAGGAGTAGCAACAGCAGCACTATCAGGCCGTCGTCGCGGCATCATCCAATTAGGACTTTTATTATTAATTGCTACTCCTGTCGCTAGAGTTGCTTTTTCTCTATTGGCTTTTGTCCGACAGCGGGATATTACTTACGTCATTGTAACTTTAATTGTACTGACTGGGTTAATCGTTAGCATGGTTGGAGGACATTCGTAAGCAGTTATAGCTAGAAAACCTACTTAAAAATATCTTTCCAACTTCTTGACAATTGCTCGATAAGCTGGAGAGCGATCGCCTAACTAAAGATACATCAACTATGCTCCGAAAAATTGCCACCTTCTGGTTGCACCACGTATATCCTCGTTTGGCTCCCTTAATTGCCACATTTGGCACTGTTGGACTTGCTAGTTGTCTGCTCGTTCTGTTTATTTTATCGCAGCTGGCTGAAGAAGTTTTAGAGCGCGAAGCCTTTGCATTTGATAAATCTTTTTTGTTATGGTTGCACCAGTTTGCTAATCCGACTTTAGATAATTTAATGCTGTTTATAACCAACCTTGGTAATCCTAATACAGTGTTAATTATCTTTGGAGTGACTTTAGGAATTCTTTGGTATCGGCGTTACCGACAAGAAGCTAAAATATTTATAATAGCCTGTTTGGGAGCGTTTATTTTAAATACAGGACTCAAGTTATTTTTTACTAAAACTCGCCCGCAACTTTGGACTCTCCTAATTTCCGAAACATCTTATAGCTTTCCCAGCGGTCATGCGTTAGGATCTCTGGTACTCTATGGTTTTATCGCCTACATCCTGGCTACTCATTATTCCAAGTATGCTAAACTTATTTACAGTTTAACAGTTATTTTAATCGCAGCGATTGGCATTAGTCGCCTATATTTAGGAGTCCATTGGCCTACCGATATAATTGCAGGTTATGGAATCGGATTTTTATGGTTGATGATATGTATCGCCATGCTAAAACTGCAAAAATTGAGGCAGATGAAATAACGAGGTACCCAATTGAAAATTAGAGATAGTTCATATTTACAGAGGATGCCCCGCAACGTCTGGATACTAGGATTAGTTAGTTTATTAAATGATGTTAGTTCCGAGACGATCCACTCTCTGTTGCCTTTATTTTTGGTTTCGGTGTTAGGAGCCAACGTGTTAACTGTTGGGCTGATTGAAGGCATTGCAGAGGCAACGGCTTCGGTGTTCAAAGTCTTTTCAGGTGCGCTCAGCGATTACTTAGGGCAACGCAAAGCGCTGGCAGTGTTTGGATACGGTTTGTCCACCTTCGTTAAGCCTTTGTTTGCGCTCTCCACGAGTCCGCTATGGGTGCTAGCCGCCCGTTTTGGCGATCGCGTCGGTAAGGGAATTCGGGGCGCCCCCCGCGATGCGCTAGTAGCCGATGCTACTCCAGAAGCCATGCGCGGCGCCGCCTATGGACTGCGCCAATCCCTCGACACCATAGGCGCTTTTTTGGGGCCGCTAGCGGCATTTTCCCTCATGGCAGCGAGTGGAAACAACTTCCGCCTGGTCTTTTGGTTAGCTTTAATCCCTGGAGTTCTGGCAGTCGGTTTACTGGCAGTGGGAGTACGCGAACCCCGCTTAGCGCAGAAGCAGCAGCGCTTCAACCCACTGCACTGGAATAATCTTGCTAGCTTGAGTCGGAATTACTGGATTTTAGTCGGAGTAGCGCTGCTGTTTAATCTGGGCAATTCCAGCGACGCTTTTTTGTTACTGCGCGCTGCTCAAGTCGGTATCTCCGCCTCATTCGTGCCGCTGACATTGCTGGTGATGAATTTAACTTATTCTCTCAGTGCTTATCCGGTGGGTGTGCTGTCGGATCGCTTGGGTCGGGTAAAACTGCTGGTTGGTGGATTTTTGCTTTATGCCCTAGTTTATCTGGGCTTTGCTTTTGTCCAAGCGCAGTGGCAAGTTTGGGGCTTATTTGCCCTCTACGGTTTGCACTTGGGCATGAGTCAGGGGATATTGTTAGCGCTGGTGGCGGATAGAGTTCCTGCAACTCTGCGGGGTACTGCATTTGGGTTTCTTAACCTAGCAGTGGGTGTCGCACTTTTGCCAGCTAGCCTGCTGGCGGGTTTCCTGTGGCAGGCGTTTGGCTCAGGAGTAACTTTTATTACAGGTAGTATGTTGGCGCTGATGGCAACGTTGATACTGGTGTTGAGTCAGGCTAATACTAGAGAGATGATTTAACAGGTAATGCGATCGCTACCTCAGTTCCCTGTCCAAGTTCCGAACTTATCTCAATTTTACCCTTGTGTTTTTCGACAATTTGGTAGCAAATAGTCAGTCCTAACCCCGTCCCCTTACCCACATCTTTCGTCGTGAAAAATGGATCGAACAGCTTACCTTTTATTTCTTCAGAAATCCCAGGCCCATTATCCCGAATCCGCACCTTAACGCAATCGTCATCAACAATTTCCGTGCCAATCCAAATAGTAGGATTTGCCTCTTTTAATTCTAACGCATCAACAGCGTTGTTGAGGATATTCATCAACACCTGATTCAGCAGTGCTGGATAACATTGAACAAGGGGTAAATCTCCATATTGCTTAATCAACTCAATTTTTGCAAAGCAGTTATTGAGAATCAACAAAGTGCTATCAATTCCTTCATTAATATTGGCGGGTTTTAGTTCCGATTCATCTAGGCGAGAAAAGTTCCGCAGCGACAAGATAATTTGCCGTATGCGGTCAGCGCCCGCTTTCATTGACCCTAAAAGTTTGGGCAAATCTTCTCGAAGGAAACTCAGGTCAATCGCTTCGGTTTCCGCTTGAATAACAGCCGTTGGATGGGGATATTGCTGCTGGTAAAGTTCTACTAATCCCAGCAAGTCTTGAGCGTAGTTATTGGCGTATTCTATGTTACTGTAAATAAAGCTAACGGGATTGTTAATTTCGTGAGCAATTCCGGCTACCATTTGACCCAAACTGGACATTTTTTCGGCTTGGATTAGTTGAACTTGAGCTTGTTGGAGATTTTTTAGGGCGATTTCCAGTTCGTCGTGAGCTTGTTTCAACAAACTATTCTTTTGTGACAGTTCTTCCGTCCGTTCTTCTACTCGTTTCTCTAAATTTGCGTTGGCTAACTCTAATTGTTTGGTATGCTCTGCGACCGAGTGAATTAGGC
>DNGJ01000154.1 GCA_003486305.1 Cyanobacteria bacterium UBA11371
TATCAAGCTATTGCATTCTTGCCTCCGCCTTCGCGGGCTATTAAATTATGCAAAATGTCAATTTTATTCTATCAAGTCACAGTCGGCTATATACCTCTTGCAAAAGCCATTTTTATACCGGGATTTCCAGGGCGGGCAACGACGCCCACCCCACAATCAAAGATTTTTTTGAAATGGGCATTATGCCTGTATGGTGCTATTTTTAATAGTTGCGAATTTCGATTCGCCCCCCATATTTTGTTACGTAGTAAGAGCCGCTTGTATCCTTGGCTTCGACTGGATTTTGCTCGATTTCAATATACAGTTCCTTGTCAAAAAAAGGAAAAGGCGTATATTGTGCTAGGAGTGCAAGCGTACTGGCAATACCGGATGGTACGTTCGCAATCAACAAAACTTTTCCGGTATTATTCCAATTTTTGAACGCCACATTGCTAGAGTTGGGATCTGTTTTAAATTCAACTTTAGCGACCTGGGATGTTTTGGTAATGATAGATTGCATATTGGCTTCAAGTAGCTACTAACTCAAGTTGCTATTCCCATCATAAAGACACTGGTAATGGGTAATGGGTAATGGGTAATGTAAATATTACCTTTTTCCCAATTACCAATTACCAATTACCACTGCCACAACTTATAACTAGCAACTAGCTACTAGGTGTGTGTTGCTTCTAAGGTAATTGAATAAAAAAGTAAAGCACAGCACCCAGAAGGGTACTATTGTTTGCGATCGCCAATATCAATTTTTCAGACTTACCGTTTCAATTTCCCCGCTCGCGGGGTCTTCTTACCTCTGGAATCCGCTCTAAAACAGCTTTATAAACGTAAACGCGAGCGCAATATCTTGCTGAAGTAGAACAGGTAGCTTCGATCGCGACATTGCTAACATTGCTAACATCTAATGACAAAGAAGCTGTTTGTCCAGGATTAACTGTCCGAGTTTCAGCTTGCCGCCCATCCAGGTAAATATTGACGATATTGCCAGGACTACCTGCATCGGCGTCAAGCATCCCCAATCCCAACTCCAGGGTTTTAAATTTAGGTTGCTCGTCCTCGTCTTTGATTCTACAGGTGACTGCCGCCGAGCCATTGCTGGGATTGAGATGCATCAAACTTCTGTAGACGGCTCTGCCTATGGCAATATTTGTTTCATCATATCGAAAGCGTCCAGGGCCACTACCGACGCATACAGCCCGTGTCAGGGAAGACGTGCGTATCCGTTCCCGTTGCTGTCCCCGTACTACTTGTTGGCCTAGAGTTACTAAGGCTAAGAATAGCATCGCACTAGCAATCAGTTGGGCGCTCAACTTGGTTTTTTGCATAGGGAAACTGGCATAACAGGTAAAAATCCTTAATCATAATATCTGAATCGTTCCCGCCAAAATTGCCAGGGTTTCTGGGTGGGGAGGTTTATTGGGCGCGATCGCATCTACTCTATATCCCTAGCTGCGTCTTCCTTCGCCTCAATAATATCCCCCAGATAAAGCTTGACAAACTGCTTAGCTGCATCGGGATTAATTTCCTCAAGAGCTTTTGTAATCTCTGTAATCGTCTCCCCAGTTGGATCGGTGCGATACACGACGGTGCGCTCAATGCTCATCGTTACAGCTAGCTTGTTTTGGCTGATGCGGTAGGATTCCAAGACATGTTTAAGCGCTCTACCAGCTTTTCCCATAACATAAATTGTGTCAAATGAAGATATTTTCCCCAAAGTTAACAACTGCTACAAACCGTCAAATTTTGGCAACGGGCTGACTGCGATCCCCCTGTGGTGGTACGATCGCATCCATAGCTAGGGGTGTCTGTAAAACCAGGCTGAGATCAAACCCTTGGTACCTGAGTCTGGGTAATACCAGCGGAGGGAAGCTGTTTATTCGAGGAAGCTAATATGCGTTCAGATTGGGTCGCCAAGCGTCGTGGTCAAAGTAACGTGACGCAAATGCACTACGCCCGCCAAGGCGTCATTACCGAAGAAATGCACTACGTCGCCCAACGGGAAAATCTCCCAGTTGAGTTAATTCGCGACGAAGTAGCGCGGGGGAGAATGATTATCCCCGCTAACATCAATCACACTAATCTAGAACCGATGTGTATCGGTATCGCTTCTAAATGTAAGGTAAACGCCAATATCGGCGCTTCCCCCAATTCCTCGAACATCGACGAAGAAGTCAATAAGCTCAAACTGTCGGTAAAATACGGTGCCGATACCGTCATGGATTTATCAACAGGTGGCGGTAATTTAGATGAAATTCGCACCGCAATTATTAACGCTTCGCCAGTTCCCATCGGCACTGTACCCATCTACCAAGCATTAGAAAGCGTCCACGGCAGGATGGAAAATCTGACGCCGGATGACTTTTTACATGTAATTGAAAAACACGCCCAGCAAGGTGTGGATTACATGACCATCCACGCAGGAATTCTGATCGAATACTTGCCTTTGGTGAAAAGCCGCATCACCGGAATTGTTTCTCGCGGCGGCGGTATTATTGCTAAGTGGATGCTGCACCATCACAAACAAAATCCCCTCTATACCCACTTCAACGACATCATCGAAATTTTCAAGAAATACGATGTTTCGTTTAGTTTAGGGGATTCTTTACGCCCTGGTTGCACTCACGATGCCTCTGATGATGCCCAACTCGCGGAATTGAAAACTCTCGGACAATTAACCCGCAAAGCTTGGGAACATAACGTGCAAGTGATGGTGGAAGGGCCAGGACACGTCCCAATGGATCAAATTGAATTTAACGTCAAAAAACAGATGGAAGAGTGTTCTGAAGCACCCTTCTACGTTCTGGGGCCATTGGTAACAGATATTGCACCTGGATATGACCACATTACTTCTGCAATTGGTGCGGCAATGGCGGGATGGTACGGAACCGCAATGTTGTGCTACGTAACACCGAAAGAACACTTAGGATTGCCGAATGCAGAAGACGTGCGAAATGGGTTGATTGCGTATAAAATTGCCGCCCACGCTGCCGATATAGCAAGGCGTCGTCCGGGGGCGCGCGATCGCGATGACGAACTCTCCCGCGCTCGTTACAATTTTGACTGGAATCGTCAGTTTGAATTAGCCCTAGATCCGGATCGCGCCAGGGAATATCACGACGAAACTTTGCCAGCAGATATCTATAAAACTGCTGAATTCTGTTCGATGTGCGGGCCAAAATTCTGTCCGATGCAAACTAAAGTTGATGCCGATGCTTTAGAAGAATTGGAAAAGTTTTTGGCTAAGGAACCTGTAACCCAAGGTTAATCTAATTTAGGGTTTTGAGGCGCATCGTATGAGTCAGTTTTAATTAATTGTGCGAATAAATGCGCCGCAGGATCGCCACATGGATGGTGCGTTACACTGCGTTAACGCACCCTACTTTCGCAAAATTTACACCACTCCAGACGCCCGCCAGCGATTAAAATCGCTGGCTAATAGCGAAAGTCCTCGCTCAGAGGACTGAAAACTTTTTGCTCAAAGATTTTAGTCGGTTTTAACCGACTTGAGCTATTAGCCCTGCAATAAATTGCAGGGCGGGTGTTCGGGCAGGCGCAAAATGTGTGTTAACGCACCCTAATTTCGACTATTAGTTTCCGGAATTGCATTCTTGCCGTTGTAGCTAGATATGACTCGTACTATTGCGATTATTAAGCTTAGGAATAAAGCATGGCGAGACAATCATTCACAACGCTGCAACAAGAAACACCAGGAAATCTAGGTATTGCGCCGTCTGCGTTTCCCCTGCTGGGAGGGGGAATTACTTTGCTGATACTAGGGACAATTTTAGGTTGGCTGGTTGTGCGCGATTCCGCGAAGCGGATCGCCCTTTGGGCGAATCGCATTTCACCCACTATGCCAGATCCTCACGATCGTAATCAACCCCACTTCACCTATTCCCGCAAGGAGG
>DNGJ01000325.1 GCA_003486305.1 Cyanobacteria bacterium UBA11371
GATAACGCTTTCCCTCACGCGGCTGAAGCCGCTGTAGATGCGATCGCTCAAGCACCATCATGCGGATTACCCGTCACCAATCCTTCAATTTGAGCAATATTAAGCAAGCGTTCATCTGCCGAAACAAACACCAATTGACTGTATTGTAAGAATAACGCAGACGCCAGTTGAACAGAATCATAAGCGCGCAGCGGATATTGAATCGCTAATTCACCTGCTTTTTCAATTAGCGCTTGGTCAATTTCGATGACTTGAAACAGGTTGTCAAAATCATAGCGAAAGTCTTGCAAAGTCAAGACAAATTGCTCAGCAGACAGACTACCCTCTCTTTGCCGACGAGCAAGAGCGCTCAGGACTTCCACCCAGGTTATTTGAGCAATAGCGAGAGGGTGATTTGTAGCCGGATCTGTAATCGATAAGATCCAATTAGTTCCTATTTCAGGCACATACCGTTTAACCAAGGCACTGGTATCCAGGAAATACACATTCACCACGGCCCGCGATCCTCTATGATAGTTTCTGAAAGAGGCTTACCGGGTAACGGCTTCATTTTTTTCATCCTTTCGCGCCGTTCCTGTTCCCGTTTTGCTAATTCAGCTTTATCAACTTGACCCCGTTTAGAAGATGGAAGACGCAGCAATCCTCGATCAATTAACGACGGCAAAAGCTTTTTTAAGTCGTTGTTTGGTTCTGCTGGCGAAACTTGCGGCACTATTGTTAGCTGCACCGTTTGACCTTCACTTAAAGATACAGGATTTAAAGGACGCAAAACCCCATTTTCATAGACAGCAACAACAGTTTCAGACATAGTTTTAATTTGAATGCATACCTTTATTTTAAATTCGAGGCAGCAGCCCACCGGATCTAGTTCAAGACTTATATCAAGATGACTGGCATATTTAATCGTGTTGTAGGGGCGGGTTATACCAGAAACCTTTGATTTTAAGCGAAATGTCTTGATAAACCCGCCCCCCGCGCGATGCCTATACAAGCATCGGCATCGCACTCCTTGGGGCGGGTTTAATGAGATATCGCGTGGTTCCACTTAATTGTTGGTAAAACCCGCCCCTACAACACAATTAAATGTATAAGTCCGATACAAGCGGACATGATATTACGCAGCAATTGCATAACTCTATTTTAAATCCGAGGCAGAGCCTCGAGGATTTCGTTCCCAGGCGGGAGCCTGGGAACGAGATCCAGAGGGCTGCTGCCTCTGGAAAAGGTAGGATTTAAACAGTGGTTCCAGCGGGTGGTTTTTCCCCTGTTTGATTTTGCTCTCGCTGCAACGCAGCATAAAGACGATTCAGCGCATTTACATAAGCCTGCGCCGAAGCGACGATAATATCTGTATTCGCAGCATGACCGGCGAAAATTCGCTCGTTATGTTTGAGGCGAATTGTCACGGCACCAATTGCATCAATGCCATCAGTTACTGACTGAACGGAAAATTCAATTAACTGATTTGGTACGTTGACAACGCGATTAATCGCCTTATAAACTGCATCTACGGGTCCAGTTCCAATCGCAGCATCGGTTAACTCTTCCCCTTCGGGAGTGCGAAGCGTCACCGTGGCAGTTGGACGGGCATTGCTACCGCAAGAAACTTGGACTAATTCTAAGCGGAATAAATCGGGAGCTTGTTGAATTTCGTCATTAACAATTGCTTCCAAGTCCCAATCAGAAATTTCTTTCTTTTTATCGGCAACTTCTTTGAACTTGACGAAGGCTTTATTTAAATCTGCATCCTCGAGTTCAAATCCCAACTCTTTTAAGCGGGTGCGAAACGCATTGCGACCGGAATGTTTGCCCAGGACGATTTGATTATCGGTCAAACCGATTAACTGGGCATCCATAATTTCGTAGGTGAGCTTATTTTTTAACACCCCATCTTGGTGGATGCCAGATTCGTGAGCAAACGCATTTGCGCCTACAATTGCTTTATTCGGCTGGACGAACATCCCGGTTAAATTAGAAACCAATCTGGATGTTTTGTAAATTTGGTGCGTGTCGATATTGGTGAGGGGTGCTTCCGATTCGGGTGCGCGTCCCAAGAACGGATTAAAATATTGTCGCCGCACGTGCAACGCCATTACCAATTCTTCTAACGCCGCATTTCCGGCGCGTTCGCCAATGCCGTTGATCGTGCATTCTAATTGCCTTGCGCCATTTTTAACCGCTTCGAGGAAATTCGCGACTGCTAAACCCAAGTCATTGTGACCGTGGACGGAGATAATTGCTTTATCGATATTGGGGACATTTTCTTTAATGCCGCGAATTAGGGCGCCAAATTCGGCAGGGGTGGTATAACCGACGGTATCGGGGATGTTAATCGTTGTTGCACCGGCTGCGATCGCTCGCTCCAAAACCTCGTAAAGAAACTCCGGATCGCTTCTTCCGGCGTCTTCGGGGGAAAATTCGACATCTTCCACCAAAGACTTGGCGTAGGCGACCATATCTTGAGCGATCGCCACTACTTCTTTGCGAGTTTTCTTGAGCTTATACTCGAGATGGATGTCCGACGTAGCAATAAACGTATGAATTCTGGGCTTAGCAGCAGGTTTTAGCGCTTCTGCTGCGGCTTGAATATCCTGGCGCGTGGCGCGTGCCAAACCGCATATAATTGGTCCAGTTTCAGTACCTACAGCCTGAGCAATTTTTTTTACCGCTTCAAAATCTCCTGGACTGGCGAAGGGGAACCCGGCTTCAATTACATCTACACCCAGCCTTGCCAGTTGACGAGCAATTGTCAGCTTTTCGTCTACATTTAGGGTAGCTCCTGGCGACTGTTCCCCATCTCGAAGCGTGGTATCGAAAATTATGATCCGGTCTGGTTTAACGTTCATAGCAGGTGTTGGCTGACTTGTTAAGAATTGCTCGTTTTCTATATTTTAAGTTTTCCCGTGGGGGGTGTCTGATTTGGCACTTATTCTTTTAAAAACCCTTCACGGGGTTGGCTCAAGCAGTGGACTTTGCTTGAGCCAAAAGCTGTTATGCAACTGTTGTTGTTAGATTTGACACAGTTGTTATTTAATAGTCTACTTTTTCGATCCGATCTCTTATATCATTCAAATCTATGTACTGATCTGTTGCATTACGTAATTCTCTTGCTATCATTCCTTCTGTTGATACCACTGTAATATGAGTATTTTTCGACCTTAACAGTTCAATTGCCCTTTCAAAATCCCCATCCCCGCTGAATAGAACAACTCGGTCGTATTGATCGACTGTATTAAACATATCCACGACGATTTCTATATCCAAATTAGCTTTTTGCGAGTAGCGACCCGAACTGTCATCATAATACTCTTTGAGGATTTTGGTGCGAACCGTGTAACCCAGACTTATCAAAGCATCTCGGAATCCTCGCTGATCCTGGGGGTCTTTTAATCCTGTGTACCAAAAGGCATTGATTAACTTTGTTCCCGGTTCGCTTGTGAAGTACTCCAAAACACGTCGAGGGTCAAAAAACCAACCATTTTTTTGTTGAGCGTAGAACATATTGTTCCCGTCTACAAAAATAGAAAGACGGTTCATTGAGTAACCCATAGAAACTTAGACCTAAAATTACTAGAAGAGAATTTAAAGGAATACTCGATTATACCAATTCTGCTTAAATTTTAGTAAATAATTAACAATCTATCGGTGCGTTCAGCCTTTTGCTAACCTCCCTCTAGGGACAGAATTATGGGATTAATCGAGTTTTAAAGGCTGCTAGCCCTTG
>DNGJ01000430.1 GCA_003486305.1 Cyanobacteria bacterium UBA11371
CTGACGCCACGCTGCGCGATCGCATCCCCGCTCTGGCGACAAATTTACTGGCATTATCTCCGGAAGAGTTAGCGTTATTGTTGCAACAGTTGCCTCAATTGTCTGATGAAGAACTGTTAGCTAGACTGTCCAATTAGACTGGTTAAAAAGGCTTTTAGATATGGCGATCGCTATCCCTTTACTGGGGTAGAATTGAGAACAGAAGGTAAAAGGAGAGAGAGCTATGTCAGACCAAGATCTCACTAATATCATTACCATCGAACCTGGTAAACGAGGTGGCAAACCTTGTATTCGAGGCATGAGAATTACGGTTTATGACGTGCTGGAATATCTCGCTTCTGGGATGACTTATCAAGAAATCTTAGATGATTTTCCCTATCTCACCCAACAGGATATTTTGGCTTGCTTGAGTTTCGCAGCTAAACGGGAGCAGTTTATGTTAATTGTTCAGTCATGAAACTACTTTTGTTTGACCAAAATCTCTCGCCTCGTCTTGTCGATCGCCTTGCGGATATCTATCCTAGTTCCCTTCATGTCGATGCGATTGGATTACCTACCGCACCCGATCGCGAGGTTTGGGAGTTTGCTCGTCAGCATGACTATATTATCGTTACCAAAGATGCGGATTTTAGCGAATTGAGTCTATTGTTGGGATTTCCCCCCAAGGTAATTTGGATACGACGTGGAAATTGTTCGACAAGGGATATCGAGATGATGCTAAGAGAGAATTATGCTGCGATCGCGGCTTTAAGTGACGCTCCTAATACCGGAATTATCACTTTGTTTTAATAAAAATCAAAGATAATTATTATTGTTAGATGGATAAAGTAAATTACCCAGAAGTAGTACAAACAATTCTGAAAAATCATGTAAAAATCGCCCAAATAGTCAGACAGAAGTGCAACTGATATTTGATACGGAGCGCGATCGCTATCAAGTTCTTAATATTGGTTGGCAAGATCTAACCCGGATATTTGGTTGTATTATTTACGTGTAAATTAAAGATGGTAAAATTTGGATAGAACGGGATGGTACTGAAATCGGAGTCGCTAATGAATTAGTAGAAGCTGGTGTTCCTAAACAAGATATAGTTTTGGGTTTTAAAGCACCCTATAAACGGAAATACACTGAGTTTGCTGCTAGTTGAAGCAATTCTTGAGCGATTCGCGCTTCGCGATAGCTTCGCTTCACGCAAGCGCAAACAAGATAGGGGGCGATCGCACACCTACAAGTAACCTCCATGCATGGTTCGGAAAGCCAGGAATTCTCGGTCGCCCCCGCCATACTTTCTCAACCATTCCAATCTACTACTGATTTTTCACATATTGTTTCACTACAGATTGCAGCTTAACAACCGTCTCTCCATTCTCTTTTTTCTCAAGCAAACAACGCCTTACTAAAGATTGCATCGCATTGAATAAATCTGGCGGTGATAACTGCATTTTTTCTATTAATTGAGATATAGAAACAGCTTCATTCTCCCTCGCCAAACCAGCCATTATCTGTTTTTCTAAATCTGATAAGCGGTTATACTGACGAGCCAATATATCTTTTAAATCTTCACTCACAAACAGCGCATCATATTTCAAAAATTCAGAAACTTTACCACCGCACAAATCTTTAATCAGCGTGGCAACTATTTTTAACCATAATGGATTACCTTGGTAAAGGTTAATCAATTCTTCCCATTTATTTTCATCAACTAAACCTTTCTCCTTGAGAATTTCCCTTGCTGCTATACCCAAACTATTTAATGGCAGCGATCGCACGGGTTTGTTCTCCCCTTCCAATGCGACAATTTCTCTCGGTTTATCCCAACTAAGCAGCAGCAAGCAACTGTTATGATGTAATTCTCCTAATCTTTTAAATAGTAATCCATAATCTTCATATCCAGTTTCATAGCAACCAGCTAGTTGTCCGCTACTGAAAATATGATGTACATCATCGAATATTATCAGACAGCGTTGCTTACGCAGATATTCTATTAGTTGCGATCGCCTATTTTCTGAGTTACCTGTAAACTCACTGTCCTGGGAAATACATAAAAATTCGATTAGTTCTTTTTGGATTAATTCTATTGGTGGTTTGTCCCAGAGACTTCGCCAAATTACATACTCAAATTTATCCTGAATTTGCTTTAGTAGCTGGAGGGCGATCGCACTTTTCCCAATCCCACTTATCCCCAAAATTGCCGCTAGGCGACAGCGTTCTTGTACTATCCATTTTTCTAAGACAGTCAGTTCTTCTGTGCGATCGTAGAAATTGCCGATATCAGGCGCATCATCTACAGAAACCCGGTTTCTTGGAGAAACCGGGTTTCTAGTCTGGTGCGATCGCTCTTGTGCAACTTCTGGAGGTTGCAAAGGTTTTGCACAAAGGTTGACGTTTTTAATTCCTACGAAATCTTTCGCTAACTTTGATGAAACAATAGATATTTGACATCTCTCCATTGTAGAGCGAAAATTCGATTTACTGACATCTTCCCCTATTACATTTGAGAGTACCTTCCAAAGTTCTGAAGCGATATCTTTAACGTGACCTTCTGTGCAATTAAACTCTTCTGCTATTTTCGAGTATTTCTGATTTTGCACAGCACCCCGCAGTATTGCTTCTTGCAGATCGTCTAGGTGTTTCCCTGTTTTGGTGAAAATTAGGCGATCTGCTATTTTTAGCACTTCTTTAACGTCCATTGGTCGGGTAGATGTCGGTGTTTTCACTATTATAATCCTACTTTCTCCGACTTGGGCGACTTTTTCCTACTTTTTGTATTGGAAAAGTTCCTACTAAATCCGACTTTTACCGACTGGACAAATATCCTATACCACCGGAAAATGGTTGCAGTAAAACCTCGTTTTAAAGTTTATACACCTTTTACTAATATAAATATTTACTATTCAAGCAAAACAACATTAAAATTCGTTAATGAGGTTTCATGTTTAAGCTATCTTCAGATCTATCTAAGTTTTCATTAGGGATAGTCGGATCATTTTTTTATATACCCTTTCTATCTAGTAGTGTATATGCTTTTTCGCTTGGCGATGTATTTGATAAAGGTTCGACAGCTTCACAAATATTTCGCCCTTTTAAAAATACCACTCTTACCTGCAATAGGAAAGTGGACTTTATAAACGGTTTTGTACCTCGTGAAGAACGAACTCTAACCTGTGACATGACTGTTGATGCTCTAGCACCAATTGTAGGATGGAGTACAGCAGGCCAATGGCAATGGCAAGATATATGGATTAACGAAACATTTTGGGGAAAAGCTTCTCACGACTATAACATTCGTATAGATACTAACGCTACGGGAGTGGTGCAAGTCGGTGGTGTTAACGGAGCAGGGACAGCCAAGATTGCTGTACACGATCTCTATAAACCTCGTTCTAAGGTACAGTCAGTAAGTTGGGACTCCCACCTCTGGAGCCGGACTCCAGCAAAATATTTGAATTTCAACTCTATCAGTTTGAATAAAAATATCAGTCTGACACGAAACAAGCGTTCTTATGACTTTACGCTAGGAGCATATCTAGCAGCGTATGCTGAAAGCATAGCAGCAGGGTGGAGCCACTCCACTGGGACTATAAGTTTTACCAGTCGAGTTACCATACATGAAAAAGGTCGTAGTCGTAGTTCACTAGGAAGCTTTGCTAGTGTCGCTAGTGTCTCTAACGATGATTTTATTTCCGTCTCTGATGATGAATTGACCAGTGTTTCAACCAATGATTTTAGCAATGTCTTTGGTGACGAACCAACCAGTGTTTTGGATGATGATTTTAGCAATATCTCGGATGACGAATTTTCCATTGTTTCTGAGAATGATTTTAGTAATATCTCGGATGACGGCATTGCTACGTCAGTTCCAGAACCATCTCAAATTGGCGGACTAGCAGCACTTCTGACTATGTTATTAGCAACCAAGCGCTCTCGTTTTACCAAAAAGCATCCTAAAGAAACTGAAAAGCTTGTTGGTCAAACTAAGGTGACACCCATTCAATCCCCATAAATATCCACATTACTAATAGCAAAGACAGATTCATCAGCACTAGAAGAAGGAAGTGCTTGCAAATCAGCAATATTGCCGCATTGATTCAACCCGGTCAGCTTCGCGAATAGCCAGAGGCTTAATTTGCTTGCGTTCTTCAAGCAGAGTTTCAGGAGATATTTCCAACGGCGGAAGTAACGACGGAATTGGTGCATTCTCATCGGGAAACATTTGATAAAAAGTAGTAGCCGCAGCTCGTTCTACAATCGTTTGAATCTCAGAGCCAACACAGCGTTGGGTTCTTTTAATCACCTCTTTTCTTGACTCGTGAGTATAGGGAACGCCACCATTTTTGAATCGCTCATCAAATCGAGTTAAGTGGAGATTAAAAATAGTATTGCGTTCGCCATGATTGGGCAAATCAACTTTGTAGATGTAGTCAAAGCGTCCGGCGCGGGTGAGTTCTGGTGGCAACCATTCCATGCGGTTAACGCTAGCAATAACAATTGCGTCGCTGGTACGTTCTTGCATCCAAGTGAGCAAAGTTCCAGCCAGCCTTTGACCCAAACCGCCGTCATCAAACCCCGCAAAACTCTTATCAAAATCATCAAAATAAATTACAACTCGATTGAGCCTATCAGTAAGTTTCAAAAGTTTTTTCAGCCTCGGTTCGGCTTCATTACCATAACCTCTAAAATTACCCCAATCTACCAGAATGAGAGGAACTCCAACAATTTGAGCGCAGACTTTAGCCGCGTGTGATTTCCCAGTACCAGGGGGGCCAACTAACAATACTCCTTTTGGTACTTTGAGTTTATAGGCTTTCGCCAGAGGACTTAATAATCGTTTGAACTTTTTAAATGCTGCAAGCATTTGATCCAAACCACCTAAAGGGACTTGAGGTGCAGGTAAAAACTCGATATCATAGAGTCGATTGAAAAGTTGGACTTTGTAGTTAAATAGCTTTTCTGCTAGTTCTTTGGCATTTTGGAGCGAATACTGGTGCTGAATTGCGGTGATGGCATTGATGATATCTGAGATGTAAAGACCGATACTGCTGTGCGCGATCGCTTCCAATTCCCCTATACTAAGGTGCGGCGGTAATCCCTCGCCAGCAACAGATTTGAGAGCGTCTATAATCTCGTGAAATTCCGGCAATTCCTGAGTAACCAAAGGAATTTGTGGTGCAAGTTCTGGCGTAATTTCTGCCCTAGCCCCCAAAAGAATACCGATAACCAATCTACATATTGATGTTGAACTTGATGAACCGATGGCTAGGGATGGTACGTTAATTCACTTTGCGGGGAAAGATGACTACCGAAATCGCTTTTTTGTAGAAGCAGGTTGGGTCGTAATTCGATTTTGTGAAGAGCAAGTTGTAAGTCAACCTCACCGCTGTTGTCGATTTATTGGTAATGTTTTGGCTCAGATAACGAAACAATCGGCGATCGCACAACCCTTTGCTAATATCCCACCCCTCACCCCAGTGCGACAGTGGTCGAAAAGCCGTGCCAAGTCTTTAAGGCGTCAAGGCTATAGACAAGGTTACTTATCGCATTAATCGAGTATGTGCGCGTAAACACGCAAGGAGACAATTTATGCTATAATACACTGCCATAAATGACGATTATTTGTTAATTGTAAAATCGGAAAAATCAAATGGTATCTATTTCTATTCAACTACCAGAAACCGCATTTTCTGCTCTTCGCAAAAACCCTGATGAATTTGTTCAGGAGATGCGACTGGCAGCCGCAGTAAAATGGTACGAGCTTGGACAAATATCTCAAAGCAAAGCCGCAGAAATTGCTGGAATCGATAGGGCAGAATTCATCAACGCTTTGTCTCGTTACCAAGTTGACTTCATGCAATATACCGCTGAAGAGTTGGCGGAGGAAATGGCAAATGTTGATTAAAAGAGTTATTATTAACTCCTCACCTTTAATTGTTTTATTTAAAAGTCAACAAGCTGAATTACTACCTCAACTGTTCTCGGAAATTCTAGTACCAGCAGGTGTGTGGGATGAAATTACAGCAGCAGGTCAAAACGATGCAGCTGCGAGAGAATTATCTAGCGTCACTTGGGCGCAACGAGTAGAAATTGGAAACATAGCACCAGAAGTAGCTGGCTGGGATTTAGGTAAAGGAAAATCAGAAGTATTAAGCTTAGCGCTCAATAATCCCGATTGTGCCGCCATTATTGATGATAGAGCAGCACGTCGCTGTAGCCAAAGTTTAAGTATTACTACAATTGGAACAGGTCGCTTAATTATCTTAGCAAAACAACGGGGTTTAATTCCTTTAGTATCTCCCAGAATTCAAGCATTGCGAGATGCTGGTTTGTGGTTGTCAGATCATCTGGTCAATCTACTTAAAATACAGGCAGGAGAGTAATTAATACGTAAACTTACAGGTTCAAATACTCTTTTTTGACCTCGCTTAAAGCACTATCTATCCGGGAATTAATTTCCTCGAAAGTGCTGATAACCTGGGCATCAACTTGATGAGTTTGCACTTCACCAGATTTAATATCTAAAACAACCGTCCCATCTTTTTGAGAGATTAATAAATCCTTCCTCGCAGGATTGACTTGTAGATAGTAAGTTTTGCCTTTAACCTCAGTCGAACCATCAGTACTGGGAGTACCAAGGACATCGGCAATTCTTTGAGTAATTTGGGTCAGACGGTTGAGAGAACGAAGCGATTCTAAGTCTTTGTTCATCGCAATAAGCGCCTGCTCTGATAAAGCTTGACCCCATTCGTTTTGGAGGAATCGGCTTAATTCTTGCTTGACTTTCTCGGTTTCTAATAGTTGCGCGTGACCCATCAAGTCGGCTTTAATTAGCTTGTACATGAATAGGTCGTCGCGCTCGGATTTGGGGTTTTCTTCATCTGTTTCTACAATTTCTGAATCTAGTTCGTTGTCTGCTGCTGTTGAAAGCGTTGATTCTAAGTTGACATTCCCGGCTGTTTGGATTATTTCTTGTGTAATTTGTTCCTTTTGTTCTTGGGTGAATTGCTTGCGCTTTTCGTACTTTTCGCAGTATTTTTGAGCTAGTTGACGCGGGTCATTTTGGATTTGAGCCAGTGACAAAGCCTGTGCTTCTAGTTGCTCGGCAAAATCTTTAATTCCTTGAGGAAAGGAGGCTAAAAGCTGGGAAATAGCGGTAGAACTTTTACGAGAGCGTTCCTTTTCGCCAATCCATATTGTTTGGTTGTACCTTTAATCGCGTCTCTAGCGACTGGGCACGTCGAGGGCTGAATTTTGGGGCGTGGAAGATGGAAGATCAACAAAGTGCGGCTGGCGATGCAGCAGGAATACAAAAGAGGATGCGCCAGGATATTCGCAATGGAGAACCACTTGATGCGCTGCCGGAAGATATTGACCCGGATGATTATTATCAAGCGCAGGGGTTTTAAATCAACCTGGATAGACTTTTTTCTCATGGTTTGAGATGAGTGTCTGGAAGGAATGGGAAATTCCAATAAAAATATCCGTATAGATGGAATTTCCCAATCATATTTTAGTCAGGGGGTTTAAATGAGCGCTAGTAATTGGAGATGTAATTTTTGGTTTTTAGGTCTATCTTTGTATATCAGAAGATATAAGGGACATAGATGTAGCGACTGTGGCTCAGGCGATGCCTGCGGCTTTGCAAGGAAAGTAAAATAAGGTTTAATTAGGGGAAATCAGCAAGCGATGCCGACTCTTGTGCAACTGGATCGCTGTAATCGCCTCTTTAACTCAATTTATCCTGATGACGCCTGGAAAAATGTGAAAGTATAATATTGTACAAAGATAAATGAAAGAACAATTAGGGTAAATGACAGACCAACCCACGATTCAATTCACGTTTGCCGTTAATGACCCAGAACTAGATGATGACGAGCGGCAAGAGATAGCGCAAAAACTGTTGCGCCAGCTACGCCAACTTGATGAAGTCGAGAAGGTTGACCGTGTAGAAGACTTGAATCCAGAGGCGGGAGCTAAACCAGGGTTTGCAACGCTGGTGGGATTTCTGACCGCTGAGGTGAGTGTAAAGAATATTAAAGATTTTCTCAGCTTTTTGGGCGATCGCATTGGGGATAAGCCCATCGTGGTGAATGTAAAAGTCGGCGACAAGGAGGTCAAGATTGAAGCTAAAAGCCGCCAAGAGCTACTAGAGGGTGAGAGGGTAGCGAAGGATCTTCTAGCTGCGATGGGTGGAGAGACAAATGCCTAAAAAGGTCGCTCTGCTGATTGGGGTGAGTGAATACGGGGATGGTATACCTCCACTTTCTGCATCTCCCAATGATGTGGAAGCAATGGGGCGAATTTTGGCAGACCCGAATCTGGGTGGTTTTGATGAGGTAAAGCCGCTCATCAATCCCGATCCCATAACAATGCAGATAGAGATTAAGTGGCTATTTGATAAACGTGAGAAAGAAGATTTATTACTGCTATTTTTTTCCGGTCATGGCATTACTGATGATAATAACCACCTTTACTTGACAACTCGCATTACTGCTAAAGATAACTTTGACGCGACAGCGGTGCCAGCAAGTTTTGTGCAAAAGCAATCGCTCAACAGCCGTGCTAAGCGACAAGTAATGATTCTTGACTGTTGCTATAGTGGTGCGTTTGCTGATGGTTGGCAAGCTAAAAGTGTGGGTGTGGATATTAAGAGGGAATTAGGTGCCCAAGGGAGGGTTGTTCTCACTTCTTCCACGGCTACACAAACTTCCTTTCAGCAAGAAGGGTCAACGCTTTCACTTTACACCCAGTATTTAGTTGAGGGGATTGAGACAGGCGCAGCCGACCGAGACGGTGATGGCAAAATCCACGTTCAGGAATTGCATAATTATGCCAAGGGGAAAGTCCAAGATGTTAAGCCAAACATGAAGCCAGAAATTATTCTGGATAAAGAAGGCTTTAACATTCTCTTGGCTCAAGCTCAGAAAAACCCAGAGGCAGAATATCGCAAAATTGTTGAACGCTATGCTAGTCATGGCGAAATTTCATCTACCGCTCGCCTTATATTACGGAAAAAACAGCAAGAGCTTGGCATCGCGGATGACAAAGCTGCTGAAATTGAAAGCCAAGTTTTGTCACCGTTCCACCAGCGTTTAAGAAATTTAGAGATTTACCGAGAAGCCTTTAAAGAAGCTATTGAATATCGGTATCCTTTAGCTCAAAAAGCTATTGATGAGTTGAAGGATCTGCAAGAGGCTTATGGGTTGAGAGATGAAGATGTAGCCTTGATGAAAAAAGAGATTACTGCCGAAAAAGAAGCGGAATATCAAAAGCAACAGGAACCAACAAAACAGCAACAAGTAAACGAATTTGAAACACAGCCACAACAACAGCAGCCTACTCCCATCACCTCATCCAAATCACCCGACGATACTAATGACCTCAGTTCTGAGAGTACAGCACCTTTTAAATCCCATGAACACCCCTTTTACTATGCTGGAGCAGAACTAAAAGCAATGGGCCAAGAAAAAGCAGATGAATATTGCCGTTCCATGTATAATACTTTAGTTGCACAAGGTGCTGTACCAAGTGGTGCGAAGCACGTTTGGGCGCATCTTGATGCAGGGCAGTGTGTTTACAATAAGTATATATTTGGATTTGGTATTAGTTTTTGATTTGTATGCGCTATGGTTATCTTCTCTCGCCTTCAGACTTGTAAGGTGTAACATCTAAGGATTTCGCTCAATTGTAAATATTTGCTAACGAGAGTTATTCCACGAAATCACGCCCTTTCTAGCTTTTCGTTACCAGGCGCTGCAAAAGTGTCCTGCCTGCCATCCGCTGGCTGTAACAATTTGCTAATACCGTTTCTTTATGAAGCTGCAACTAAATCAAACTCAACCGCTTAAGGCTTATAGTTCATTTTGGCGCAACTTCACACAGAGTTGGTATAAGATCGAGATCTGCCTTGCCTGTCACATTATTTTCTACGTGCCGTTAGAACGCACCGAATAGCTATTTTTAAAACAACACTTACGTAAGAAAATGAAGATGCGATCGCTCTTCCCTTTCCCACTTCAAACGCAATATCAAATCGGGAAGCGTGGGAAAAAAATAATCCTGACACGCTCAACGTCGTGCCAGGATTGAGAAAAGAAAACTAGCAAATTACTCGAACTTTATACCCAGAATTTTCTAAACAACTCTTGACTCCTTGCCAGGTTAAACCCGATTCCGGTTCCAAGGGAATTGTCAAGCTGCCAGTGAATCCAAGTTCTCCTTCTTGTTTAACCACACAGAAATCAGCTTGTTTCAGAGTTTTGATGGCACGCTTTGAGAGATTCCCGACTACGTTAGCAGCCTTGTGAGAAACCGTGACAGTAATCATTGGTTTTACCCAATTCTTCACGGCATTTTGCTCGTCAGAGCCTCAAACAAACTATTAATAACTAAGCGCCATTTTCCGAAAAAAAACCAACAGGTAGTTCCTGCTGGTTGGGTTGATGCCAAGTTTTCAATTAGCTAGAATGGTATGCTGTCATATTGTGCGATCGCTTTACCGTTACTAACAGCAGGGACAGGCACGCGAGGACTGTCAACCGCAGAAGTTAGCGGCGATAAAGGAACGACAGGATTAACAGGAGTCTATGGAGAAGCGTCTTGTCCACCTACAACAATTGTTCTTTCCACAGTCAACAACATTCGATGATTGGGATTGGCATCGTTAGGCTTGAAAATGTTGAGGCGCCCCGATACAACATGAATTGCACCCACTCCCGAATTATTCAGGGTAACTGCTGCTTCCCCATAAGACTGGAAAGGAATGGGACGCACTTGAAATCCCCCTCGATCGTAATACTTGAAAGAAGCTTCACCAGAAACCATCAAAGTTCCGTCAGTAGTATGGGAAGCTTGAAGGGAATCGATCCTTACTTTTAGTTGTGCGTTATTCATTGTATTTTACCTCTATCGGTTCAATAACTCAAGCGCTTCAGCGCTAAAAAATATTCCCCACACTCTGAGAAAGTGCAGGGATATTTTAGTGAGGTTGGTAATATTAGAAATCGTTTTGGGCAGTGTTAGCTGTTTGTTCTGCTTGATTGTCAGAATTAGAGTGAGAGTTGGGGTTGGAGCCAAGCAACTCCAGATGGCTAACCCGAATCACAGGCTTAACTCGTTGCTGACCCGTGGTTCGGTCGATCCACTCATCTAGCTTGAGTTCGCCTTGAATGCCAATTAAGCTACCTTTATCTGTGTAATTAGCAGTTCCCCAATTCGATTTGAAACCAGCAATTGTCGGCTTTTTCTATTGGTAACGAATTGCAGAACAGTGCTTTGATAAAGCCGCGTGCAGTCATTCTTTTGCCTACACCGTCTATTCCAGCGAATAGGTAGGCGTTTGGTAGATTGTTTGTTGATACCGCTCTGTGCAGTAGCTTAATAGCTGTTGATTGACCGGCGATCGCATCGAAATATGGTTCAAAAATAGCTTTCTCTGCTATCCCAGTTGTGTCTGTGGGGTCGCCAGGGTCGGGAAATTGTAAAATGCTCATTGGCTACAAAGAGTAATAATTTGGCTGGTGAAGAGCGACTCAGTACCACCTTGTTTAGCTAGGATTTCCAACTCTAACAATTGGTACATAATTTGCTTTAATCTGCTAATGGAAATCGCGGCAACTTCTTGTTTTAGGTAGTAGACGCGGTTGGGGTTTCCTACTCCTGCTGCTGTTGCGATCGCGTTAGCGTGCCGTAGGCAT
>DNGJ01000543.1:0-2629 GCA_003486305.1 Cyanobacteria bacterium UBA11371
ATGGAGTATTGTCTGTCTGTGGGGTTGAGCTTTGAGACGGCGGCGACGGCGCTGAAACAGCTTTATGAGAAGGAACCGGAGTTTGCTAATCCGGCTTCAGAGAAGCGCTTTATGCTGTGGTGGGATAAACAGGAGCGATCGCTGCAACTGGTAGAGTTTGATCTGGAGAGAGCGATCGCATCATTAAAATCCGGTGAACCTGTGATTCCTGTGTGGTTAGATCGGATACATCAGCGGCTGGCTAGTAAGCTGGTGGGGTAAGTGCGGAACTATTTTGAATCGGAGCAGATTTAGTATCTTAAGAACTTTAAGTGTGTAATTAAGGAGACAAAAAAGATATGGCTCTTAACAAACCAAGTTGGATGGATTGAGAAACTTGGAAGAAGTTTATCAACAAGTGGGGTACAAACCCTCAATGTAATTGGCATCATGGGTGCAATCATCCAGCGGATACAGTCGATCATATTCATGCAAGACGTAATGGTGGCACAGACGCTCTTGAAAACTTGCAACCTCTATGCAGAAAACATAACAGCGAGAAAGGAATAAAGCCAGATGCTTATTGGGAAAAGCCTCGCTTTTTCGATCATCCCAGAATAAATCTTGCCAAATTGAGAACCGCCCAGCGACGTGAGGGATGGGATAGGATTGATTTAGACTATCAAGACTGGTTTTTACGCCCTTGGAACCAAATCAACCGTACTATTTACGGTAACTTTTGGATTGTAGGGGCTGGAAAAACTCTAGCTCCTGTTGTGCAAGCTTGTGCGTTAAACTATATTATTCAGAAAAATTTAGGCAAGTCATACCCGAGAATAAATAGGATTTTAATTTTAACAAAAGAAGTAGCCATAAGAGATCAGATAGCTAATTCTCTTCGTGGTGAAGCAGAAGGAGGAGGGAACGAGCTAGTCAAATATGGAATATCATCTGATGCTCCCAGAGTAGGGGTTATATCTGAAGGAGTGCAATTAGTAGAAGCAGAATTTCCCAGTTTAGAAAGATGTGATATTTGGGTATCCTGTATTCATCAATTTTTTGAAACCAATAATAATCCCAAAGATAACTTATCAATGATTCTGGCTCAATTTCCGTTTATTGCTATTGATGAGCCACATCATGCTCTAGATCAAGTGCTAAATATTGTTCAAAAAGCTGTGGATTCTTTAGTTTTTGGATATACAGGAACCCCGATTGAAGCAGATGGTAAAGCTCTTTCACAGTTTACCTTGCTTTCTGTTTACGATTATGATGATGCCAATGAAAACGACCACAGCATGAAGTATGTAAGCGATAAAGAAGAAGAGTTTACATATTTTGTTGATGAAGTAGGAATTACTAATGCAGAATTAATTAATGATGCTGGTTTTGAAATTACTGAAGATGCAACTCAAGCAGGCTATAATAAGAATTTAAGACCGCAGCTTTCTGTAGTTAAGGAAGTCATTACTTATATGGAATCATGCGATAAAATAGAGGGAAGGAAAGAATCAGTAAGTGAATTAGCACCCCATCGTCCTGAAGGGAGTCAAGCAGAATTATGGTATCCAGTTCATTCAATGATTGTTGTAGATAGTGTTGCTGTAGGACGAAAAATTTGCGAACAAATAAATCAAATATTTGAACGTAACCGCAGGAAATTTCCTAAAGAAAGGGGGTATCAGGCAGAAATTATCCATTCAAATATCTCACAAGCTCTTGAAGATAAAACTTTAACTACGGATGAAAAAGAGTATGTTAAAAAATCCTTAAAAGGTAAAAAAATGTCACCAGATCACCCTTGGATGTTATACCAACAAACAGGAATTTTGGATGAACACTGCAAACGTGTTTTAGTTGTAATTGGTATGGCGCGGGAGGGAGTAAGCAACCGCTATTGTGGCTGTATTGGATATGCTTGTAGCATTACATCATTGATTGAGCTTGTGCAAAGAGCTATTGGTCGCCAAATTCGGAGTTATCACGATTTTAAAAGACATTTCAAACCTGGTCGGAGTAAAACCTCGAAAGTGGACTTATATTAGGGGCGCTTTCAGATTTGTAAAATGTGGTAAAATTGGTAACCAATCGGCTTGGTTGGTTGAAAAAATTAGGGTTTCCAACGATCCAAAAGATTAGTATAATAACCCCCTGTTAATTCCCCCAAAGTCTTCAATATAGTCTCGTTCTTTTCCCAAACCTCCACCGTCCGCTTAAATTCTTCCCCCGACAACTTACCAAACCGATTGCCTTGCGCGAAAGCGATTATAAACCTGCTCATCTCGCTTAATCACTACATCCAAGCGGTCAGTTCCGATTAAAATCACCGCCAGTTCCAAACCATCAAAAATATCGCGCACCTCAGCAAAAGTTTTCGGTTTCAGGCGATCTGCTTCATCCAGGATTAACATCTCCACCCCGCATCCCTTCAGCACTTGAATAGCGCGATCTCTAAGTTCCGGGACTGTCCCCTTAACCACTTGATATTTCAAATGCTTAATAATTAACCCAAAAAACTCCTTAGCCGCGCACTCTTGAGGCACTTGGAAATAAACAACAGGTACAGTTGGGGGTTTCCCCAATTCCTGCTTTGGTTTATGGCGCAATCTATAGCGGATTGCAGCCGCGTGAGGTACACCTTCGTTTGTAT
>DNGJ01000543.1:2839-6076 GCA_003486305.1 Cyanobacteria bacterium UBA11371
TTTGTATAGCGGCACCCTTAAGGGTGCCGCTATACAAACGAAGCCTTAAGGCTGTACCTCACTCGCTTGCAATCCGCTGTATAAGCATCGCAGCCCATTGTTTTACCCGTTCTCGACTCTCCCACCACTCGCCCCGACTGCCGTGCAAGTCGTTTATCCTCCAACCATTCATGGAGAGTTTCTACTTGTGACAACGATACAAAACTCTTCCGATTTAATCGCTGAATTTCTGCTTGTAACTTCCCATCATTTACCGGAATATCGCCTAATTGTTGAGCAACCGTTTTCGCTTCTTGTGCAGTCATATCCTACCAGCCGTAATCTTCACGCATTTGGTCGTAATCAAACACCTCTGGCATCTCCGGTTCCGCTTCATTCCGAATAGATGCCACCTCGATTTCTTCTGGTTCAACGGGCAATGGTTGTTTGGCTTTTCGCACTTGGGCTTGTTCTTCCTTTTGTCGTGCCTTTTTGGTTTTCTTTTGAGTTAGAAACGTTTCTCGCTCCTGTACTTCTGCCAAAATCGAACGATTGCTAACCGTCTTACCTGCCTCTCGAATCTTTCGACTGCTAGCTTTCGCCTCATCTAAAGTAAGTTGTTCTGTTTCCAAATCTTGTGCATAAGCACGAGCTAAAAATACCTCTTTACCACCTTCACAGCGGTAAACCAAAATAGTAGTAATATCTCTGGGGTCATATCGCATTAATACGCTTTCACCAGCATACCCCGCTAAATGTTCTCCTCGATAAGTTAAGTTTTCAAACTGGAGATAACCGCCTCGATAAATCGTGCGGCGAGTTTGTTTCATCAAACAAATATCTAACTCCCTTTCCCCGATTAAACTGGGAATGGCAATTAACCCAGCTTCCCACCTTTGAAACCTTGTCTGGTCGCCCATCCGCGCATCAATTGTTTGATTATGCTTATCCACGATGTAGCGCACCAGCAATTGCTCTAACTCCCGCAGCGTCAGACAAGCTTCTTTCTCTGCTGCTTCGGGTCTTTCTTGCACATTTGACCCCGTATATCCTGGCAAAGTCGAGAATAGCTCGGTGTTAAAAGTGCCAAAAGGACGTTCAACAATACCACCTTCCGAAGGGCGAGCCTGCTTCGCAGGAGCTTCGCTAACGCGCAAATGACAAACAAACCCTAACTGCACTCCAATCTGCTGCAAGTGGTTTGAGCGAAAATCCTTACCCCCATCGGTATAAAAATGTTCCGGCTTACCGTAAGTCCCCCACTCGCAATGCAGTTTGTACTCCAAACCATACTGCTTAGGTAAAATAGCATGACGCAACGCTAACGCCACCACCTGAGAACTAGGCGCATCAAAGCCCAAGTTAATCCCCATAACGCAGCGAGAGTAGGTATCGATTACCGTCGTCAACCAAGGACGACCTAAAATCGTGCCATGTCGATCGACCAACAGAACATCCACACGGGTACGATCGGATTGCCAAACATGGTTGCTGTACTCGACCGATAAATCTTGACCCGTCCGAGTCTTAACCGATAAACGCGACCCCCGCCAACCCCGACTTCTAATATTTTGGGTTTGCTCTTGCTGCTCAATAATCGGTTCTAGCACTCGATAAACCGTCCTTAAGCTTGGATATTTCTCTTCTCCTAGTTGAGCCGCCCTTGCTTGTACTCTCACGGCAACTTGCTTGGGCGTGATTCGCTTACTACCCTTGTTGCCCTGCTTGTAAGTTTTGATGATGAACTCTTGCCATTCCCGATCAATTCGATGCTTTCCTTTATCAGTCCTGGTTGTTTGCGTAAGAGCCTCCAATCCCTTTTCTTCCCACTTTTTGACTAACCGCCGCACCGTTCTTACTGAAACACCCAGCTTTTGGGCTGCTTCTCTCTGCCTTTGTCCGTAAGTGATGCGATCGCAGGGAGCCAAAAGACTTTGAATAATTTCCTGCTTCAAGCGAGCCTCATCCCCAAGTTCGGCGACAATTGCGATCGCCTCAACACGGTCTTCCTGGGATGAGGATGCAGGCATTCCTGATTCGAGGGGATGATTGTCCTGCATATACATAAGTGTTTAATAAAAACATATTAGTATTATAGGCGCAAAGGACAATTATGGTGTCAATCCTGGAAAAACTCGCCAAAATAGCCGTTTTCAAGAAACGACAAAGAACTTGTCACCTTTCATATAGGGGACAGTTAATTTGTCAAAATGCAGCCAAGAATACTTAGATGAGTTAAAATCGTTGAGAATCCCGCTATGCAAGAGTTTCAACATTGGTTTACTCAACATTGGTTTAGAATGCGGTCAATAATTTGGCAAAGGACATTTTAGGAAGCTATTAAGTGCTGCATTTGAGCCATCCACCAACCAAGCAAAACAAACCTTCTGTCTCAATCGTGTCTCAATTTTGCTTGTCTCAATTTTGGTGGGTTTGCTGGGAAACGGGTGCGGCAGGACTCGAACCTGCGGCAGACTGCTTAGAAGGCAGTTACTCTATCCACCTGAGTTACGCACCCAACCATCTGTGTGCCATATTATCAAATATCGATCGAGATTTGTGCAGCCATAGTAGAATTGCTTCATCGATAGCATTGCGATCGCAATGCTAAGGTTTTCCTTGATGAGCGCAAGGTTGAAAGTACCGGCGCTGATTTGAAAGGTTTAACCAGGATGGCTTTTGATGCAGAATGCATTTCAACCGCATTCAGGTAAGGAATCCGCCTTGCTAGGGGCACAATAGCCAATATCGACAATCTGCCGGTGCGAGTGTACGCATCTTTTAGTCCGTGCAAAAAGGTTCCCCAGCAGAGCAGCTCCCTAGCGATTCCGAAAAGCAACAGCCAGATAGCCGTTCCGCAAGCAGAAGGGCGACAAGCTGGGGTTTTGCTAAGGTGGAATCTCCTGTTTTTGGACAGGGAAAGGATTCAATAAAGACCAACAGCACGGGTGTTGGATAAGATAGTGTGATGTTCAACTGCGCGAGCGCGAGTTTGTGCCTTCATCGGCGGGCTAAACAAGGCTCGTTGCATCCAGACAGGTGCGATCGCAGTGACAATCGCATCTGCACCCAGTGGTCCTGACAGGAGTCAATTGCCAGTGACATGTTTATTCTGAAACGGCAGGATGTTGAAATATCAAGCATTCAGCACCCAAATCGGGACCAGCAGATTCCGATTCTCCATTATCAGGGGCAAACCTTTCGCTTAATCAGCGTGTTTAAAGCGAGTCAAGAGGAAGAAGCCAAAGCTTTCTGGCG
>DNGJ01000543.1:6294-23845 GCA_003486305.1 Cyanobacteria bacterium UBA11371
GAAGAAGCCAAAGCTTTCTGGCGAGATTTAACCGACAATCGCGGGAAAGCTTGTGTATTATTGGAGGAACCGGAGCGATACAGCGTCTGGGGTAAAGTCCGTCTAGATCAGCTAGCTGGCGATGCTGGCGAGAGCGTCAAGACGACACCGTTTACCCAAGCGTGTCTCCTGCTGCTCCAAGCGGTTTATATAGACATCGAAGACCTTTTAGGTTCCAGGCAAGCTGGATTATTTCAAAAAAATATCTCGGAGGTATTTCAGCAGTGGCGCTTTCCCAAGGCGGAATCGCCAGAGGCAGTACAAAATTTACTGACGCTAGACCCGCTCTCAGGCTCCCAGGTTCCCCCTTGGGAAGAACATCATCTGATTACCCTGTTGCAAGAGTTGCATCGTCTTGGTAAACAGTATTTTGGCAATACCAGCTTTGTTGCCAGAGCCATCGACGCTTTAGAAGATATGCCGGAGGCAGAGCGAACACACTTTATCAGTTGGCTGAATCAATCTCCCCTTGGTAAGCTGTGGCGATAGTCGCAGCGATCAATTCGATTGAGGTGTGAGGGCAAGTCAAAGCGCCACGATTGGCAGGCTACCTCGCAGCCTGAGCGTTACGAGGTTGACATCAGCAGTGGCGCAACAAGATTGAATACCGCGCTTTCCATCACCAGCTATTACCATTGTCAGTGCATCCCTATGAGTAACCCTTCTGATAAATCCAGTCCTAAATCCGTTATACCCGTTCAGACAATCGTCATGGGTGGAATTGCTTGGGCTGTACTAGCACTTTTATTTTTTATGCTGTTCAGCATTACACCGGCAGGAACAGAGCGTCCACGGTGGTACGTGTATGGAACCTATATTTTTGAACAGGTGGCATACCTGGCAGCATCGTTGCTGTGTTTTAGAAATTGGCGCAGTCCTCAAATTGTCAGCGGACGCGGGGTCTGGCTGGGAATTGGTTTGGGAATGCTGTTCTATTTCATAGGGAACTTGTTGTTTGGCTATTGGGAACTGGTTTTAGGTCTAGAACCCGATGTATCGCTTGGAGATTTCTTTTTTATCGCGACTTATATTTCTTTGGGTTGGGGAATGATACTGGCGGTAAAATCTAAGCGACTGAGTCTGGTGTGGTGGCAGTGGGGCATTGTGGGAGCGATCGCTGCAATTGGTTCGGCATTGGCGTTCTGGATTACGACCTTGCCCACCACAGCTGCGGAGTTAATGCCACAACACCAAAACATTGCCCAAATTATCGTCCAACAAGCAGCGCCAACAACTAAACCAGCGCCAAAAGCTCCCGCAGTGCAACCAACGCCTGCACCCAAAGCATCGCCATCTCCCAAGCCATCTCCCAAGCCAACCCCTAGTCCAGAATCAGCGGAGGTTGAAAAACCAGCAGCACCGGCTTGGATTATGGCATTAGACGAACAGCTAAGACCTCTCGCCGCTCCTATCAGTCTGTTTTACGTGGTCAGCGATATTTGTCTGTTAATTCTGGCAACAATGCTGCTGTTAGCTTTCTGGGGAGGACGTTTTGCTCAATCTTGGCGGGTAATCGCAGCGGCGGCGTTGTCGCTGTACATTGCAGATATGTGGTTTAAGTGGGCCGAAAAACAACCAGATTATCAAAGCGGCTCTCTACCAGAAGTATTCTGGGTGTTCAGTGGCGTGCTGTTTGCGATTGGAGCAGCCCTGGAATACGATACATCAAGCCGTTCACGTCGCCCCGCCGGACGTAGACAACGGAATTAGGAAGAAAAGCCGTATGAGCGCCAGAAAATTAACCGATGCCGACAAAGTTGAGATCGTTAAGTTGTATCGCGAAACCGACGAGACGACCTCAACTCTGGCTATGCGGTACGATGTCAGCCACTCGACAATCAGCCGTTTCCTCAAAAGCACGCTGTCGCCTTCGGAATACGAAGTGCTGATTCAGCAAAAACGTTCCGGTCGCACGCTCAAGGACAGTTCCGAACCTGAGGAAGAAGTCCCAGTCGAGATAGAGCGATCGCTGCAATTAGAGCTACCCTTAGCTACAACTCCCGCCGCCAGACTGCGGCGAAGGCGTTCAAGTGCGCTCGACGAGACAGAGGGCGAACCACTAGAGCTAGAAGCACCAGAAGCACCATCGCCACCTAGAGAGGTTCCTGTGCCTCGTGCAGCAACTAAGGATGAATTGGTCGATGCAACTTATGCTGAAGAAGCCAGCACGTTCAGAGAAATGCTACCTGAAGATCTGTTAGAGCTTCAGGGAGAGTTGGCAGATTTGGATGAAGATGAGGAAGACGAAGACGACGAAGATTTTGAAGACGCCGATGAGGAAGACCTGGAAGATGAAGCGCCCATCTTAAGAAGGGCGGTAAGGTCTGGCGTCAAAGTTCAGGTTTTACCCCTGTCGCAAGCGCTGATTCCCAAAACCTGTTACTTGGTGGTCGATCGGGCGGCAGAATTGGTGGTAAAACCGCTCAAAGACTTCGCCGATTTAGGTCTAATTCCTACTGAAGAAGTTCAAGAAAGAACTTTACCTGTTTTTGACAACCACCGGGTGGCGCGGCGCTTTTCCAATCGTACCCAGCGGGTGATCAAAGTTCCCGATGGCAAGATGCTGCAAAAAGTTGGCGATCATCTCAAAGCTAAAGGCATTACGCGCCTGCTAATCGATGGTCAGGTTTATTCCCTATCGCTGAATTAGCAGTTCTCGGTAACCAGTAAAAACTTTGTATGCGCTATGAGCGATCGCTCATAGCGGTTTTTATACTTGCGAGGGGAAACGCAAAACTTTGAATTTTGTCATTGTTGAAACTAAATGCTATAGACTAATCTCTATTTTCCCACCGAGTTTGATACAGCTAAAAAAATTAAAAAAATATTTGTAACACTAATCCCCTCCTCCATAACAGTTAAAAACACTCAATAGTAAAATTATTATTGAGCAAGCAAAATTGCTTTTTAACAAGGCGTTCTCTCTAAACTCAGAAAATCAATTCCTAGATTTTATACACCTGTTTTTTCTGAGGCAAGGAGTTAATTTTTAATACAAACTTGCAATAACTGCGAGGCAAATGATATGGAAGTTAGCGAGTTATTAAAGCTCTACGAAGAAGGATGTAGAGACTTTGCGGGAATTGACCTTAGTGGAGCCGATCTCAGAGGAGCGGTCTTGATTGGGGTTAACCTCACAGGTGCTAACCTCAGAGGAGCAAATCTCAGTCGGACTAATCTAACCAAGTCAGACTTGAGCCGCGCTTTACTGAATTGGACTAATTTAACCTTTGTCAAACTACGGGAAGCCAGACTCGTCGAAGCAGACATGACGAAAGCTCAACTGAAGGGAGCTTGTCTGGAAAAGTCGAAACTACCTGGGGCAAATATGAGCGGTGCCAATCTTAACGGTGCTAATCTGCGTAGCGCTAACTTGTGGGGAGCAAATCTCTGCGGCGCTAGCCTGCAAGGGATTAACTTGCGCGGAGCTAACCTCACGGGTGTCAACCTTAATTGGGCTAATTTGCAAGGTGCGAGACTGAGCGGCTCTATGCTGTATGGCGCTTTATTGACAGGTATCAATCTTAACAGAGCGTTATTAAACGGGTTAGACTTGATGGGTGTGGATCTCGAAGGGATCGATCTGAGGGAAGCAAAGCTGAGCGGCGCTAACCTGGAAGCCGCTAATCTGGTAGGAGCGGATTTATCCCAGGCGCAGATGCGGGGGGTAAACTTAGCTGGGGCGGATCTGAGGAGAGCCAATTTAGCCAAAGCTTGCTTGCAGGGGGCAAACTTGAACTGGACAATGCTGGAGAATGCAGATTTGAGCAATGCTGACTTGATCGAGGCGACGCTGACGGGAGCCGATATCAAGGGTGCTATGCTGACAGGTACAATCCTGGGGGCAGGAACCAAGAATTGTTTTTACTCAAATACAGGGCAATCGGCAGCTGCGTGAAATTGATACAATCGTCCCTGTGGAAAAATTCGGTGGCGGGTTATGGAGCAGAATTTAGACGCCGCAAGCTACGGTGTTGTGATGGTAACGGCGGCTTCGCGGGATGAGGCGGAAGCGATCGCCAAAAATTTAGTTGCATCCAAACTCGCCGCCTGCGTCAGCATCATCCCCATTCGATCGATTTACACTTGGCAAGGACAGGTACATAACGAGGAAGAGTGGCAGCTTTTGATTAAAACAGATTTGGCTTTCTTTGAAACATTAGAAGCCAAAATTCGCGAGCTGCACTCTTACGAAGTCCCGGAAATTATCGCCTTACCAATAGTTACTGGTTCTGCGCCTTATTTAGGGTGGATTTCAGAACAGGTGAAAGCGTAGGTCATCCGTTATATACAACCTACTCAAAACCAGTCAACAATACTCTTTTCTCTGCTGGATAAATGGAACTATTGTTTTTGGTTTTGAGTTTCGTTTGTCCGAAAAAGTGCGTTTAAGGTGGTGATTGAGACAGAAAGAGTGAAAAAAAGAAAAGTAAAAAAGAAAAGGGCAAGAGCTAAAACCCTTACCCTTTTTGTTGATTAACTTGGTGGCGGGAAGTGGATTTGAACCACTGGCCTTCGGGTTATGCTTACCACTACAGCTTTTGCTGCCTGTTTGACAGTTTGTGGTCTGGACTCTCCCTTCACCCTCAGCCTAACTGTTAGGGTGCCTCCCATCGAGTCTCTACACCTTCCATCAATTTGGGATTTTAGGTTTGAGATTTTAATCAAAATCTCAAACCTGTAATCTGAAATTGACTGGCTTGGCTCGGGATTACCACGCTAAAGGCTTCCCCGAATTTGAGAGGCGATCGCAAGCAAGTTTCCTCACTTACAGCCCATAACAAAACTAACTTCTAAGCGTTTAGTTAGTTTTGCTTTGCGAGCCCGACGAGCTACCAGACTGCTCTATCCCGCGTCGCTTTATCTAGTATAACCACAACCTCAAAAAATAGCAACTACGGAAGCGATAATTCTCCAACAACTTCTAGACGCTTGTACTTGCCCACAGTCACAAAGGTTTCAGCCAAAGTTTCTGCCACCGAGGGAGAGATCCAGCCCACTTGGCGCAACAGGTAAATCGCCGCAGCATACTTGGCTCGTTTAGAACCATCAATGACTTTAATCGCCAGTCCCATGCCTTCGCCCACCTTGCCAATGCACTGAACGCCTTCTGCACCAGCTTTACTGACGATTTCGCCAGAAGTCAGCCGCATCAGTTCGGTATCGAATTCTCCATCGCCTGCGACCATTGCTGGATGATTGGTCATGGCGCGGACAATGCGTTCCATATCCAAACTTTCCCCCGAAGACAGCCGCGCATACAAAGCCGCCATTTGACCAAGTTGCATAAAATAGGTCGGGGCACCGCAATCATCGTGAGCGCTGATAAACTCTTCCCCAGGCATTCGCAGCAACTCGGCGAATTTGCCCAAGATCAGCTGTTGAACTGGGTGATTGCGTTGCAAGTAAGAATTGAGCGACCAATTTAACTGCTGACAGACGGCTAGCATTCCCGCGTGTTTGCCTGAGCAATTGTATTCCAGGGGACTCTGCTTCCCCTCAGGGATTGGGCATTGGAGTGCCGATGGATCGATATCGCAGCGCCAAAGGACGTTAAAAACCTGCCGTACTTGGTCGATTTTCCCTTGATGCGAACTACAGATAATCGCTAAGTCTTTGTCTGTCAAGCCATAGCGTTCTAGCGTGCCCGTGGTGGTGACTGCTAGTGCTTGGAAAGGCTTGAGCGCGGAACGGGCGAAGGTAGCGGTTTGGGCGCTGCCTGCCACTGATAAAGTACGCCCTCGCTCGTCGCATACAACTGCTTGGGCGCGGTGCGTGGATTCAATAATGCCTTCCCGCAGTAAGCTGACTCCCAGTTCTGCGGTTTGATTTCGTTTTCCCCTTGTCATGGGTAAGACTTTAACATATTAGTTATTCGTTATTAGTCATAGTCATTAGTAATTTAGTCAATTATTGCTATTTGACCGATTACCGATGACCCAATGTCAATACGCTGCGGCTTATAGGAAAACCCAGACAATACAGCCGATAATGAAAACGAGGGCTAGGATGCCAAAAGTTCGTAGGAGTCGTCCCAGGATGGGTTGCACCTGATAAGTTACCAAAAGGCGATCGCGCGTTAGCACTTCGAGTGGCTTCACCCAGGTTTGACCGTCGTACCAGCCCGACTCTTCGTAGAATACCGTCGGATTGATCAGCCGCGATCGCACGTACCACCAGCCCAAATATAATCGCACCAGCACCAAGGTCATCAACAGACCTGCAAGCGCCGCCCCAAACAGGAAAAACTTACCAGTTGCCTTCATCGGGGCAAAACTAGCGGCAGCTACCGGCCCCGCTACCACCCAACTCCAGGCCCAAACCCAACCTATTTTTGCGACAAAACTACCCCAATCCAGCGTTGCCCAGCTATAAAACCAAGATTCTTTTAACTCTTGGTATTCGTTGATTGGTTGCTGTTGTGCCGGAACCGGGCAGACCGAGACTGAAGATTTTATCATGTTTCACGCTTCCCAACCGGATTAGATGCGGTCAATTCAATTCGTTCTGCATGACCCCAGAACGCTTCCAGATTATAAAACTCCCGTTCGCGCGGCATCAAGATGTGGAGCATCGCGTCGCCGTAGTCCAGCACCACCCAAGACCCTTCTGCTTCTCCTTCAGTGCGCCTGGGCAGCCGGTGTAACTCTTTTTCCACATTTTCTTGGATGCCTTGGGCAATTGCCCGTACCTGCACCCGGGAAAAGCCAGTGATAAACACGAAGTAATCTGCCAAGTAGGAAACTTCCGATACTCGCAGCACCACGATATCGGCTCCCTTGCGGTCTTCTGCGGCGCTGACGGCGTCCCTTACCAGTTTCAACAGTTCCTCGCGATCGCTATTCGTCTCCGAATGATAATCGCTCTGGGATAATTCAGCCGCACCCGTATTTCCTACGATCTCAGCGTATGGTGAATTTACAGTTTTTAAATCTTCAGACATTAAATTTATCGTTCCTTCTCCTATTTTCAAGGTTAACAAATGTTTTAACAGCTTCAAAATTTCTCGCCAACTCGAAGGCAAATCTGTTGGGTTATTTAAGCGTTTTTTGCGCTTTCTTTGCAAAATTTAGCCATTTTTTCCCGTTCAAAGCCTTCTTTGCTCTGAGGTTATGAAGTTATGATCCCACCAAACAGCTTTATAAAGATTTTCCCGACTCACCACCCCACCAGAGCCTCTAACTCTGACCTATCCCCTATAATATCGGTTAGCAACAAGATACAACTTAACCGGACTTGCCTGGTCTGCCCCAGGTATGATTTTTACTTGCTAGTAATATTTCTTCATCTTTAACCCGAAAGAGGTCGCTGCAATGAAGCAGGAAGTAACGGTACTTTGGCGTAAAGCAAACGAAGCGACGCAAAAGCTCCCAGGATTCCCCGTCCTCCAAGACCGCAGCGCGTACCGCCAGGGCTTAGAGCGGGGAGAATGTCAACATTTTTGACTTGAGCGATGGAGCTGCACCCTGGTTTTACCACTTAAACTTCACTTAGTTTGGTACGACATTCCGCATCGTAGCTGGAGCGGTACTGACTTCTGTAAATAGCGCCTCATACCGATCCAAGGCTTGCTCGAAGGAGTATTGCTCGACCGCATACCGCCTGCCTTGCTGACCGAACTTTTCGGCTTTTTCCCGATCGGCGTACAGATCCTTGACTGCAATTGCTAACGCCTCGGGGTCTTCTGGCTCAACCACCAGTCCGCCACCGCTTTGCTTGACCGCTCTGGCTGCCGTGCCGCTTGGGGGAACCGAGGCGACGATCGGGCGTCCCGAAGCCAGCAGCACTTGGGTTTTTGAAGGCATGTTGAAGGCGATGACGTTTTTCTTTTGTACGATCAATCCTACATCCGCTGCTGCCAGCATTTCCGGCAATTCTTCCCGCGGTACGAACGGTAGCAGCCGCACGTTATCTGCACCCTTCTCTTGACGATACTTCTCCAATTCGTGCAAGGCTTTTCCTTCACCAACGATCGCAAATACTATATCTGGAATATGTTGCAGGCGAACCGCAGCATCAATAACAGTTTCTATGCCTTGGGTGCGCGCGATGTTGCCTGAGTAAAGCACCACGAATTTGCCTTCGAGTTGATGCGCGATGCGGAAGGTGTTATTTTCTTTGGGTAAGGGGCGGATGAAATTGACATTTACCCAGTTGGGAATCAAAGCAATTTTGTCTTCCCTGACGCGCTTTTTGACCAAGTTTTCCACAAACACATCGCTGATGACGCTAATTTTGCGTGCTGTCCGATAGGCGAATTTTTCCAAACCTTCAAAGACTCGAATCATCGTTTTGTTTGTCAGTAACCCCGTGTGAACTGCGGCTTCTGGCAAAATATCCTGGAGGTTGAGAACAACCGGGCAGCGGTGCAACCATCCCAGGAACGCCGCCGGGACGGAAACCGGCAAAGGAGGTGAGGTGAGGAGAATTACATCCGGGCGCTTACCTTTAATCGCATGAACCAGACTCAGCAAAACAAAGCTGCCATCGAGTAAAATCCGATCTACCAAATTTGGCTTGGGGCGAATCCACAGCCAATTACGCTGAACCACGACGCCGTTTTTACTTTTTTCGGTAATCCACAACTTACCGCGATATCCGGGATAAATGCGGCGTTCTGGATAGTTGGGCATCCCCGTGACAACGCGGACTCTGTGACCGCGCTTGGCTAGACCTTCTGCGAGTTCGGTCATTAAAGGAGCGATGCCAATCGGCTCTGGAGCGTAATTGTAAGAATAGATTAGGATACGCATATCACACCAAGTCCATGAAATTCGACGGTTAACTGGGACATCAAGTTGGATTTTTCAGGTAGGGTCAGCAGTCAGTCAGGCGGTCTTGTTTGATTGGATTCATTTTCTTTGCTCCATCTTTGAAGTTCCACTCCTTGGCTGATAGGCAGGTACAGCCTACCCCCACCGGCATAGCACCCCAAATGCTAATTTCTACGGTAAATTGGCTAGGGGGTTCCTAACATCCCCCAGCTTAAGCCGCGAGGATTGATAAAACGGTTACCAATTTCACTCATGTCGATCCGAGAAAAGATTTCCTTTTACTTTGAAGACATTGAAACGCCTACCGGCAGAGTCATCAATTTAATTATTACAGCTCTAGTTTTATTATCGTCCGCCATCTTTGTTATTGAAACCTATGATATCCCTCAAAGTCTACGGCTTTATCTAAACTTTACAAACTCCGTAATTTTACTGATATTCGGAATTGAGTATTTGTTACGTTTTTGGTGTGCTGAAAAAAAGATTAAGTTTTTATTAGGTATTTTTTCTCTAATTGACTTGCTCGCTATTATACCATTCTTGATAGGAATAATAGATATAAGTTACATCCGCATTTTTCGATGGTTTAGAATTTTGCGCCTGGTTCGCTTTTTAGAAGGGAAGACGGCTAAAAGCCGTTTTAGCAAAGGAGATAGCGTCATTTATGCCAGGATATTGTTTACTTTGTTTGCAATTATTTTTGTTTATTCAGGATTAATTTATCAAGTTGAGCATCCGGTTAATAGGGCGGAGTTCAGTACATTTTTGGATGCGGTTTATTTTGCTGTAGTAACGATGACAACTGTTGGGTTCGGTGACGTGACGCCAATTTCAGAACTGGGTCGCTTGCTGACGGTGCTGATGATTTTTACGGGAATTGCACTGATCCCCTGGCAAGTGGGAGATTTGATTAAGCGCTTGGTGAGAACGGTCAACAAGGTAGAGACGCTTTGTCCGAATTGCGCGCTATCTTTTCACGATGCTGATGCCCAGTTCTGCAAAAATTGTGGGACTCAGTTGCATTAAGTGGCAAGATAATTAAATCCAGATTCGTCCTTGCTGGCGATCGCAACGGTAGGAAGCCTGCATTGTAGGCTGTTTAATAGTCGAGTTACGCGATCGCGCCCATGTCGTGGACACCCCTAAGCCACCGCCTTGCCTGCCTGCCTCTGATTTTGGCTGGTCCCATCCTGCGGCGCACGGAACCAGATGCCGTTACCGTTTGGGTTGCATTAAAAAAACCCTGCCAAGTCGGACTCGGCGTTTATGCCACCCACGCCGGGAACCAGATCCTAGCAAACCCCATCCTCGAAGGTTCGAGTCCCACAGTCCCCTTGGGTAAATACCTGCACGTAGTAGCCGTGACGGCAAAGCCAGTCACTCCCGATCAACTCGAAGCGGGACAAATCTACGCCTACAGCCTCACTTTTTCCAGCTACGATGGCGGATTGCTCAAAGCTTTAAACTCAGAAAGCTTCCCCTCGGACATCACAATTAGCTATTTCGAGCATGGTCTGCCCACCTTTGCCCTACCGCCTTTGGATTTAAACCACCTGCGAATCGTACATGGTTCCTGCCGCAAGCCTCACGGAGGCGGACAGGATGCCTTACCCATACTCGACGATCTGATCGCCTTGGAAGCTGGGTTGCCAAATTCCAGACCGCACCAGCTATTTTTTACCGGCGACCAAATCTACGGAGACGATGTTGCCGACCCCCTGCTGTGCGCGGTGACTGACGCCGGGGATACCCTGCTGGGGTGGGAAGAAAATCTCCCCATCGGGAATGGATACAAAAAACCCTCAGATCTAAAACCAGGTACGCGCAGCGATATCGCCAGAGATGATGGCGGCTTTACCGCCATGCTGGTCAATCACCCCGAAAAAGCTAAAAGTCATCTGTTTAGCTTGGGGGAATACTACGCCATGTATCTGTTCGCTTGGTCGCAAGTTCTTTGGCCCGATCGTTTCCCTCCTGGCAAGAAAATTCGCCAACATCCCAAGGACGCAAAACTGTGGGATCGAGAAGTCCATGCTTTACAAAACTTTGCTCGCGATTTGTGGAAAGTGCGGCGAATCCTGGCAAATGTGCCAATTTATACCGTCTGCGACGACCACGATATCACCGATGATTGGTGTCTCAATCGCGAGTGGTGTAATCGCGTGTTCAGCAAGCCGCTTGGCAGGCGTGCAGTGCAGAATGGAATGTTGGCGTATGCCGTGTTTCAGGGGTGGGGAAATACTCCCGACCAGTTTGAGTCGGGGCAGCCCGGTGAGAAACTATTACAAGCGGCGGTTGATTGGTCTAATTCGGCGGGGACGGATAAATCTGCTTTTGAAGCAATTTCTAAGTACGTGGGAATTCCCCCCCTCGATGTGGAAACGAGTTTGCCTAAATTCAAACTTGACGGCGATGTGCTGATTTTGGATCGGGATTACGCGGATGGAACGAAAGCGCTACGGTGGCACTATACGGTGAAAGGCTTTAAGCATGAAGTGCTGGTGATGGATACGCGCACTTGGCGAGGCTATCCCCAGGGCAAAGATGCCTTGATGCATCCACCGATGCTTTTATGTCCGACCGGATTTGACCAACAGATTTGCCAAGCGCTAACGGCTTCATCCCCCTTATTCTCCCCTACACAAGGAGGGAGGACAATTGAGGTAACGTTGGTGGTTTTGCCGACAAATTTAGTGAGTTTGTCGATTATTGACTTGGTGCAACGGTTGCATTTGAATCAAGGTAAGGTTTTTGGATCGGATGTAGGGGATGCGTGGAATTTTCACGAAGAGGCTTTTACCCAGTTGCTGGCGGAACTGTTTAAGCGGCGCGATCGCATTATCATCCTCTCTGGCGATATTCACTATTCCTGCGCCGTTCGACTCAACTACTGGTTCCGTCGTCATTTTGGCGATGCGCCCGTTAACCCGGATACACAGGAATTACCACGGGTCTTGGCACAATTAACTTCCAGTGCGTTTAAAAATGCCGAGTGGAAAACATATGTGGCTCACACAAAATTAAAATCTATTTTTCCAGAACCCATACAAGAATGGGCGGGATGGAACGAACCACCCCAATTGGTTGAAATCCAAGTCACGCCCCAAATGGTGCGGACGATCGATGTCGAACTTCCCGATCGAAAACCAACTATACGGTCATTTAAGCCAATGAGCGGCACTGAGGAAATTGCTTGGCAAATTGCTATTAAAGATGGGAATTCTTTCCCTGATTGGCGCTATCGGATTGATTGGATTAAACGCGAGCCAGCTCAGGAATTGAGCGACGATTTACAACGATTTCCTGCAAACAAAAAGGGAAAATTATCAAGTTTTTCCAATCGTAAAGGTTGGCAAAATAGCGTATTTTTGTTTTGGCGAAATCAGTGGCTGCAAGAAGGGGATGAGATTGTCGGACGCAACAACTTTGGGTTGATTGCTTTTAAATGGTCTTCCAATCAGGATAAAAAAGCGGTAATTCAGGAGGTTTATTGGCGAGCGCCTTGGGAATCCAGCCAGATCGTTTTTAGCCGCTATGTAGTCCCGCTGCGGCTTGTAGCGCCGCCCCCATTACCCAGGACGATCTCACGCTAGGGTTTGGGATTGTAATTGGGCGTTGCTGATGGCAAGAAAAGCTAATTGCAAGAAAAGCTAATATAGCATTTTTCCCGATCGAGCCATTAGCCATTAGCCATTAGCCCCTCTTTTGAGTTGAGGTAATATATAAGCAAAGCATAGGTAATAGTTAACCTTTTCCATAAATGAGTAACTATCAATACCAAGTTGGCGGTAGTTTAAGCAGCAATGCTCCCAGTTATGTAGAGCGACAATCAGATATAGAACTCTACAAAGCTTTAAAACAGGGGAATTTTTGCTATGTCCTCAACTCCCGTCAAATGGGAAAGTCTTCGCTTTTAGTGCGGACTAAACACCGCCTTGAACGAGAAGGATTTAAATGCACTGCTATCGATATGACCAATATTGGCAGTGAAAATATCACTTCCCTGCAATGGTACAAGGGCATTGTTGCCGAGTTGTGGACGGGGTTTAAGTTGTTAAATAAAATTAACTTTAAAAATTGGTGGAAAGAACAGGAAAGTTTCTCTTATATTAAAGTATTAAATAACTTTATTAGGGAATTATTAGAAGTTCAATTTCCCGAAGACAGGTTATTTATATTTATTGATGAAATCGACAGTACAATAAGTTTAGATTTTTCGGTTGATGACTTTTTTGCGTTAATTCGATTTTGCTATAACCAAAGAGCAATTAATCCAAACTACAAGCGGGTTGCGTTTGCTATTTTTGGGGTGGCTACGCCTTCTGATTTAATTAAAGATCGGAATCGCACCCCATTTAATATCGGTCAAGCAATAGAACTAAAGGGTTTTGACATGCAATCAGCTGGGGCACTAGCTGAGGGATTAAAAGTAAAAGAGGGAAATAGTCAAGAGATTTTAAAAGCAATTTTAGCTTGGACAGGAGGGCAGCCATTTTTGACGCAAAAATTGTGCAATCTAGTCACAAATTTTAGCGTCCAGGTGACAATTCCACCGGGAACGGAGGCAGATTGGGTGGAAAAGATTGTCAGATCGGGTGTGATAGAACGCTGGGAATCCCAGGACGAACCAGAGCATTTGAGGACGATACGCGATCGCATCGAACGCTCTTGCAAATATACGGGCAGAATGCTGGGGATTTACCAGCAAATTTTACAAGGATTTGCCGTCAAAACCGATGACAGCCGCGAACAAATTGAGCTTTTGCTCAGTGGTTTGGTTGTTAGACAACAAGGGCTGCTCGACGTTAAAAATCGCATCTATCAAGAAGTTTTTAACCTCGATTGGGTGGAAAAACAATTAGCTGCTTTGCGTCCTTATTCTCAATCTTTGGAAGCTTGGGAAGCAACCCAACGAACTGACGAATCGCGTCTATTACGCGGACAGGCGCTCAAAGATGCCCTGATTTGGTCATTGGGGAAAAGTTTGAGCGACTTAGATTATCAATATTTAGCAGCCAGTCAAGCATTGAGCAAGCGGGAAACTGAAAATGCCCTAGAATCTGTTGAACAAGCCAATTATATTCTCTCTTGTGCTAGACGAAATGCTAAAAAAGAATCTAAGAGACATAGAATTTGGTCAGGTTGGACTACCGTAACTGCGCTAGGCGTCGCCAGCTTTGCGATTTTTTTACGTTTGACGGGATTATTCCAGGGGATGGAATGGGATGTGCTAGACCAGTTTTTTCGGTTACGTCCTTTAGAATCTCCCGATCCGCGTATTGTTATTGTCACCGTTAGCGAAACGGATATTACTCAGATTGGACAGTGGCCTATCCCAGATCGAGTTTTAGCACAGGCAATTAAAAATATCAAAGCGCGCAATCCTAGAGCAATTGGCTTGGATTTATATCGAGATTTACCCGTAGAACCGGGTCATGAAACCTTAGTAGAAATATTTAAATCAACGCCCAATTTAGTTGGGATTGAGAAAGTTGTTGGCAGCCGGGTTGCCCCGCCCTTAGTGTTAAGTCAGTTAGGGCGAATTGGCTTTATTGATATAGTGTTGGATAGCGATGGAAAAGTCCGCCGTGGCTTGCTATCGGTGCAACGCCAACAGCGAGTTTATCTGAGTTTAGCATTGCAAATGGCCTTAATTTATTTGAAAGCAGAAGGAGTGAATGCAAATCAAATAGAGGAGAATCGGTATCAGTTTGGTAAAGCTGTTTTTCAGCCATTTAACGCCAACGACGGCGGCTACGTCGGAGCTGATGCTGGCGGGTATCAAATTTTGCTGAACTTTCGCGGATTGTTAGATAATTTCCAGACAATTTCTTTAACTGACCTGCTCAATAATCGAATTGCACCCGGTTTAATTGAAAATCGGATTATTTTAATTGGTGCGACCGCTGAAAGCCTTAACGACTTTTTTTATACGCCCTACAGTAAAAGCTTGTTTGGCGCGGCAGAGCGGACGGCGGGAGTGGTGATTCATGCTAACTTAATCGGTCAGATATTAAGTGCGGTTTTAGATGGAAGACCTTTGATTAATGTTTGGAGTAAACCTAAAGAATGTTTGTGGATTTTCCTCTGGTCATTCATCGGAGCCGCGTTAACCTGGCGGTTGCAGTCTTTGCAGGCGATCGCTTGCAGTATCTTGTTAGCTTATTTGGGTTTATTATTAATTGCTTATTTGGCTTTTTTACAGGGTTGGTGGTTGCCCGTAGTGCCGCCAATAGTAGGATTAGTTGGATCGGCGATCGCTCTTGCTATTATCATCAACAAACAATTAGAAAAACTTCAACTCCGACTCATTTTTGAACGGATCTTAGAAGAATCCGCTGTTTCCCCCACGGCTTCCCGGATTGCGATTGAATATTTGAAGCAATCAGAAAGCGATAAGAATCAAGCTTTGATCAAACAATGGATGAGCAATAGGCGCTGAGCGCAGGCTGCGGGAAGGCAATTTGTCCTAAATTACAAAAAGTACGAAAAGTAGGAAAAGTAGGAAGATTATTGATTTTTAACTGAAAGCGTCATAACATTGCCCGATCGTAGAGATAATGAATTTTGTCAGATATTCCAGCGCCAATAAGTAGGGAACAACTGCTATAGCGGATTGCAGTCGTATGAGGTACACCAACAGCTGTGTGCAGGGTGCGTTAACACACCCGCTACACAAAATGCGCCTTAAGGCTTTCCCTAGACGAGCTTGCAATCCGCTGTATATCTTGGACAAAGATTTAACGTTAATGATGCCGTGTCCCTACTGTCAATAAACGAGTTCAAGCCTAATAGCTGTGAAAAAAACTCTTTCTAGATATTGGCTAAGGGCCTTAGCAAGCGGGGTGATATTTACAACCCCGTTTAAAGCGGTAGCTCAATCTCTTCCCAATCCGATTTTTCCCAGAGAACCCGAACTTCCTATACCGACTTTACCAGTTCCTCAACCGAATCCCCTCGAACCAACTGCACCGCTGCCACAGCAATCGACACCAATTGGGGAAAGTCAACAGACAATTACGGTAGAACGATTTGAATTTGAAGCGAATACGGCATTTAGCGATCGCGAGTTAGCATCTGTCACCCAACAGTTTACAGGTAGACCGATAACCTTTGCCGAACTGCTGGCAGCAGAAGCAGCTGTGACCCAAAAGTATGTAGATGCAGGCTATATCAATTCTGGGGCGGTGATTTTAGCAAATCAAACTTTTCCCAAAGATCGGGCGGTGGTGAAAATCCGCATAATTGAGGGAGGTTTAGAACAGATCCGCGTTACAGGAACTAGACGGTTAAATCGGGGGTACGTGGTACAGCGTCTGGAAATCGCCACCCAACGCCCGCTCAATCGCGATCGCTTGCTAGAAGCGTTGCAATTGTTACAACTCGACCCCCGGATCGCCAGTATCAGGGCGGAACTTCAGCCTGGGGTACGTCCGGAAGCTAGCATCCTGGAAGTACAAATTAAAGAGGCTGATACCTTTAACGCCGAAGCTTTCTTTGATAACGAACGTTCTCCCAGCGTGGGTAGTTTTCGTCGCGGGGTGACGATTACAGACTTGAATTTAGCCGGATTAGGTGATGCGATCGCTTTTTCCTACGCTAACACCAACGGCAGTCACGCTTACGACCTGGATTACACTATACCGTTCAATCCCCGCAACGGTACGATTGGGTTAACCGGGAGTTATTCGGATACATCGGTACTCGAACCGCCGTTTGATCGCATCGACATTGAAGGGAAATCTTTCTCTGGTGGATTGACAATTCGCCAACCGATTATTTTAAGACCGAGTGAGGAATTTGCCCTCGGTTTGATTGCAGATTACCAACAAAGTCAGACGTTTATACAAGACAAAGGATTTCCCCTAGCGTTGGGGTCAGATGAACAAGGAAGGACGCAGATTTATGGTTTGCGTTTCTTTCAAGATTACGTGCGGCGCAATCCTAGAGACGTGTTTGCAGTGCGATCGCAATTGAGCATCGGTTTAGATGTTCTCAATGCTACCATCAATGATTCCGGCCCAGATGGTCGCTTTTTTGCATGGCGGGGACAAGCCCAGTACGTGCGGCTTCTAGCACCAGACACCTTATTTATCTTCCGTACCGATGCCCAATTAACACCCAATCCTTTAGTATCCTTAGAACAAATAGGAATAGGCGGAGCCAGAAGCGTGCGGGGTTATCGTCAGGATACACTACTAACAGATAACGGGATTTTGGTTTCGGCAGAAGCGCGCCTTCCCATTTTTCGGGTCAGGAAAGTAGGGGGCGTTTTGCAGGTAACTCCTTTTGTTGATTTTGGTTACGGATGGAATAACAAAGAACAACCCGAAATCCAAGACTCAAATACGCTTCTGGGAATTGGTTTGGGGGTGTTGTGGCAAATGGGAGATAATTTTTCGGCGCGGATAGACTACGGTATCCCGCTAATTGATGTCGATTCGGGCGATAGAACTTTGCAAGAAAAAGGCGTTTATTTTTCCCTCCGTTACAGTCCTTTTTAGCGATGGGTAAATTTATGCAAACCGGGTTACATCTACTGAGATCTGGCACTATTCTCCCATCGAGGCAGAAGCCCACTCTTCTCGTTCGCCAATCGAGGCAGAAGCCAACTCTTCTCGTTCCCAGGCTGGAGCCTGGGAACGATATCCCAGAGGCTCGGGAGCATGTCAGATTTGTAAATTTACGCCGACACCCTAAAGGGTGCGGCTATACAAACGAAGCCCGCCAGAGCGGGC
>DNGJ01000084.1 GCA_003486305.1 Cyanobacteria bacterium UBA11371
GAGCTGCAAATCGAGCAATTTTGTCGGGGCACGGCGTCAGAGATTTTTTGGCTTAATGTTGAGAATTCATTATGCCGTGCCCCTACAGGTACTGGGGGTTGAAATAGGAATGGTTGTATTGTTATGATTAGGCTGGTCGGTATCAGTTTCTAGAAGAGCAGCGTCAATTATGGGAATCATTGTTAGAAGAGTATTGCGATCGCTTCCCTAATTTACCCGATCATCCCTCATATGAAGCGCCGTCACTTCCTCCAATTTAGCAGTTCCCTCCTCGCCTCTTTAGGCATCAGTCAACTCGACTTGATCTACGGTGCAAATCGCTACGGAAAGGTGCTGGCGCAAAGCACATCGCGCCAACTCGCTTTATTAGTTGGTATTAATAATTACACATCTGGAATTCGACCCTTGCAGGGATGTCTAACCGATGTAGAAATGCAGCGAGAATTGCTCATCCACCGCTTTGGTTTTAATCCCAAAGATATTCTAGAAGTCAACGATACAAAAGCAACCCGCAGTGAAATTATCACCGCCTTTGAAGAACATTTAATTAAACAAGCTAAACCTGATGATATCGTAGTTTTTCACTTCTCCGGACACGGTTCGCGAATCATCGATCCTAACCCATATTCAAGAACCAGAATTAGAAGTAAAACCGGGAAGTAATAATCAGCAAAAACTTGTCTATTTTAGCGAAAATGTTACCCCTGGCGCTGAAGGAATTATCCGCAAACCGGGTAACCAAATAGAATTTTGGTTGGGTGGGGTGGCATCCCAAAGTTTAGAAGCGTTTCAATCTGGTGCGATTTTTAGCTTAATTGATAATAAAGGCAAAGAAATTGGACAAATCGAACAACAATCTCGCGTCGGATTAGTGGGATATGGGAAAGTTATTCAAGGCACGTCGCCTAGTGTTATTAAAGCAGGTGTTTTATTGCGCGAACGAGTGCGGGGAATCCCCAGTAATTTAACGCTTAAACTAGGTTTAGATGAAGCGTTGGGTGCGGAAAAGGCAAAAGCAGAAACAGCCATCAAAACAGTCAATCGGATGGAAATTGTTCCCATCGCACAAAGAGGTGAATTGCACTATCTTTTGGGGCGGGTTACGGAGGAAGATTGGCGCCAATTCCAACAACAATCGATTTCCAATCCTCCACCTGTGGGTGCAGTTGGGTTATTTACGGCAGGGCGCGAACCCGTAATCGGTTCGTTTGGTCGGGTGGGAGAATCAATCGAAGAAGCTATTCAACAGAGATTGCGATCGCAACTAAAATCATTGCTAGCAGGGCGGATTTTAAGAACGCTGATTGCGGGCGAATCTTCGGCTTTAAAAGTTACTACAACTATCAAATCTATTGATGGGAAAGGTGCATCCAGTATCGTCCCTAGTCGCGGCAATCAAGAATCTCAAATACCATCGCCAATTGAAAATTTTGCTCAAAGTATCCAATTTAAACCGGGAACGGATATTCAAATTCAAATTCAAAATAACGAAGAGCGCAATCTTTATATTAGTGCTGTATTAATTGATTCTAGCGGCAACTTGATTGTCTTATTTCCCCGGGATTGGGATGCGCCGGAAGATGCGGCTTTAGTTGCTGCTGGAAATTTGATTGCAATTTTGCAACCGAATGATAGTTTTCAATTCCGCTTGCGGGGGCCATCTGGTACTTTAGAAGTGCTGGTATTGGCAAGCGTTAAACCCCTTCGCAGTGCGTTAAAAGGATTGCAAAATATTGCCAGAAGTCGAAATCTTGGTAGGGGTTCGCCGTTAGGACTTGCTGATGATGAACCTGTGGCGATGGTAGACAGTTTATTGGGAGATTTAAATGAAATGGCTCGTGCTGGTGTTGATATTATTCCTAAAGGAGTACAAGCTGTCGATAATACTCAATTAGCGGCACTTTCAGCTTTGATTCAAGTAGCAGAATAGGTAATTGGTAATTGGTAATTGGTAATATTATGTCCGGTTACATCGGTTGTGTATATTTTTAGGTTCTGTAGGGGCGGGTTTTACCAACAATCTCTGACTCTAACAGACCAATTATATAAACCCGCCCCGGCTTATACAATACCGAAGCTACCGGACATGATATTATGCGATCGCCCCCGCCACCACAGCAGCTTGAGGCCAGCGATTTACTGCCTTGCCAATGACTGCCATTTCTTGCATTAAACGGTCAAACCGTTCTGGGGTCAAGGATTGAGGGCCATCAGAAAGCGCTTTGGCGGGGTTCGGGTGGACTTCGATCATGAGAGAATCTGTACCGCCTGCGATCGCTGCCAGTGCCATTGCAGGCACGTATTCAGCCCTTCCGGTACCGTGACTGGGGTCGATCATAATTGGGAGGTGAGTCAGACTCCGCAATACCGGCAATACGGCTAAATCTAATGTATTGCGCGCGTACTGCCGGTCAAACGTCCGGATACCGCGTTCGCATAAAATTACATTCGGGTTACCCGCAGCCAATATATACTCAGCTGCCATCAGCCAATCTTCAATCGTCGCCGCCATTCCTCGCTTCAGCAAAATCGGCTTATCTTGCGCGCCTACTTTCTTTAACAGCGAGAAATTGTGCATATTGCGGGCGCCTATTTGGATTACATCCGCGTATTCTGCCACCAATTCCAACTCGGCGGCATCCATCAGTTCTGTAATAATACCCAAACCAGTCGCTTGCCGCGCTGCTGCCAGCAATTCTAAGGCACTTTCTCCATGTCCTTGAAACGCATAAGGCGAAGTTCTCGGTTTATAAGCACCACCGCGTAAAAATTGTGCCCCTGCGGCCTTGACACGGCGCGCAGTTTCTACTATCATCTCTTCGTTTTCTACCGAGCAAGGCCCAGCGACGACAACCAAGGGGTGGTGCTGCCCTATATAAACAGTGCCGTTTGGCGTGGGAACCGCTACTTCGCTGGGTTCGCCGTGACGGTACTCGATGCTGGCGCGCTTAAACGGCTGCTCTACCCGCAGCACTTGTTCGATCCAGGGGCTAACTTCTTGAATTTGCAAAGGGTCTAAATCGACGGTATCGCCGACTAAACCAATTACTACTTTGTGTTTCCCAACGATTTTTTCTGGCGACAAACCCCAAGTTGTAAGTTCATCGCTAACGCGGTTAATTTCGGCTTCTGGCGAGCCGACTTTCATTACTACAATCATGTTTAAGAACCTGCTAAGTTGCTTGTGTACAAAACGCCTTAAGCTAATCAGTTAGGAATTTATCAGCCATTGATAGCGTAATAGCAACGCTTGGTTGAATTCAGCCATAATGGCAACTTTTGTCATTGGTCAGTCGTCAGTCGTCAGTTGCAACAACAACTGACAATTGACCCGGCTAGTTTTTTTGCCTGGAAGCCCGCCATGCTGCGGTCATGCGTCCGAAATTGGTAGTAAATTCTTGGAAACCCCACAGACTACCCGCTACGTCTTCATCCCAAGAAGCGGAAAGAACGCCATAGGTCAACCCCAAGACGCCCAGACCAAAAAAGCCCATACTCACCAGCACCACGGCGATGTTGGGCAGATCGAACCAAGCATTGGTCAAGATAATATAGCTAGCCACAAAAGTGGACATGCCCAAAGCCGTAGGAATGCCGCAGAAAAAAGCCATCCGCCGTGCCATGCGCTGGCTGACGGCGGCTGGGATTGCCATTTCTTCTTTTGAAACTGGAGTTTTTTTGCGGTTCTTGTCAGCCGTTTCTACGGGTGCTGGAGTTTTTTTGCGGTTCTTGTCAGCCGTTTCTACGGGTGCTGGAGTTTTTTTAGCGGGTTTTTGACGTTTCTTAGCAGGTTCAAAGGGGAGGCGCTCCCTTTGGGAAGCCTCGCTCGCGGGTTCTTGTTCGGTAGACATGAACCGGATGCCTCCTTAACCGCGAATGCCAAGACGACCGATTAAAGCTTGATAGCGCTCTTGGCTTTCCTCTTGCAAGTAGGACAGAAGACGCTTGCGCTGACCGATGAGCTTCAGCAAGCCTCGGCGGGAGGAATGGTCTTTATCGTTAAGTTTGAGGTGTTCGCTGAGTCGGTTGATGCGATCGGTTAGCATCGCGACTTGCACGTGAGTCGATCCGGTGTCGGTTTCGTGGACTTGGTATTCCGAGATCAGTTCTTGTTTGCGCTGTTGCGACAAAGGCATGGAAGGAAATTTTCAATCGATACGATACAGCAGTCTCTCATATTAACACAGCCCTACCGTCTCTTAGAAGTTTTATCGGCTAGCGATCGCATTACCCCACTTACAGCAGATTGCACTATGAGTGAGGTACAGCCCTTTGGCGCGAAGGAATGCAATCCGCTATAAGAGTCACAGAACCAGGAACTTTTCTCAGGAACCAGAAACATCCCAAAGCTGCGCTCTCCTGGGCGTCTGCTGCCTGCGATCGCCGTCACCACGACGATGATACGAGAGCGCGATATGCCAAAGGCACGCTGGGGGTGAAGCGATCGCGATCGCACAAAAATATTGCTTCTACTCTAAAAATTTATTTTTATTCACCCATCCGCCACAAGAACTACGCCAAAATAGATAGTTTAATCATTGCTATTTTTCGTATTTTACAATACAAAAACTGCTTGAGAAAATAGGGTGGAATTTATTAACGTTTGATTTTAATTAAAAATGTAATCTATATAACAAACCTATATCAAACTATTGGAAGATGTTTTTGCCAATCTTAAATGCTGCTTTTGGGAGAGTTGACTCTAAGCCAAAAACTAGAAAATAGACTTAAATCAGAAAAAATAGGGGGCTAAAAGATGCCAGATTTGCTTGAATTCATTCCCCTTGTTTCTAGTGTCGGAATTGAAATTGCGTTCATCATTGTGGCTGATTAATTAGCGACGTTGACTATTTAGTCGGATGAACAAGATTTTTAAATGCCAAGCGGTGCTAATTTAGTTGATGGAGTTTCACATGTTAAAAGAAATGTGAAACTCCATCAACTAAAT
>DNGJ01000382.1:0-2719 GCA_003486305.1 Cyanobacteria bacterium UBA11371
CCCGGTGCATTAAATCTTACCGCCGCAGAGATAGCTAATCTACAAAATGGATTTAGTTCGATTACCATTGGACGGGATGATGGTACGGGTAATGTTACTGTTAACAATGTTACCTTTAATGACCCGGTAACTATTCAAAGTGGATTGGGAGCGATCGCAATCAACGCACCAATTACCGGGAAAGATAATGCTTCAATTATCCTCAATGCCGCCACAACTACCCTCAATGCAAACATCACCACAGACGACCAAAATATCACCATCGGGCGGAGCGTTTTGCTCGCGAATGATGTAATTATTAGCACTGGTAATGGCGCAGGTGACATCACATTTTTTGGTACGGTGGACGGCACAAAGCAATTGAGACTCGATGCCGGAGAGGGAAATGTGCGATTTAATGCTGCTGCTGGCTTCGTAACGCCTCTAGGCAGTCTGGAAATTATCAACGCACAGAATATCTTCGTTGCAGGCGGTATTGCAACTGCCAATAGCGACATTACTTTTAACAGTCCAGCGATTCTTACCGATGATGCCAGCTTCAAAGTTGGAGCAGCAAATATTACTGTTAATAATAGTATTTCCACTGAAAACGGCGAAGCTAACGATCTGAGCGCGACAGCAGGCGGCAATATCCGCACAAGCGATATCACCACGGGCGGCGGTAATATTAGCCTTAGCAGCAACAAAGGGACTGTTACAACTGGCACGCTAGATGCTTCATCGGCTACAGGGAAGGGGGGAGCGATCGCTCTGGTTGCTCCCGCAGGAGCCGTCACCACCAGCAATCTCAACGCGAGGGGCGTGACAGGTGGCGGTAATGTTACGGTGATATCGGGTGACAGAATTAACACGGGAAATATTGATGTCAGCACCAGCAACGGCGACGGTGGTAGCGTCTTTATCGATCCTCCCGGCGATGTTGAAGTAGGTTTTATTAATGCTCAAGGGGGAACGGGAGGTAAAGGTGGAAATGTGGATATTACAACCGAGCGTTTCTTTCGATCGACAAGTGCTTTTACAGATAGAAATGGTATAAACAGTAGCATTTCTACGGCGGGGGAAACCGATAGTGGCTCGATAATTATTCGACACGGGGGAGGAGATTTAGAAACCCCTTTTATTGTGGAAGATCCTACAACAAATGGAACGCTTGGTGCTTTAACAACTGGGGCGGATACAATTTCGCCTCGGCGAATTTTTCCGGGATATTACAGGCAAGGTGATATTCAAATTATTACTTCAAATCGATTAGTTTCTAGGATTGCTGAATCAGATATCCGGCGAGAAAATCCCCCACCCCAAGAGATAATTGGCGATATTCCTCGCGCACCGATTGATGCAATTGTTGCAGCATTAGAAGAAAGGTTCACGCGGCAATATGAAACGTATTTCGGGCAGCTAAATTTAACACCGATCAAAAGCATAGAAGAAATTCGCCAAATTCTGGCACTTACCTATCGGGAAACCAACATAAAATCGGCTGCGCTTTACATTGCATTTGGTCGTGGAGGACAGGGATTAGAAGCACTTTTATCCTGTCCAAAAACAGATCCGACTCCCCCAGTCCCTCACTCGCTGCTTCCAGAATGCGATCGCACTGACCAGGACATCCTAGAATTAGTGCTAGTTACGGCAGACGGGGAAGTAATTCGGCATCGAGTTGAGGGAGTGACGCGATCGCAGATAATAGCCGTAGCTAGGAAATTGCAGATTGAAGTCATCGATCCGGCAAAACTTAACACAACCAGCTATTTAGCCACAGCACAGCAACTTTATCGATGGCTGATTGCACCATTAGAAGCCGAGTTGCAAGCGCGAGGGATTGAGAATATTGTTTTTATCCCGGATATTGGTTTGCGATCTATACCAATCGCTGCCCTCCATGATGGTCAGAAGTTTATTGTAGAGCAATACAGCGTTTCTCTCATGCCCAGTTTCAGCTTAACAAATCCCCGCTACGTTAACCTGAAAAATGCCTTTGTACTGGCAATGGGTGCATCGCAATTTACTAATACTAACTTATCTCCATTACCAGCCGTTCCAGTAGAATTGAATACGATTACACCGCAACTGTGGCCTGGAAATAGTTTTCTCAACCAAGCTTTCACTTTAGATAATCTCAAATTGCAACGAGATAGAAAATCTTTTAGCATCGTACACCTGGCAACCCATGCCGAATTTCGGCCTGGAAAACCCAGCAATTCTTACATTCAATTTTGGGATACCCAATTGCGATTAGACGAAGTAAAAGCAATGAAATGGAATGACCCTCCCGTCGATTTATTAGTGCTAAGTGCCTGTCGCACGGCGATAGGAAATGAAGAAGTAGAATTGGGATTTGCCGGACTCGCAGTGCAGACGGGAGCGCAGTCAGCACTAGCCAGTTTATGGTATGTATCAGATGAAGGCACTTTAGGATTAATGACAGAATTTTACGAACAGTTAAAAACGGCTCCGATTCGCGCAGAAGCACTGAGACAAGCACAACTTGCCATGATTCGGAAAGAGGTTTATTTAGAGGTAGGAAAGTTATATGGCCCTGGAACATGGGGCATTCCTTTGCCAGCACAATTGCGACGATTGGGGGATAAAGATTTATCTCATCCCTACTATTGGTCGGCTTTTACTATGATTGGAAATCCTTGGTGATTGGTAATTGCTAATTGCTAATTGCTAATTGCTAATTGGACGCTGCCAGTAAATGTAGGGTGCTATCTTA
>DNGJ01000382.1:3055-14703 GCA_003486305.1 Cyanobacteria bacterium UBA11371
ACGGCACCAACAAGGGTAGTTAATATAGCGGATTGCTTTTCGTGTGAGGTACACCTTCGACAGCAGTGTGCGGGCACCCTTAAGGGTGCCGCTACACAAACGAAGCAATAATGCTTTCCCTCACTAAGAAAGCAATCCGCTGTAAAATAATCAAGGTTCAATCGTTTTCAACAATATTCCCAATATTTTATCCAATTCTTTGATGTAATAATTATTCAAATCAATCGAAACCTCCGACTCTTCTAACTTTAAAAACTTCCAAATATCGCCGGTTGTCACAGATCCATAAATTGTTTTAATCTCACTTCCTTCCTGTTGGTTAAATAGTTGAGCTGCCAACATTGTTGCCGCACACTGACCCAAACCACCTGTAATATTTTCATTTTTAGCCTCTACGACAATTACTACCGGAGCATTGATAGTTAATTGTTCCTTAGAGCGACTCAAAATAAAATCACAATAACCGTTTAAACCTTTGGTTGAGTCTACATTAAATTCAACGCCGGAAAACAAACTCAATGGAAAATTTGCCTTCCTCCGCACCTCCAATAACAACGGTGTAATAATCAATTCTGACCGAGCTTTTTCAGTATTAATTGCTAAACCTAGCTCAAGAGTTTCCGCTAAAGTTGCTTTTAAAGTTTCGCTTGGTTGCATAGCTTCCACAGGCGCAAATAGATCGGCCTCTTCATCAATTTGCAAATTGAATGTTTTCTTAAATTTGCTTAGATTAAAGTCACTGTAAGCCATTTTTAGCACCTCAATTGGTATAGCATTTATAATAAATAGACCTCGACCGAATATCAAGCCGAAGGCGGGCGAGACGCCCACCCCACAAGAGTTTTTGGAGAGGTCTATTTGATCTTTGAAAATTGCTACTCTTGTACTACAACACTCCCGGCGATAGGCTGCTTAAGTTTTTCCGGGTCTAAGTCATCACCTTTAACTCCTTTCAAACTCAACAGTTCAGTCCACTCATCAGTGAGCTTAGTAGTCGTGGGCTGGGTGATACGAAGCTTGGTTAGATTGTCTAGAGCATCATACCAAATGAGATGGTTAGTATAGACCTTGTACTCCGGTTCTGTTGCTGCCTTCAACTCGCTCTCAAGTTCGGGAGTTGGCTTAACTCTTTGCACCGATCCTTTAACTAATACTGGTAGTTCTAATTTAGGATCGGCAGCGGGTTCGTCTTGCGGCGGACAGTAGAGTTTGAAATACCAAGAATAATTCTTGTCAATTTCTAAAGGTGGTTTTGTAGAAGGAATTTTGAAGCTAACCAACCCTGGTGTTTTGGGTAATGTGAAAGAAATTTCATAGATCAGTTTCGGTTGTTCCCCCGGCACCTCCTCCTGTAAAACAAATTCTCCAGATGATACTTGTTGGGAATCATAAGGAACGTAAAACCAAAAAGTAGGACGCTCGGCAACCGTTTGTCCCCAGTTATTAATAGGGATCAAGGCTGTGAGATCTGGATTTGTAGATGGGCAAGTGCCACGGCTTGTGGTTGGGGTTCGAGTAGTGGGACTTGGCCTACCGACCGTTGAGAAGTCGGGTTTCTGTTTTGCCTGCTGCGATCGCTGTATGAAAAAGTTGTTAATTGGTCGGTCAAATTGCGCCCGAACTTGTGATGGATAACTGGTGAAACTAACAAATGCCAAAGTGATTGTACAAAGAGATATTATTGGCGATCGCAATAAGTTCATAACTCAAATCTCCTAAATTTATAGATGCTTAGAAACCCGCTTTCTCGGCTGCCACGAGTAAGCCATCACACCGATACCAATGACTAAAGCCAAAACCGATGGAACCAATGGTATCCAACCCCCTTTTAGCAATAGAACAAAGCAGAGTCCGCCTAAGATAAGAATTGCTGCAATGCCAGCAAGTACTAAACGGAATGATGACCGAATGTATCCAGTTAATATTCCCACTAAAGACCAACTCCAAACCCAAATAATTTCGCCCCAATCTGGCAACCACCACAACAAAGGACGCCGATCTAAAACTGCACTGAGGATCTGACTAACCATGTGTGCTTGAATAATTACCCCCGGCATTTCTTGCGACCCCTGACCGGCGGTGTAAGGTGTGGAGAAATAATCTTTAAAGCTGGGGGCAGTTGTACCAATTAAAACAATACGATTTTTGACCAGATTGGGGAGTTCGGATGCCATGCGATCGCTCAAAATTTCACTCAGCGTAACTTGCTTAGCCACTATTTGAGAAGCACGGTAATTCAGCATTACTTGATAACCCCGCGCATCGATGTTTTGATAGCCACCTGCATCGGTTTCTAGCTTCTTCAAGGTTACGCTACCCATTCGCAAATCTTCCTCTGGCGATAGCTGAGATTTAATTCCTTTTGCAGCTAGATAAGTTTCTGCCACTCGGAAGCTAAAGGATGTATCTGTGGCACAAAAAGATTTAGGGTCAACAGCCATCCCCAATAATTGGCGACGAATTACTTTATCGGGGTCAATTGGAGTGTCATTAAAACTCACGCGAGATGAGGGCATTCCAGGTGGTTGTTTGGTACCGAGGTGTTCGTCGGTTCCACCCACTTGGCATACAGCAATGAAGCGCTGATTTTGCTGAAAATGGGTGGCTAAATTCCTATATTTTTGTTCTACATGAAAATCGCGATAAATATCCAATCCAATAACTTGTGGTTGATGCGATTGTAATTTATCTAATAGTTTCGCCAGCGAACGATCGGATATGGACGCACTTCGCCTTTCCTGCGAATTTTGATTTTGTACATCTTTTTCTGTGACGGTTACTATCAACAGACGCGGATCGGGTTTTTCTTTGGGTCGCCAACTCATTAAATAATCAAAAGCTGACAATTCTAATGTTTGTAAAACTCCCAAATGTCGCACTCCAATTACCGATGCAGTTACTAATATACTGGTTAGCAATACAGTTTTAATTTGTGTCGAGATGGGTAAGCGATCGCTCTTTTCCAAACCCCGCAATGTTTGCCAACTAATCGGTTCTGTGGCGGGATTCTGACAAATCACGGGTAACCAAGTCGCGCAAGGATATTGATTTTCTAGTCTTTGCAGTCTTTCTCTGGCTTCTCGCACCGACGCATATAAAGATTGTTCTTCTAAAAAGAATGCGACCAGAAAATACTTTAAAAAATCATGAGCGATCGCATCCGGTACTGGTTCTCGCATTGCGATCGCTTGCGGAATATGCAACTCTTCTAAAGACTTGACTAAACCCAACCCATCGCATGAGTTAAAAATTGCCAGTTGCAAACCGCGATCGATTGCTTTTTTAAGCGCGTTCTTTAATTGATCGAGGTTTAAACTATCAGTTTTATTCAGCCGAATTAAACCTTGTTCTTTGCTGGAACTATGACCGGCAAAAAATAAGATGTCCCAATCTTGCCGCAGTTTGTCATCTAAATCTTCTGGTTGCGGTTCGACTAAAAATTCTGTTTCCACTCGATGGGATAATTGCAACAGAAACATCCGGTCTTTTTCTAGGTCAATTCCCGTGCGATCGCCAAGCACAGCTAAAACTCTAACTTTATTCCCATATCTTCTTGTAACCAAGCGGTTCGGTTGTCTATATTCTGGCGCACTCAAGGCTATTTCTGCTTTAGGATAATCCTCAAAAAAGTTCCACAAATGCCAGGGAAGCCGCCGCAATAAGTTATCGTTGGTTTCAATAATAAATCGAATTTCTTCATCCGGTTTTAATTGCGTTCGCAATTGCTGCTCGATATTACGAAACGATTCAGAATTAAGCCAATCATTGATTTTATTGGACAACTGCTGGCATAAATTTTTGAAATCGCTTTGAGAAAAATTGGTAATACCTTCCTGCTCAATTTCAATCCGGGGACACAAACGACTATAAAGTGCTTTGTAAAGCAACTGCCAATCTCTGTAGAGGTTAGCAATTTCTGGATCTGCGGGTAAGCAACCTCTACACTGCATCGAGTAGCGATCGCCATAATTCCAAACCTGAGCTGTAACGTCAGGAAAGCCTTTGTACAAGTCACCATTTCCCAAGTTTAGTACGATTAATCTACTCATTTGATAGACAAATTTGAGCGTTCATCATCTGTCAACTGTTAACCAGATATTATATAACAAAATTCTCGGTTACACTCGCCTCGCCAAACGTTAATTTAATCCCAAAGCTTTCTCCGGGTAAACCCCGAAATCGTTTTAATTGAATGTAATTATCTACACTTCGACTAACAACTTCTTGGAGAATTTCTCCCGATTCTGAAAGCATACTGAGTTTTAGGTTAGGCGGCAGATAAGTTTCTCCTTCCATTGGATGAACCTGCACTAAAATGCCGACTTTTTGTTCTGGTTCTGATGTAATTGCTACCAACATTGCTAGAGATTGATTTCCCAGTTGCAATCCTAAGTCAATCAGCTTTGCTCGCTTCATACTAGATTCGATCGAGTTAGAATTACTTCTGAGACTAAAGGCTAAATTCTGTTGCTTTGAGCCTAAAATTGTTTCAATCGAGTGCCAACCTATCTCAAAGATATTTTCTAACCATTGACTTAATTGGATTTTAGATTTAGACTCGTTCCCAGGCTCCTGCCTGGGAATGCTGATTTTAGATTGGGATGTTTTTGCTGTTAGATGTGCTAGTAAATCTTCGAGCGATCGCAACTGATTAACAGATAATTCACCCGTAAGAGCAGTTTCGCTAAATCCCAGCAATGTCGCCATTCGCAGCGATTCGTCAAGCTGTACCGCGACGTAACCAATCCGATCTGACCAAGCTTCTGGCGGTATAGCGATCGCTTGCATTTTTGGTAACACTGGACGACAATCGAGTAAGCCTACATTGGGAATTTCCAAAACAGCAACATCAGCCAGTATTTGCCTAATTGAATTACAACTCGCGTCCCAATTCGTTTTAATTCCCATGCAGTTCAGGTAAAAATTTACTGCATATATTGCCAAAGTATTCAAATAAACCTGTTTGGCTTTCTCTTCATCGGTTTGCTGGTTCCAATACTGTTTGGCTAGAGCGTGAGCATTCAAGCCAAGCGGAAGAGTAAAGGTTAAAATGTCTGAGAGGTTTTTCATTGCGATCTGGCTCTGGTAATTAGATATCTGTACAATATTCTTTGATTTTTGCCGAATATTTAATTAAACAACGGTCATAGAATCTACTGACAGTTGAAAGTTTAATTTCAAATTCGGCTGAAATTTCTTTCCATGATTTTCCTAATAGTCTTCGTTTTGCTAAAGCCTGAAAGTTCGCTCTAGGATGATTTTCTATGTGTTCGTTTTTGAAAAGATTCTCCGAGTCTAACTCTATACACTGTTTAATAATTTCTGTCAAGGATGGATTCGTTTCAGGTGGAGCAATTTGATCTAAGTCAGATAAACTCATTTTTTGAATCTCTTGTTTGTCAATAATTTTGGGAATGGCTTCTTTAAAAAACCGTCGCTCTAGCAGAACATTCACCCATGCCATTACTTCACCTCGCTCCGGGTTATACTTGTCAATATTTTGACAAATATAAAGCAATAATTCTTGAACTGCTTCATCGTAAATATCGTCATAAACACCTGAAAAATGACCAGGCTGTGGGCGACAAAGCCTGCCAGAAGTTAAAATTCCATTCACCAATTGCCGCAGAGCTAGCTGTCTTAAGAGCGTCAGCGGTGGGTGCTGTTGAGCTGCTCGCGCTAGTTGTTTAAGCTGCTCATCTAGTGGAACATCCATTTACAACCCTGAATTTATGAGCTTCTATCTCTATCTCGGAGTTAGAGAGCGATTTTTCTGCCAAACCCGATCTTTCGTTACAAAACTTTGCTTGCAAGCGATCGCAGCAAATTGCCAGCGAGTAAAAAAAAGCCTTAAGGCTTCGTATCTCAGTGTGCGGACACACTGAGATACGAAGGTATACCTCATGCGCCTGCTTTCCCGCTATACAGCAGATTGCTTTTCTTGTGAGGGAAAGCCTTAAGGCTTCGTTTGTGTAGCGGCAGCATTAATGCTGCCGCTACACAAACGAAGATATACCTCATGCGCCTGCTTTCCCGCTATAAGTAGCCGTTGTCAGGGAATTGCACTTTGTTAACTTTTGTAAGCGGTTGCAGAATTCTTGGGGTTTTGAGTCCGATAAGTTGATACAGGAGCATGTAAGGTAGCAGCATTTGTGGTGCGATCGCTCCAATTTGACATGAAAATTTTAGGCAATACAGCGAGTTGGATTGTGGTTTGTAGCAACGCTATTGGGTACTTGGAGGAAAAAACGGTGAAAAAAATTATGGTGATCGAAGAATTAGCCGAAACCCGAAACTTTTTTGTAGAATCGCTTAAAGTTTCGGGTTTCGACACCATAGGTGCGGAAAACGATCGCATAGCTATTGAACGGGTACAAGAAGAATTACCCGATTTAATCATCAGCGAAACTATCACGCCAAAACTCGATGGTTATAGCGTCTTATCTACACTACGGCAAAACCCGATTACTGCGATAATTCCCTTTATTTTTGTCACCGCGCGAAAAACTTGGACTGACATTCGTTTTGGCATGGAATTGGGAGCAGATGATTATCTGACCAAACCCTGTACGATAGAGGAATTATTGAGAGCGATCGCCACCAGAATCGAAAAACAATCAACCCTGAAGCAGTGGTATGCCTTGGAACACCAAAAAACCCCAGAAAAATCTACCCATAACACCACTGCACAAGCGGAAGTTAACCAGTCAATTCATCCTACTGGCTCGCCAATGCGTGAGGTTTTCAAATTCATCGAAGCCAATTATCAGCAACCCATTACTTTAACTGAAGTCGCCCAAGCCGTTGGTTACGCACCAGCTTACTTAACCGATTTAATGCGACGCCAAAGTGGTAAAACAGTTCACCAGTGGATTGTTGAACGACGAATGACAGCCGCTTGCTCTTTGCTTTTGGAAACTAATCGCTCTGTCGAAGAAATTGCAACAGCAGTAGGTTATTCCTATACGGGATGTTTCTTTCGACAGTTTCGTATCAGTTTTGGGATGGCTCCTAAAGCTTGGCGCAAGACACAAGTAGAACGACAATCGAGTAATAGTGGGTAGGGTATTTTATCCATTAAGGATGAAGCAAGAGGACAATAAAATGTTGCCATCTTGCTTTGCCCTTAATATCATGTCCGCTGGCATCGGCATTGCGCTCATGGCGGGTTTATCAATACAATTCGCTTGGGCTTAAACGGGACTGGTAAAACCCGCCCCTACAAAACCATTAACCATATGAGTCCGATACTAGCGGAATGAGACTTGGCGAACGAGAATGATTGCGCGAATTACTGAATTGAGAAAGCAAACAGGTAAACTGAGAAAGCAGATTGCCGTTTCGCTAGGGGAAAACACCAAAATGAATCAGTAAATTACTGAAATCAGAAAGCAAAAAGGCTTCAGGAGAAAGCAGATTGCCTATGTTCATAATGTTTCGCCTCTCTATCTCATCCGATCGAGATCTAAAGGCTGCGTAGGCAGCCTTTGTTTGTATAGCCGCGCCTTCAGGCGTTAGGCAGTGGTTTTATGGCCTCGGATTTGTGGTGAGAGCGCTTCAGGAATAGAGCGATCGCAACCCCAAAACAAAGCAAAGCTGGGATCGCGGAAGGTTCGGGAACCGATTTCACGCCCAGTGCCGTAATAGCTTTATCTCCCCGAATCAAACCAAAGCCAAGCCTGGAATCAAAGCCAGAGACAGGACTAAGAGCCGTATTTCTCAGAACGCTATAAATCTCAGTAGGCGTTGCAGTTGGCTTAGCTTGCAGTAACAATGCAGCTACCGCAGCCGTATATGGAGCCGATGCAGAAGTACCAAAAAAACTGAAGAAACCAGGGTTAATATCGCTACGAGAATTTCCAGTCAAATTGAACGAAATTGGTAGCCCATCTGGAGCTACAACATCAGGCTTAAATAAACCAGGATTGCCTTGAGAAGAAAAGGGTTCTATTTGCCCCTGCTCTACAACAACACCAAACGCTCGGTTGAAATATGATGGCGAATTTCCATAGTAAACTGCACCAACAGTTAGCGCATTTGGGTTATTTGCGTGTCCATATATTGGGACATCTTCGGGAAAATCATTACCAGCATCAGTAAAGTAAGCAATGCCCCGATTAAATACTCCATTAATTGCCTGATTGATCGGCCCGTTTGGCGGCTCCAAATCGAACAAATCTAAATTAATTGCTTGGTTGAGTGGTTCGTTTGAAGGCTCCAAATCTAAAGGTATACCAGGAATATTCGCAGGAATATAACCGATATCATCCACGATAATATCGGCCCCAGCAGCCGCTAGAGCCTCAATTCCTTGAGCCAATTCATTCACGCTGCCCACACCTGTATGAAACATCAAGTTAGCCCCCGGAGCCACAGCATGAATGAGTTGCGCTAGGGCGCGACCTTCATCTGTACCACCAGGCCCAGTGTAGTCTTTTAGCACTTTAACGTCAGATGGTAGATAGCCCTTGGCGACGTTAGTTTCATAGGTATCCAAATTGCCAAAGGTATCGAATGTTTCTGCGCTGTTGAAGGTATCGGATAGGAAACCGATGGTGATTCCAGAGCCATCTAGATTGTAGCGATCGCGCAAAACATCAACTCCTGTAGCTTTAGCTGCCGATTCAATCGGTAGAGTGAAGGTAGCAGCTTGCACCACGGCAACGAAACTGCCGAATGCAGCAGTTGTTGCGATCGCTCCTGACGTAACAATTCTTTGGAAGAGTTTCAAATCTTTCATGGTATTGATCGGGAATAAAGATGAAATAAAACCCAGCGAACATAATTTTTGATCAAAGCTCACTGGGTTAGAATAGATCCCCCCTTGCCCGCTTTTTAAAGGGAGTTGGGCGTAAACTTACGCTAAGTTGTTAGCGTTGCGAATTACACTCGCGGGAATAAAACGAACGCGAGGCGAACACCAATTCAAAACATTGATACCGAAGACATCGATACGAACACCGCCTGCTACCGCCTCCAGTGCTTCGTCAGATAATTCTCCATCAGTAGCAGTTGAATCCGGGTTAGTTGGAAGTACTAAGTAGACCTTGTTTGGAGTTTCCTGGATGACTTCGATTTCCAAGTCAGTTGGCAGTTTTTCGCCTGACTCTTTCGCATAAACTGCTTTGGGATTCTTCAGCAATTCTTGCTTGAAGTTCTCATCTTCCCAAGCTTTTTGAATCAGCTTCTGATCGAACTCGAACCGGGTGTTCATCGCTTGAGAAATAACTTGTTTCATTTGTTCGTGCATTTGATTTTCTCCTTACTATCTGCTGTAAATCTATTTGTGATTTACACTTACCAGACTATCGAGGATAAAATAGACCGTCAATCAAATTTCTTTAGGACTGCATCTAAATAAATCAGAGTCAATCAAACCTAAAAAAATGCGAGGGATACCGAAAATTTTGGCATTGCGAGTTGCGTCTAGTCTGCTTTAAGCTAAAAGTCTAGATATTATCTGATTAAAGGCCATGAAAGTTACACAGGAAGATTTAATCCAAATAGTCGAGCAAGCTAGTACGCTGACGGAACAATTGAGCAATTCCTTTATACCAGATCAAACAACAATTAACGAACAGTTGATTAACTCCCGCTGGGAAACTTGGTGTCAGCTTGTAGCACAAGGCAACGCAGAAAAATTTGCCAAACGCCTCGCGTGGGATGGTTTAGATTCTAACTCGGTGGATACTCTTTTTGGATCGGTTCGTCTCGCCGATGCCAAACATTTGCCAGTTTGGACACAAACTTTGCGGGAAGCTTTGGAAATTGACTGGGAAACAGCTTATGCAGGTGCGTCTCACTGTCTGGATGCGGAAAAGCCAATTCCCTTTGAAGAAGTTTATCTGCCCTTTATTTGCGTAGCGCGGCAGAAACTTATTGCACAGGCTGGTAGTAACTGGCAACTGTTATCTCCAACTCTAGAGCGTCAACTTTTAGTGCGGTTAGCATCTCTTTGCGCCCAGTCTTTAGAGCTTGAATTTTCGCTGTTTAAAGCACTCAAACAATCTGCTTTTACTCTGTTATGGGGACAAGGAATTGTTTCCACCACACATTATCAAAACTTTGTCAATAGCTTAAGAATGGGGGAATTACTGTCATTTTTCCAGAAGTATAGCGTCTTAGCTCGGTTGGTAGCGATCGCCACAAACATGTGGGTAGAAGAAAAAGCCGAATTTCTCCAGCGATTAGCATCAGATTTGCCAATCATTAAAGAAACATTTCAACAAGATCCAGATCAAATCGTTGATATTAAATTGAATCTCTCCGATCTTCACAATCAAGGACGCTCGGTAATTGCTCTCACCTTTGCCTCTGGATTAAAACTCGTATACAAACCCAGAACTTTAGGTTTAGAATCTGCTTATTTTCAATTACTAGCTTGGTGCAATCAACAGGAAGTTTTACTGCCATTTAAGATAGTCAAAGTTATCGACTGTAAAACTTATGGTTGGATGGAATATGTAGAACATTTACCCTGTGCAGACGCAGCAGCAGCACAGCGCTACTACCAGCGTGCCGGGATGCTTTTGTGCTTACTTTACATGTTGCAAGCAACAGACTGTCATCAGGAAAATTTGATTGCTAGTGGCGAACATTCGGTGTTAATAGACTTGGAAACAATTCTACAGCCTGTAGCTTGTGAAATTGACCCCAAAATCTCGGAAGTGGGGGGAGCGCAATACGAAGCAACTCAACAATTTTTCGATTCCGTACTGCGAACTGGATTGCTTCCGAGATGGGAATTTGGAGCGGGAGGAAACGCTGAAGATATTAGTGGTTTGGGCGGAGTTGGCGAGGAAATTTATATTCGCAAGCAAAAGTGGCAAAACATCAATACTGACAGCATGTCAGTAAAGTATGAATCTGAAATATTGCCAGCGGAAGCTAATACACTTTCTCTCAATGGCGTCACTTTATCACCCAACGATTACGTTAATGAAATCGTAGATGGTTTCCGGCAGATGTATGATTTTCTGTCAGAACGGCAAGAAGTGCTTTTAGCAAATGATAGTCCTTTAGCAGCTTTTACTCATCAAAAAGTCCGGTTTTTGTTTCGCAATAGCCAAGTCTACGGTGATGTTTTAAATAAAACCCTCAATCCCAAATACCTACAACATGGTGTAGACCGCAGCATTCAATTAGATGTACTAAGTCGGGCGCTGTTGGTAGCTGATGAAAAACCTTCCGTGTGGTTGCTGCTAGCATTGGAATTACATGCTTTAGAACAAATGGATATTCCTTACTTTGTTGCTGATTCTAGCAGTAACGCTCTGACAATAAACCCCGTAGTAATCGAGGGATATTTCAAACAACCTAGCTGCGATCGCATGATTTCTTGTCTGCGGCATTTGAGCGATGCAGATTTAGCCCAACAAATTTCGATTATTCAGGGTTCTTTTTATTCCCGAATTGCTCGCAGTATGACTAATGTTACCCCGAACAATCCAGGTTTAGATTTAGATGCAATAGCTCCTTTAACACCAGCACAACTGGTACAGGAAGCAGTAGAAATTGGCAAACAACTGCAACAAAGAGCAATTTATAGCGGTTTGCACTCGAATGAGGTACACCTTGGTTTGTGTAGCGGCACCCTTAAGGGTGCCGCTACACAAACCAAGCCTAAAGGCTTTACCTCACTCGCTGGC
>DNGJ01000380.1:0-157 GCA_003486305.1 Cyanobacteria bacterium UBA11371
TCAGCCCGATTCAATGGAATATTTCCAAAAGCGAGGCTGAAATAGCACTGAAACAATTTGGTATCCCCGTTTTGGAAATAAAACGGGTAAAGTGCTTGAAACATCAGGTATGCGTATCGTATTGGAATACAGAAGGGAAAGTTTGCAGTTCGTTTTT
>DNGJ01000380.1:500-13174 GCA_003486305.1 Cyanobacteria bacterium UBA11371
GATGGCGAATCAGATTTGGGATGGGTTGCGCGATCGCTGGTATAAAATTAAAGCTACAAGGCGGATGTTGGAAGAATTAGCAGATATGGACTTCGCCCAATTGAGCAATGCCTGCGCCTAAAACTCTGCTGAAATAGCTACTCAAAATCAACAAAGGAAGACGCGGCAGGCCGTAGCGGTAATATTATTAAGGTTTGTGAAGGTAAAATCTAATAGGAGATGGCTGTTTTAGCTTTGCTGAAAAGTCCGTCCTGCCGTTGTGGAGAATGACTCGAAGAGGTGTACTGTGACTGTAAACTGCGCCGTAGACTGCGTTAACGGTTGCGTGTTGGGCGAAAAATGCCCTAATAAGGAACATGCAGCCGAAGCATCGAAGTTCATCAGCGAGACTTCGTTGGATCAAATGCTGGAAATTGCTCAGGAAGCATTGAGAAAGAAACTCTCCCAGCCGCCGAAATGGGTTTTTCCCGACGAGCAAAAATAGTTGGCGATCCCCCTCGCATCCCCCTTAAAAAGGGGGACTTTGAACTCTAGTACCCCCTTTTGAACGCGATCGCATCACCGATTTCAACAGTAATGATGACCCAATAGATTGTTTTAGCATCCCTATAAAAATGTTCTTGGAAGAACATTTTTACTTTCCCAACTCGTACAGCCAATTAAGAGTTTCATTTCCCAATCTAAAATCTGCTTTTCTTCAATCTGAAATTAAATCCTCTCGCCGTTTTCTAGCCGATCTAGTAAAGCTTTGGCTGTTTCGCGCCAACGTTGGCGATAGTTGGCATCTTCTGGCTTACTTGTGAGGCTGCGTCGTTTTAATTGGGGGTATTTCCGATAGAATAAGGCGTCCACTTTACTGTTAAATTCTACTTCTGGAATTCCCAAGGCTTGGCGGCGCTTGACAATTTCATTTAATTGTGCTATTTCTTCTTGACCTAGAGATGGGGATGGCAGGGAGGGTAGAGAAATCGGCGGTAAGGAAACGGGCAAGGATATAGTAGGGGGTTGCCAGCGGGAAATACCGGAAACGCCGGTGGTGACGAAAGTCCAGACTTTGACTAAACCCCAAGCGCCCATCCCCAGCAGCAAAACTAATAACATGCTTTGAAAAGCTGCCTGCAAGTTAGCCAAAAGATCGTTGTTGATGAGAGACTGGGGAGAGTTTGGCGATCGCATTTTGGTCGTAGTTGGACCAGAAACAACCCGGCTGAGGTTACGCTGTAGGCGTCCGACAAAATTTACCGTTTGCATCTGGGAGACGGCGTGGGTAGCAACTGACCACAGTTTGGGACTAACGGCGGGGGTGGGTGCAGGTGCGGAGGCGGGTGCAGATAGGTTAAGGTTAGCGGAATTTAAAGCTTGCAGGACATCGGCGGCGGATTGGTAGCGATCGCGCGGTCGATACGCCAGCATTTTATCTAGCAAGTTGCCCAAACCCGCACTCACACTCACATGTTTGCGCCAGTGCCAAGCTGCCTTAGAACTATCGTAAAGCGCTTTCGGATCTTTACCCGTCAGCAATACCAGTACCGTCACCGCCAGCGAGTATAAATCGCTACTTGGAAAAGCTTGCCCGTGTTGAATTTGTTCCTGGGGAGCAAAACCTTCCTTACCCAACAGCGTCATCATCGGGCGTCCGGTAGACTGGGAAATAATCGTCGTTGCTGCTTGCTTAACTGCGCCAAAATCAATTAATACCGGCAACTTGTCCCCACTGCGCTGAATCAGGTTTTCCGGCGATACATCGCGATGCACCACGCCCAAGGAGTGAATGTACTCCAAAACTGGTAAAATTTGCCGCAATAATTGGACAACTTCCACCTCGCTAAAGCGCTGCCGGGGGTGAGACTGTAACAAATCGGTATAAGTTTGACCTTCGACGTATTCTTGAACTAAAAATAAAGCTTCTCTATTCCCCACATTCATCCGCATTAACTCGCGGAAGCGCGGAATTTGAGAGTGTTGCAATTTATACAGCACTCCCGCTTCCCGCTTGAACAATTCTTCAGCTTTTCGCACCTCGCGGGGATCTTGTACTTGAGGGGCAAATTCCTTTAAAACGCAATACTCATTGTAACGATTGAGGTCTTCAGCTAAGTAGGTGCGCCCAAAGCCACCATACCCCAATTCGCGCACGATGCGATAGCGCTTTTCTAAAGTTGACCCAGCGGTAAGCGGCGACGATTTTAACATGCTTCACACCCAAGCGAGAAAGTCGGACGGTAAAATAGACGATTTTAAACCTACATTAATTGGATACAAGGACAGGCGTACCCAATCCGGTCGATCTATTTTAGATTTTGGATTGTATATTTTAGATTGTCTGGTTGGGGAAGTACAGATTTTAGATTGACCCCTTCAAGGATGGGTGAGTTCAAGGTATATTAAAGCATCCTCTGTGTGCGCTTTTCAAAGTGTAACGATCTGTAGGGTGCGTAGAGAGCGGAGTACGGCAGCAAAAACAGAATTGGAGGTTGGGTTGAACGATAGTGAAACCCAATCAGCAAGAGGATTTATAATCGGTTGCGTTTCTTTTCTCAACTAAAAACAGAATTGGAGGTTGGGTTTCGTTCCTCAACCCAACCTACAACTATACAATTCTGTATGTTTACCTTCTGGCGATCTGACGCAGTTGAGAAGATTCTTCTAAGATTTCTTCAACGCCTTTTTCTTCAATTCGCTTGACGTAGTTGATTTTAATTTCTTCTAACATGTCTACGAGTAAGGATTGAATTTCTTGGGTATTTTCTGGTTTTTGTAACTCCAATTCCAACGCAGTTTGAAAATTTTTCACTAACCGGGCAGTGAGTGCGGTGACTTCTGGATCTTGCAGGGCGGTTTCTAAGGTATTTTGGCTGGTTTGAGAAAGCGCTTTGGCTAAATTTTCGCTCAACTGGTGGGGGAGTTGCTTTAAACCAGGGAGGTTTTGAACTTGTTGGTAAACGGGAGATTGCTTGAGAATTATTGAAATAATCTGATAAACTAAAGCTTGGAGTTCTGGCTGGATTTTAGGCAGAACATCGTAGACGCTAAGGTAGATGAGACGGGAGGCGATCGCTTGCAGTTCGTCGGTATTGTTTACCGTAATATAAGCGCGGGAAGATGAAGACTGAAATAGCCACCGCATCGCATCACCCCGCCCAATTGCTTCTTGCATTTGGTTGACGATTTCCACTCCCACAATTTCAGTTATTTCGGCGGCAAAGTTAGCCACGAAATCACGGTTAATTTGCTTTCTAATAGGTTCTAAATTGATTAAATCTGTTTGGTTTAACCGCAGCGTTACCGGCAAAACTCTTAACCATCGCCCAAAGGGAAACAGTAAGAAAATATCGTACCACCGCCTGAGCATTGCTTCGAGGAAGTTTAATGCGGGATTTTGGCGATTAATAGCGATCGCGCGGACTAGGAAATCTAGGGCGAATAGGATAACAAATGGTAAATCAAGTTGCCAAAAATTATCGATAAACTTGCCATTGATTCCCAAACCGCGATAGTAGTTGGTTTCCATCAGCGGTTTAACTTCGGTATTAAAGAAATCGAGTTCTTTTTGCCAACCTGCTTGGGAGAGATCAGGTTGACTCCAGAAGGTATCAAAAGCAGCGTGGATGGAGTTTTTCTGCGTGCGATCGCGGATAATATTCTTAATCTTTTCTAACTGCCCGCTTTTATTCGCCAGGGCAAATGGATTCTCTTCAATCAGGCGCTTACTCAACAATCGCAATTCACCCAGGGAGGTTTCTACTTCCGGCGCCTCTAACCCACTTTCCTTTAACTGCGCTGACAATGCATTGACTTGATTAAGATATCTCTGGATATCTCGATGGGGTTCAATTCCCTTCACTTGGTCGTAAACTTGAGTCAGTTGAGGAGTATATTGCAGGTAAACATCCCGCCAGGGAATGTAACTGAGGTCAAAAAAGACTAAAATTAAATTAATTAAGGCTATCATTGCCATCAATCGCGATAACCAAAGGAATCGACCTACGGGAGATTGATTGATAGCGAGGTTTGATGTCATAGGGGAATTTGGGATTTTGGATTGAAATTTGCCATTAAAGCACCTACCCTGGAAGGGTAGGACTACACAAACAAAGCCTGCCTACGCAGGCTAACAAATATTTAGGTTACTGCAATGGTACAGCAAGTTAGACCACGAGAACCCCAGTATAGCTGCGTTGTCCCGATTGATAGTATCACGGGAAACGGCGAGGAAGAAATTATCGCCTTTGGCGTCACCCCAGAAGATGCTAAAAATGAAGCTACCCAGTTATTGTCATCTAATTACGGATGCAGCGAAGCGCAAATTAACGAGTTGCTATTGCAAGCAAGGATAGAACCTTTAGCGCCATGGTGCGCCTCTAAGAATGTTATATGAGAATTTATTTGTAGGTTGGGTTGAGTGCAGCGAAACCCAACGCAAGGTGTTAGGTTTCTACAAAACTCAACTTTGGCGTTGGGTTTCGTACCTCAACCCAACCTACAAGGCTACAAGGCGCGATGGAAATTAAAATAACTTGGAAGTATGGCAAAAGCTGAATTTCGCTTCTTCGCTGAACTGAATTTCTTTTTACCCCCCAACAAAAGAGAGGTAAGCTTTGCCCATTTTTTTGAGGAACGGGGTTCAATTAAGGATACCATCGAATCCTTGGGCATTCCCCATCCGGAAGTTGCTTTTATCGAGGTTAACGGCAAGTCGGTAGACTTTGCTTATATTGTCCAAGATGGGGATAAAATCAACGTTTATCCAATTTCTACATTACCTGAAATTCCCCCAACTATTACCGTACAACCTCAACCCCTGAGTGTGGCGCGTTTCGTTTTAGATATTCATTTGGGAAAACTGGCAAATTCTTTACGTTTGTTAGGTTTCGATACGCTTTACCGCAACGACTACGACGACGAAGAATTAGCCCAAATTTCCGCTAACGAGCAACGCATTCTGTTAACTCGCGATAAAGGTTTGTTGATGCGGAGTATCGTCAGTTATGGATATTATGTCAGATCGACCAATCCGGAACGACAAATAGCCGAAGTATTGCAACGCTTCGATCTGTTTAATTCCTTGACGCCGTTTTGTCGCTGTTTGCGTTGCAATGGTTTATTAGAAACAGTGGCAAAATCATCAATTATCGACCAATTGCCCGAAAGTGTAAGATTGCAGGTTGATGAATTTCAACGCTGTGGTGAATGTCAGCAAATTTATTGGCGCGGATCTCACTACGAACAGATGCAACAGTTTATTAATAACTTGCTGGAAGGGAAAACTCGCGTATAGAAATCCGGTTTCTGCTTAGGGGCAGGGCATCTGAAATATTCTGTAAAAGTCAATATTTTATAATTGACGTTTCCCTACTCGTTACCAAAACCATGATTTTTAAGAGAAACCGGGTTTCTTTGCATCAGTAAGCTAAGACCTTAACAATACTAGCTTATCCCTTTCTGCCAAACAGAAAAGGCAATCGGCTTCCTTGCTAGATTGCACGCTTTTGCAACAAGTACAGCGGTATAGGGTACAGTCTTTGACGTACCTGACTTTCTGCTTACTCCAAGACATATTCTTACTAACCGAATCTCAACAGGGACATAACTTGTATTTGATTTTTGCATAAACTAAATAAAATTTCAACTAAATAAATATTAAATAAGCATTAATTACATAAATTTGTATTTTTATTAAAAATTATACCTTTTGGTTAAAATCAAGCAAAAATCTTTAATTAAGATCTTGCCTAAGATAGGTTGATGTTATATATCTTGGGAATGATGATTTGAGCAAGAGGGTGTATCAGTAATTTCTTCTCCATCAGGTGGATCGAGGTTGTACGATCTTAAGACTTCGCAAGCGAGCGATCGCGGCTGCCAACTCAAAGCGACGGAACATCGCCAAGTCGCATTGGGGAAACTGAGTCAAAATATCCAACCCCCCAGACTCGATATCCGCCACGACCAAATCGAGAATTTCTGCCATTATACGATGTTTGTCAATATATCGGCGCCTTGCATATACCATTGCTTGTGCGATCGCTTTCAATTGCGCCCTATCGACAATTTGCTCTATACTCGATAGATCGATATCTTCCGTCCCGAATACCATCTCGTCCAGATCGCGGACTTTGGTGCGTACTTGCCTTTGTCCCCGACTCGGATCGATACTTTCTGGTAGGGGAATTCGCGGCGTAATTTTGCCAAAATTTTCCCCACCTTCGGGAGTGCGGGTGTCTGTATATCGTCGGGCGATCGCTTTTGCTTTTTCCGTCACATCTTCTGGTTGAAAATTGTGCATGGCGATGACAGTATCCGCGACGGCAAAATAATCGCCGCTACCCCCCATCACCAAAATTGTCGAGACGCCGTAATCTGCATATAACTGTCGCACTTTATCGATAAACGGCGTAATTGGTTCTTGTTCTTTAGCAATCAGTGCTTGCATTCTTTTATCCCGAATCATAAAATTCGTCGCGGCGGTATCTTCATCCACCAGCAGCACCTTCGCACCCGCTTCCAATGCTTCGATAATATTTGCGGCTTGGGAAGTACTGCCGCTAGCATTAGTTGTGGAAAAATCCGTTGTAGATCGATTTTGCGGCAGATGATTGATAAAGGGAGAAATATCAACACCCGCGATGCTTCTGCCATCTTCGGCGCGAACTTTCACCGCCGCCGAATCGGTGACGACAAACTCGCGTCCATCATCGGGTATGTGGTTATAAACTCCCAATTCAATTGCTTTTAATAAGGTAGATTTCCCGTGATATCCACCGCCGACAATTAAGGTTACCCCTGCTGGCACGCCCATGCCAGAAATTAATCCTCGATTTGGACAATTAAACTCAACTTTTAACGACTCTGGAGATTGAAATCGAACTACCCGATCTTGTAAAGGTTTATCATCCACCCCGCTGCGTCGCGGTAAAATTGCCCCATCGGGAATAAAGGCGACTAAATTTTTTTCTACTAATTTTTCCCGCATCCAGTCTGCATCTTCAATTGTTTCTACATGGCGTTGAATTGCTTCAGCATCCAGGTGACGATATTTCAATGTTCTATCAACCAAGTGGGGAATATCTTCTAATAACATTTCCACCGCTTGCTGTCCTAAAATACGCCTTCCACCTGCGGGTAAACCAACCACAAATCGCACTTCCAGGATTTCATCGTTAATCAGAACAGATGTTCGTTCTAATACTTCTTGCCCGATTTTGGCGATCGCAATTAGCCCGCTATTCCCAGTCCCCCGCCTTTGAGCGAGCCGCCGCGCCAAAGTGTCAAATTGCCGCGTTAAATAGTCTCTGAGGGCAATTTCTCGGCTTTTGGTGCGATAAAGCTCGTGGGGAAACCCTGCCACATTCCCAGACACCTGGACGCGACAATTGCTCGGTGATGCGAAGGGATCGCCTTGGATGCGATCGCACCATAGCACAAAATCTTCCCCACATCTGTAATTTCCCTGAATAACTTGGTAAGCTTTATACCCCCGTCCGTCTAGTTGTAAGAGCTGCTGGCGTAGCTGTTCGTAATTCGGCATAGTTTAGATTCCGATGGGAACCAGCTCAATACAGTAGGCTTTGGTCAATAGCTTAAGGTTAACTTATGTATAATAAACCAATCAAGCGCTAGCTACCCGAGCGTCGATTTATGTGTAGCCTGGGAGTAGCATCAGGGAACGAAGCATCGGGGGATCAAGAGCTTGAGCAGGTGGGCGAATCGGATTTGTGCCCCATCGGGCTGTGGCAATGGGTTTTGACGCGGATTGAGCTTAAGCGCGCGCGCCCCAAGAATGACATCGGCGAAGGCTTGACAAGCAACCGCGTTACCCCTGCTCGACTCTCCTAGGGGTGGCTTTCTCAACCGACCGTTTTTTATTCGGTCTGTCAGTAACTTTTATTAAGTATATTTCAGTAAAAACCGTAAATTACTTAGTTAATTTAATAAGATCTTTACAAATAGATTTTTAGCTGCTAATTTATCTGAAAGAAGCTGTTGGAGGCTAGTGTGGCATTAATAACCTGCGACTGGGGAAATAGGGCCGCCCATTTCTTGATCGTTGTGTGTACGTACATAGTTAGGTATTGAGCTGGCACGGCGTTTTGTCGCCAAAGCATCCTGTAGCTATAACCCGTTTGGGTGAGTAGTTTCACGGGTATGTGTAGCTAAAATAATTGGCTATTAAAAATAGCAAACAGCGCTCAAGTTTTTGAAAGCATAATTACAGAAAAATGACGCAATCATTAATAATTGAAAGTCTAGAGAACGAGCGACCAAATGCTGAGCAGATAGAAAAATTGATTCATCTGAAAAACCCTCAGCCAAATATTCAAACCGACCAAAATGTGATTTACGAATATTTAATAGATATTGTTAAAATGAACCGTCCAGAGGAGGTTTTACAAGAATTTAGTAATTTATTTATTTATGTAGGAAGCCTTTACTCAAAAGCACTTAAGGCTATCTATAAAATTGTATTGAGAAATGATGAAGAAGAATTTAAAAATACGCTCAAGCGCTCTTGTTATATTCTAATAAATAACTGGTATGCCACCCGGCAATATCACGCGATTCATCAACTAATTAAAATTTTCAGTGAATATAAAATAGGCGAAAAAACTGAATCGCCAATTTTAGAGCGTATAAGCAAATGGCTCGACAATTTTATTAACAGCAAAGATTATCAAGAGCTTAATTTATTCATTGCCAAATACAACATCAAAGAACATTGGACAAATCGCTTTACTTCCTACCTATTAGTCCCTCAATATGTGGATAAGAGCAATCCTGAAGAACAGCGGGAAGCGGCAAAAATAGTCTCCCAGCAATTGAAAGAACAGTTTAAATTTGAACTAGCTATGTACACCGCTCGTTCTCAGTCTGCTGTTGCTAACAGCCGGATTAAAAACCCAACAGGACTAGGGGATGAAGTGTTGCCTTTGGTGAAAGCGATTGTACTCAGGCGTGGCGTATTCAGCTATACAAACCTGGCACATATTTTTGTTAAACAAAACCACAATATAACCTATAAGGATTTTAAGAAAAATCTGATAAAATATTTGATATTTGATGTGGGGAATGAAAAATTTGCTAATGCTTTAAGTAACAGACTGGCAAATAAATTAGAAATGATTTATGAAAATTACGATGAAGAGAATTTGGATGATTCGTTAATATTCAGAACTTGTAAGCGAGTCATAGAATATTTAATAACAAATAATAAAAAAGATCCTTCTGAACTATTCATTCTATTGCTGACCCAAGGAGACGCATTAAATTTAGTCGTGGTTTTAGTAAAAATAGTACTAATTTGTAAGAACGTACGGGCGCATTTAGAAGCTTGTCTGGCAGGGGCAATCCAATACTACGAAAAATATCCAGAAGAGGAATGCCAATGGTTGATTAATTTTTTAGAAATTTTAAATGTAACATTGGCAATTTATACTGAAAATGTTGAATACAATTTAGTCCAAATGCCAAATGCTAATGCTGGGGGGAATAATTCCTGCTTGGCTTTGGATGGATACCGAATTTTTTCCCAGTTTAAGGAAGATAAAAAGCTAGAAAATTATCAATATTGGTCATAGAAAATTAATGGATCAATTTGCTAGTTATCTCTCTGCTGGCGGCTAATGGCTAATGGCTCAATCAGGAAAAATGCTAGAGCTTGCAAGCTTGCAAGCTTGCAACTGGCGTTACTTTTTAATCAATTGTTTGGTGAAAGCAACGTTCGTACAGCAAAGCCAGTGCAGCACCGGCAGCTTCAGCTAAAATACTGACCAAGCGGTTGAAGGCGACGACGCTGAGGATTAGACCATCAGAAAAGTAGCGATCGAGGAGAGCGATCGCACTCACTTCAAACACGCCAATACCTCCCGGCGCGCCCGGGGTAATCAAACCCAACATCCAAGCCAAACTAAAATTACCTAAAATCAAAATCATCTGGTTGAAATCGACAGGGGAGAGGGCGATCCAAGTAAACAAAAAACCAGCACTTCGCAGTCCGACAAAGCCCAATTCTCCCAGTAAAGGTTTGAGCGGGTAATGTTCCATTTTGAAAGCGGTACTATTAGCCGGGGTAGAATCTTGTGACTGAAGCTTCTTTCGACCAAGGATAGCGATCGCGAATTTCAAACAAAAGGGATGAACTGCCATCAGCACAGCGGGTAAACCGAGAAATTGCCACCACCTGTATTGCTCGGGTAACCCGATTCCGACTAACTGCATACAAACTAAAGCAATTAATAACGCCGACGCCGCCATTAACAGCGGTTCCAACAACACGCTTAAAGTAGCGGCACTTGTGGAAGCACCAGCAGTTTTAACCGCTCTCACTCGTCCGTAAAAATGCCAAATATTCCCAGGTAAATACTTAGCAAAATTGGTCACGAGGTAAACTCGGACACCCCAAGCCCCGCTCAAAGGTTGGTTTAATTCCCTGAGAATCCAACTCCAAACCCAACCAGACCAAACGTGAGCGAGTAAAGTGAGCAACCAAGCGATCGCTAGATTAGTCCATCCAGCACTGGTAATCCGGATTGTAGCGACTTCCTGCCAGTTATCCTTAAAAGTTTTGACCAAAAAAAACAGCGTTCCGCCTAGAATTACCCAGCGCAGGTAAGGCTTTAGAGATGAAATAATTTTCTTCATTTTGACAGCGATGTAAAAGTTTTACTACTGGCGTTGAGCCGCTCCTAAAACACAGGGGAAGAGAACGCCCGGTGCAGGTGCAAATCTCTCTGGGCGGGATGTCTATATCTCTAGTGATAGTCTAAGAAATTCTAAGTTTCTAGCCGCAGGATGATTGTAGTTTCACTGCCAATCAATAAGCTGATCGATAGGAGTTGTTTAGTTGACTTGCTCACTCGCCTACCCTCACACGCCATAACAGTTGTAGCAAAGAATCTTCAGGGATTTTAAAACAGAAGGAGGAAACTTGACTGTGAAATTCTCTAAATTTGTTGGAGCTAGCCTTCTCGCCTTGAGTTTGAGCGTCCCCGCCGTTTTACCCGCATCTGCTCAAACCACCACCAATCCGAATGTAGGTACCGAGCGTCGCGCCGGTACTGAATATCGCACCGAAGACCGCGGCTTTGATTGGGGTTGGCTGGGATTGCTTGGTTTAATCGGTTTGGCAGGTTTAGCCAAGAAGCGCGAAGAACCCACACGTTACCGCGAACCCAATGAAGTCGGTACTCCCGGTCAGCGGTTCTAAAAACAAGACTTACGCACTTCAGAAGTCAGAAACCGGGTTTCTTGGTATATCTCCCACGATTTTTCCTAAAAACCCGGTTTCTCTGGCTAATATCCAGTCCGGTAGTATCGAACTCGCACAGTTAACAATTTTGTAGGGGCGGGTTTTACCAGTAATCTTTGCTCTGTGGCTCATTGTGTTGCTAAACCCGCCCCCCTCGCGATGCCAAAGCCGAGCGGACATGATATAAGTCCTGTAAAAAGTCAACCGCCAAGCTTGGGAATGCGCTGTAATTAGTGGCGAGCGATCGCATATCCACCAAGAAGGCTTTAGGCGTTTTGCCTAGAGCCTTCTTTAAATTAGTTAAAAAAATTTTGTAGAGCGCTATTTGAAGGGCGGGCACCGACGCCCACCCCACAATATTTTTGCTGATTTTGTCGGGTAGGCATCCTGCCTGCCCATGGTATTTTTGCGCCCAAACCACAATATTTTTGCTGATTATGTGGGGTAGGCATCCTGCCTGCCCATGGTATTTTTGCGCCCACCCCACAATATTTGTTCTGATTTTGTTGGGTAGGCATCCTGGCTGCCCCTGGTATTTTTGCAAGGGGTATTTTGTTTAAATACCTGTAGTTTTTATTTTTATTCCTTTAGCTAGTTGCGTTACCATTCTCTCTCTAAAGTTAGAAGCAAATTCTCACTCTTTTTTACAATAATGCGACCTCAGCTAGAGGAATTTATCTTGATTTTTTTTCTATGCTTAACAAGCGTTGGATAAAAATATAGGAGGAAGTCATGAAACAGTTGACTGGGTTCTTTAAAAGACTGCAATTGCGTAAAATATTGACTGTGTTTTTAGCAGGTGCGTTGCTATTTTTTAGCACCGCTTGTAACCCTGGTGATGCCAGAGGGGCGCGTCCAAACAACCCTCCAGTGCAAGCGGGTGGGGCAAACAACCCTTACAAAGGTGGTGGAGATGGTTACACCAATTTTAATTCATCTACCGACCCTCGCATTAACAACCAAACTGGTAAACAGCGGGCAGATTTACAGCTTAATTCCGATCGTCTGATTGCCACTGCTCAGCAACAAGAGCTACTTTATCCAGGGGCTGAAGCACCGGCAGGTACGTTCGAGAATGGAAAACAATTACCGATTATAACTGCAAAAGACGCAGAAAAACCTCAACCGGGCGGGCTGATTCAGCGCCAGGAAAATTTAGGCGATCGCGTCAGCGATCGGCTGGAAAAAGTACAAGAAGCTTTCTCAGAAGCGTCTGAATTTTTAACAGACAAATCTGAACAAAGCCAAAAAGGAGGCGAACCCTTAAACGTTGTACCCAAAACGCATAAGTAATCGAGGTTTTGGCTGATTCTGTGAAAGAGAATGCAACAATCGGTTACTTAAATAAAGCTCAATTTGCCCTCGAATGCGTTGGCAGTTGAAATCTAACAAAACTCAAAAAAAGGAAAAGGAGGAAATATTCCGATGA
>DNGJ01000380.1:13448-32207 GCA_003486305.1 Cyanobacteria bacterium UBA11371
GTGTTTTTGGCAAGCAGTTTCTTATTTTTCGCGACTGCTTGTAGCCCCAGTAACTCAGTGCAAGCGAAAGCTCTAGATACAGATAATAAGGCATATCCCGAACAATACGTGCCTAAAAATGCCATTACCAATCCCCGCGAAGGTGGGATGAATCAATTTAGCGATGTCGATCCCAGAGCCAACACAAAAGGTGTTAAAGACCAAGCAAGCTATCTGGAAAAAAAAGCTGAACAAAATCTCGAAAAGCGGGCTGACACCCCCGAACAATACGTTCGCAATTACCGTTCAGGTACGCCCCTTGGCGAAAGAATTGAAAACCTTGGTGAGGATATAGGCTCTTCTGTTAAAGAAGTCACCGAAGGAGTTACTAAGGGCACTCAGCGGGGAGTTGAAAACATCAAAGAAAATACTCAAGATGCCGCCTCTGACGTGAAAAGTAGTGCCAAGCAAGCAGCATCTAACGTGAAGGAAAATGCTCAAGATGCAGCTTATAAAGCTCGGCGAGCTGCGGATGATGTTTCCAGCTATGCTAAAGACAAGTCCCGCGAATTGGATCGGATGGATTAATCCACTCGCTATTTAGCAGCGAAGACTGAATTGAATTTAGCTTCATTTTGGATTCAATAGCTTAGGTTCCCCCACCAATTTTACAGGTTTTGGTGGGGGCTTTTTGTATTATAAATTTCCTTTTTGCTATGGGATGCTACTTAGGCAAAGAAACCGGGTTTCTGGGTTCGATTTATGTTGTTGGTGGTGCCGTACTCTGCGGGAAGATCGCACCCTACATTTAGAATTTTTGTGAGCGGGATGGAAGCTACACCAGTTTCTAGGGGTAGATTGATACTATTTTGGAAATTAGCGACTAGACAGGGTATGCCCGCAGGTGAGATCTCGTTTGCCAGTAGCTGTGGAGAGATGTTGGGTGCTATCTCCTGTAAGGGGGTGTTTGGCGCGATCGCACCAGTCACTGGATCTAGATTAAAATCCTTAACAGCAGCATCTGCCAAACTAGAAGGATCGAGATCGGCATCGATACTATTTCCAGTTACCCTATCAACCATTGCCGCATTAGACTTTAAACCTTTTGCTGCTGTTGAATTGACAGCAGCAGACTGTACGATTGTCGAATTAGCCGTTGAAGTCAGGATTGTTTCTACCTGCGCCGGTGACAGATTGGGATTGGCACTTAAAGTCAAAGCAGCGACACCCGCCACATAAGGTGAAGCCATCGACGTACCACTAGACAATCCATAAGTATTACCCATCAATGTAGAGTAAACATTAACTCCAGGCGCAACTACATAATCTAACTGTGTAGATCCGGCTTTGTTGCAAAACCCAGGCATCTGATTGTTTCTATTGACTGCCCCAACAGCAATCCCATAATTGGTAGCATAGCGAGCCGGATATACAGGTTGGGATTTAGATTCGTTGCCTGCTGCCATCACAACGACAACGCCTTTTTCAGCAGCATATTTAATCGCGTTAGCTTGTTGAGGAGAAGTAAATTCGCCTCCCAAACTGAGGTTAATTACATCAGCACCGTTATCGACAGCATAACGAATTCCGGCAGCAATATCTGATTGAGATCCTCCAGATTCGCCTAACACTCTCACGGGCATAATTTTGGCATTAAATGCGACTCCAGTTGTGCCAAAGCCATTATTTTCGGCTGCAATTATTCCCGCTACGTGAGTACCGTGTCCTTGTTCATCCATCGGAGCGCTATCATCGGTTACGAAATCCCAACCCCGAACATCATCAACAAAACCATTGTTATCATCATCTAGGTTGTTTCCAGGAATTTCGTTTGGGTTAATCCAAATATTGTTATCCAAATCGCTATGGGTGTAGTCAACTCCCGTATCAATTACAGCGACTACAATTCCTTGTCCCTTGTATCCCTGATGCCAAACTTCTGGCGCTTTAATTGCATCCAATCCCCAATTAGTTCCGCCTAGAGCAGAGACTTCGGCAAAAGGACTGTTTCCAATCGCGGCGGCTACCGCCCCTGCGGCATCGACCAAACCATAGCCAAAGTTACTATTAAAAGTATGCTGGGATAAAGGGCGTGTTTCAGACAACCCAGAAGCGCTTAAATTCTGCCGCACTTCTACAAAGCGAGAAACAGCTTGAGCATTGTTAAGTACGGCTAAATCAGCATTGTTCGTGTTGGAGGAATTAAGGTCGATAAAAGCAGAGGTTTTATGCAATTGATAAATCTCGGATTTATCCAAAGATTGGGTAAAATTCAATCTGGGTAAAACCCCATTGCTATCGACTAACGGCGGGGCTAGACTGTACAGCGGATTGCCAGCGAGTGAAGTCAAGCTTTCTGGCTGAGTTTGTATAGCGGCAGCATTAATGCTGCCGCTATACAAACCAAGGTGTACCTTATGCGCCTGCAATCCACTATAATTTCTCGATTGCTGTAATGCTTGCCAATCGCTAAAACCAGCCAAATCTAGACTGTTTTCGTCATAAAAATCTGGGTAAAAGAGGTTTTCCAGAGCGATAGGTTCAGATGTGGAGGAGGAAGTTGTTGACATAAGAAATCTCTTACATCCTGGACAATCCAGAATGCCTTTAACTAGAGGTCTAATAACTCAAATTGCTAATTACATCCCTGGGCAAATAAACCCGGTTTTTCTGAAAAATCGTGGTTTTGACAGCGAGAAATTAACTCTGAAACCGCGTTTATGGCTGGGGTAGGGCAGGTTTTAGCCATCAATCTGTGGAAGATTCCGGGTTTCACCTGAAAATTGTTGAGCAAGGAAAGAGATCTAGGTCGAAACAAAGGTGATGGCTTCGTTAAATTGTGCCCCTACTGCCAATGAATCCAATTACCAATTACCAATTACCAATTTGGTTGTACCAACTTTGTAGAGCTAGGCGATGAACTTCGCGCCAACTTTTCTGATGTTGCTTGGCCAATTTAGCACAATCTTCGTATTCGGGTTGGACGTTGGTTAGGGAACCTTGGTGATAAGCAACTTTGACGCGCACTTCGCCTAAAGGCGTTTGCACCTGCTGAATTTCTCGTTGCAAAATAGTTCGTTGCTGAGTCGAGCGGCGAATTCCTAAAGTGGTTGTTTCCTGAAATAAAACTGCTTCGCACTTCGCTAGTTTTTCAGGATAACAAATAACTGTCAAGAGTATTCCTGCTCTTGACTTTTTCATCACGATAGGTTGGGAAAAAACATCCAATGCACCGGCGTCGAATAAGGCGTCAAAGGTGTATGCGATCGCTTGCGGACTCAAGTCATCGATTTGCGTTTCCAACACCGAAATGGTTTCTAAATTGGTAATTGGTAATTGGTAATTGGTAATTGGTAATTGGTCGTTGGCTGTTTCCCAGGCAGAGCCTGGGAACGAGGGTAATTGGTCGAGTGCTGTGTAGCCTATCCACAATCGCAGGATGTTGGGAATGGGTAATTGTATGGTTCCTGCGCCTTTGGCGACGCGGTGGATGGTCATTGCGGGTGGAGGACCAAAGCTGGTGGCTAGGGTGGTGGCGATCGCAACTCCGGTGGGCGTACACAATTCTTTATCAATGCCGTTGCTGTAAACTGGTACGCCTCCCCTGATTTCCCACAATTTTAATACTGCTGGCACTGGCACCGGCATTACACCGTGGGCGGCTTTTACTGTTCCGCCACCAGTTGGCATTGCCGAACAATAAAGTTGTTCGATTCCCAACCAATCCAATCCCAAACAAGTACCGACGATATCTACAATGGCATCCGTCGCGCCAACTTCGTGGAAATGAACTTTTTCTGGGGAAATTCCGTGTACTGCACCCTCGGCATCTGCCAATTTACGAAAAACTGCCAAACTCATCTCTTCCACCCGCGCTGGCAATTTGGCGCTGGTAATCATTTGCTCAATTTCTGGCAAATAGCGTCCGTGGACGTGGGCGTGTCCCTCGTGGTGGTGGTGATGGTGGTGATGGTCTAATAGTTCAACATGCACTTTTGTGGCTTGTTGACCATTATGTTTTACTTGTTCAGCTCGTAATTCATACTCGTGGGCGATGCCCAAACTGCTGAGCTTTTCTACTATGTAATCAATTGGAACACCAGCATCTACCAGCGCTCCCAAACACATATCACCGGCAATGCCAGTCGGACATTCGAGGTAAGCGAGTTTGTTCATAATAGTAAGCTTATTCAGCCGGATTTAATGCGCTTACAGCAGAGATCGCAGCAACCTTTCCAATCCAATTTTGCCACAGATCAAAGAAGTTTTTCTGTCTAACGATAGATTGCAAAATTTTTGTTTTTCCCCTTACAGACAACTACAACCGCTTGTCGGTAATATCTGCTATGACAGTCACCCGTCGAGGTTCCAATGGCTACAATTTATAGGGTTCATCCGGATACACCCCAAGCTCGCAGTATAGAACAAATTAAGGAAGCCCTTCAGGATGGAGCAGTGATGCTGTACCCTACCGATACGGTATATGCGATCGGTTGCGATCTCAAATCTAAATCCGGCGTACAACGGGTGAGGCGGATTAAACAGCTATCTAACGACAAGCCGCTGACGTTTTTGTGTCCGTCTTTATCCGATGTGGCAACCTACGCTTGGGTAACCGACTCTGCTTATCGGATGATGAAGCATTTAATACCTGGTCCGTACACGTTCCTGCTACCGGCAACCAAGTTAGTCCCCCAGCTGGTGATGAATCCCAAGCGCAAAACTACCGGGATTCGGGTGCCAGATCATCCGGTGTGTCAGGCACTGTTGCAGGCGTTAGACAATCCGATTATTTCGACTTCGGCTCATTTAGTCAGCGAGGATGAAACCGGCTCAGCAGATAACTTGGAAACGAACGACTTTTACTCGAAGGAGGAACTGTTTGACAGCATAGACAAACTGGTGGATGTGATTGTGGACGATGGCTCCCAACCGGGTTTTGAAGTGTCAACGATTCTGGATTTAACGGGAGAAGAGCCAGTTGTAGTGCGCCAGGGACTGGGTTGGGAGGCTATGGCGGCTATGTCTTATTAGATTTGAGATTTCAGAAAAGAGATTTCAGATTTCAGATTGGGGAGGGGGAAAGGTGAATTGAACTTCGCCTATTGGCAGAAAAGGTAACTACCCGTTCTCGAAGTCACAATCCGTATATCAAAGCCTTTTTTATCCAGTTGTTCGATTGTCCACTCGGAGGCGGGGTGAATGGAAGGACGGTTGTGGTGCGATCGCGCCGTCTCTAAATGCCCAAAACTCCTGCCAGTATTGGGGTTGAGCCTGCTTGCATCCCCGGCACCTCTGCCAGAGGGAGCCATAGTTTTTTTACCTAAATTTGAAAGGTTATAACAGTGCCACATCGCCTTACCCGTGGCTATTGATAAAGCCCTAAAGTCAAAGTGTAGAGAGAGTTAAGTGACTCGCTTTCCACAACTGGCTGACTAGGTGCTGCTTCCACAGGTAGGTGAAATTATGAAAGCTACATATACAAATTTTTCCCTAGAGTCTGCTTATAACAATATCAACGAACCAGCGATCGCCACCGCATTCGATGTAGATGTTCTCGCCCATCTCCTCGCCAAAGAACTAGAAGCAGAAATTGGCTTAGATTCTTCCACTGTTGAAGCCGTCGCTACCCGCATTGCTAAGGAAGCAGATCGCGTTTGCGCTGCTAGTCCCCGCATCCAAAAATCTGGCTGTATCGGTTCTTGGCAACTTGGTTTGGCGCGCCACCGCATTGCCAAGTGTCTCAAATACTATCAACTCGGTGCCAAACAGGCGCGCATCGAACTGCACAGCACGCTGGGTGCGATGGTTTATCGCTATATGACACCCGCGCGCTCTGCCTCTAGCTTCCAAGGTCGCTATCACATGCTAGAAGACTTCCTGCAAAACTTCTACATCGAGTCTCTCTCGGCTTTCCGCCGCGAAAATCAAACCTCTCCCAACTACACCCCTCGCACCCAACTCCAAATCGCCGAGTACTTGACTTTTACCGAACAATATGCTCGTCGTCGGATCGGACTCCGCAGCGGTGGTTCGCAGCAGCTAATTGTGTTGAGGGCACAAGGGTTTGCCCGCCGCCAGCCTGCGGAAACGACGATGGATATCGAACTGGCTGCCGAATCTCCCAAAAGCGAAGAAGCGCAAGCCCACGGGAACTCATCGGCGATGCAGCAAGTACGGGCTTCGATGGTATCCGAGGCTGTCGATCCAACCGAGTCGGTGCTGCGCGATCGCGTGATTGAAGCTTTAATCAAGTACCTGAGAGATCAAAAACAGCCTGACTGCGTAGATTATTTGATTTTAAAGTTACAAGACCTGTCTGCCAAAGAAATTGACGAAATTCTCGGTTTAAAACCCCGTCAGCGGGACTACCTACAACAGCGGTTCAAGTACCACGTAGAAAAATTCGCCCGCCAGCAAGAGTGGCAATTGGTACATCAGTGGTTGGGTGCCGATCTGGATGAAAAGCTGGGGATGAATGAAAAACAGTGGGAAAGCTTTTGGCAACAACTCGAACCGCCCCTGCGTCAACTGTTGCAGCTCAAACGCTCCTCAGAAAGCGACAGCGCGATCGCATCCCTACTCAAATGGACGCCCAAACAAGTCCAAAAGCGCTGGTCCCAATTATTAGACCAAGCTTGGCAAGTCCGTAACAGCAGCACTACTGCAGGTCAAACAGTATGAAACCTCAAAGGACACGGGTAATGGGTAATGGGTTAAATATCCATTACCCATTACCCATTAGCTTATAACTCAGATTTAAATTAGGTATAAATACTTTTGTGCTTATAGTATTTAATTTTGCTAACTTAGTCTTAACACTTATACACAGTTAGTTCTGGTCAGCCCATCGTCAAGGGCGCATAACTTGTTGTGGCAGTCTTTGCCACACTGACACCTTGCTGCGGTTGGGTTGGACTATAGTAGACAATCCCACCAAAATTCTATGGCGGTTATGGCAGTTAATCTTCAACCCTTAGAGTCAACCCAAGCAGCAGCAACAGATGTATCGGCACTCAAACAGGTGTTCGAGAGCATCCAACCGGAAAGTTGTCCGCGCTCGTATAATTTTCACCTGCACACGATCGCCTCGGATGGCAGGTTGAAGCCCCACGAGTTGATCGAGCAAGCAATAGCCAACGGTTTGCAAGGGCTTGCCATTACCGATCACCACAGCGTCAACGGCTATCTGCAAGCGAGTTGCTGGCTACAAGAGTGGAAACAATGGTATCAAGATCGCTCCCATTACCCAATTCCCCACCTGTGGACGGGGGTAGAAATTAACGCCAACCTGTTGGATGCAGAAGTCCACATTCTCGGTTATGCCTTCGATCCAAAACACCCATCGCTACAACCTTATTTACAAGGTTCGGGTGCTAAGGGCGATGCAGCAAAGGCAGGTAACGTCATAGGGGCTATCCAAGCTGCGGGCGGTTTGGCGGTACTGGCGCACCCGGCACGGTATAAGCGATCGCCTGACGACCTAATCCACGAAGCTGCCAAACTCGGCATCGACGGAATTGAAACTTACTACGCCTACGATAATCCTAACCCCTGGCGTCCCAGTCCCAAGCAAACCCAACTGATGCAGAAATTAAGTGCATTTTATGGATTGCTTAACACCTGCGGTACGGATACTCACGGTCGCAATTTGTTGACGCGCCTGTAATAGACTTGTTCAAAAAACAACCTCAAGGGCAGGCAGGATGCCCACCCCACAAGAGATATGGTCGAAGTCTAATAGTCCTGTCTAAGAAAATGCGAGTCAAACCTCACCCCCATCCCCTCTCCCACAAGAAGAGGGGTGTTTTTTTGACTCGCAAATTGGCATATTAGATTTTTACGCATCCGATCTTGTTCGGTTATGTCATTCCACCAAAGAAACTTTAATTTTGTTTTGCATTAGAACGCCGCTCGGTGAACCGCACCCAAGTGGCTAGTGCAGCGACTGCAAAAATGGAAGCACAGCTAAAGGTGAAGAATGTTTCTATCGGTGACATAAGGCTACCCAAATTTGTTTCGATCTCTCTGTTGGAATCTATTACCTTTTTATCAGTCTTGCCACGGGTGAGTTATTTAGTTGCACCCGATCTGTATTATTAAATTTATTAAGGTTGTACTCAAGGCTGGAAACCCAAAGCAGATAGATGTTGCAAAAATCTTTGGGGTAGGGGTGCGAGTATTTTTAGGCTGGGGTACTGGGATTTACGGGGGTGGGGTACTGGTATTTTTATACTCAATACTTATATAGCGTCATATGATGTCCGCCCAATTGCCCATAATAAAAAACATCACTCTGTTGTTGCGTAGGGACACGGCATCAGAGATATATCGGATAAACAATGGACGTTAATCTTGCCGTGTCCCGGCTGCTAATTATGGGTAATCGACCGGAGATGATATAACTTGCTTGAAGGGTTATTACAGGTTTTGTTTATTTATATACAAAAGTAAACATAAATAATTATTCGTCAAAACAGTTGCAAATTTTTAGCAAAACTGTATCTTAAAAGACAGGTTAATTTGAGATAAAATCTCATAATTAAACCAGGAGTTTACTCTTGGTGAGGATCTGCAATATTTGCCGATAAGGAGCGTTTTAGATGTTAACTCAAGGTTTTACGGTCTGTCTTTCCTCCCTAGAGTTACTCAATCCAGGAGAGCAAGGGATTGTTACTCGCTTTAGCAATACGGATGAAACGACTATCCAGCAACTGAAGGCAATGGGAATTAAACCGGGAATGGCGATTATTTTAGAGAAGCGATTCGCCCAAAGGGCGTTCGCGCAAGCGTGCCGGAGGCATATCCGCTTCGCGGAATCGCACAACTTCATCGTCACCGATGGAGATCGCCGCTGGGAACTCGACAAAGCAATGGCACGGGCGATTTGCGTCCGTCTGACTCATACTAAATAACTAGAGTGTAGTTTCAGCTATTGCTAAAAAACTACACTCGAAACAAAGCATTATTAATCGACTGCAATCATCACGTCAGATGACTTGATTACTGCGTAAACCTCTGAACCTTCAGCAATTCCCATTTGATCCGCTGAAGCTTTAGTGATGATGCTAACGACTTCAACTCCGGGCGCAACTTCTATGGTGACTTCAGTATTGACCGAACCGGGCGTCACTTTCTTGACTGTACCTTTGAGAGCATTACGAGCGCTAATTTTCATACCTACTCCTCATCCAAAATTTCTAGCTGAGTAATCGTAGCAGGTTTTACTCTATTAGCAAAAACCTATAAAATTTTGTAGCTTTAATTACAATTCGACGGCAATCATCACATCAGAAGATTTAATCACCACGCAAACTTCTTTCTGGGGGCTGACTGCGAACCGCTGTACTGAAGATTTTGTAATCACCGCTACAATTTCTACTCCTGGCGCAATTTCTACAGTCACCTCTGCATTGATATCTCCCAGCACCACCTGTTTTACTTTACCCCGGAGCGTGTTTCGGGCGCTGATATTTAGAAAGTTATGGTTCGATATTCTAGTTTCTGGTTTTGTTTCACCTGCACTCGAAACATCGTCGGATACTTCCTCCCAGTGTTGATCTAAATTACGAATCAGTTCCCGCAGTACTTCGGTTTTGGAGCGTTGTAACTTTTGGCAATACTGCTCTAAAATCATTTGTTCCTCTGGGGAGGATTGAAATGTTATCCATCCTTGACTTTTTCTCGGCATAGCTATTTACCAACTTAGTTGGTATGGTACTCTAATTTGGTTGGTATCATCATACCAACCTGGGCGTGGTTAGTAGCGAACGCACGCACAAAGTTTAACTATTTTTTGTAACTAAAATGACAAAAAAACGCCTTCTTAATTTCTTAGGCTGGATAGTTACTGCTTTGATTTTAACCATCGGCATCAAGTTAATAACTCCATCGCCCGTAGCCGCACAAGCTAACCCGACTGTGCTGGTATCTGCTGCTGCTAGTTTAAAAGAATCCCTAGAAGAAATTGCACCCGTTTATCGACAAGCAAAACCAAACGTGACGATTAGATATAACTTCGGCGCGTCGGGTGCTTTGCAGCAACAAATTGAAAACGGCGCACCCGCAGATATTTTTATTTCTGCTGCTAATAAACAAATGGATGCATTACAACAAAAGAATCTTTTAGTACAAGGTACGCGGCGCAATTTGCTAACAAACCGCGTTGTTTTGATCGTGCCGAGAAATGCGACGGGAATTGCTAATTTTCGCGGCTTAACGGCGGCTAACGTCAGGCGAATTGCGATTGGCGAACCTCGAAGTGTACCCGCCGGACAATATGCTGAAGAAATCTTGAGGAATTTGGGAATTTTAGAACAAGTTAGACCAAAATTTGTACTAGGTAATAGCGTTCGTAATGTTCTAGCTGCGGTGGAAAGCGGCAATGCAGATGCAGGTGTTGTATACGCTACAGATGCCAGATTATCAGATCGGGTAAGAGTGGTGGAAACAGCAGCCCAAAACTTACATTCTCCCGTTGTTTATCCGATGGCGGTGCTGAGAAGCACTAGAAATGCGGCGGCGGCGAGAGAATACGCGCAATTTTTGGCAAGCGATCGCCGCTCTCGCAGTATCTTTGAAAAATACGGATTTGGTATGGCGCGTTAGAGGTGCAAATATTTATGAAAGGTCAGGATTGGCTGGTAACGGATGACGGAAAATGTCAACCCTGCGAATCGGTTAGACCCTGGGAATTAATTCGGGATAATTATCGATTTTACCGCTTTCTAACCGAGGTGGAAGATGTCTTGAATCAGTTGATAACTAACGAAGAAGATGTCCTGAATCAAGCGATCGATGAAACCATTTGCTTACCAGCAATTCGCAAGTTAGTCCGCCAGCTAGTTCTGAATTCATACTGGGTGCAAACTCAATATCTAAAACCTGACCCAGAAACCGGAGTTTCGGTGATGATTTTATACGATGAAATCGGTTATCCCTTGACGGTACAAACGGTAACTTTGTCCCCAGGAAGCGTATCTCCGATTCACAATCACGGTACTTGGGGAATCGTGGCGGTGATGAAAGGACAAGAAAAAAATACTTTTTGGCGGCGCACAAATCATCCAGATTTTCCCGCTAAAATTGACCGAGTGGGAGAAAAGATTTTAAACCAAGGAGATATTATTAGTTTCACCCCCGATGCGATTCACAGCATCGAAGCAGTGGGAGATGAACCGACGATTACTTTTAATATTTATGGCGAGGCGAGTATGTCGAAGCGATTTGAATTCGATTTAGATAAGGCAACGGCGAAGAACTATTGATAGGAAAGTTTGTAGTAATGTAGGGTGCGTTAGCAAAGCGTAACGCACCACCAACAATAAAATTTTTACTACCAACATAGGCGAGCGATATGCAAATTAGATAACCATGAGTAAGTGAAATTAAGTTATGCAAATGCCTCTAGATTTGTCCCCGTTGTGGATTTCTTTAAAAACCGCTTCTATAGCTACATTAACGACTTTCTTTTTAGGGATAGCTGCCGCTTATTGGATGTGGGGATATCGAGGTAAAGGCAAATCTTTAATCGAAGGAATTTTTGTCGCTCCTCTGATTCTACCGCCCACGGTTGTGGGTTTTTTATTGCTGCTGTTGTTTGGTAAAAATGGCCCTTTTGGACAAATACTAACGCAACTAAATATCAATATTGTTTTTACTTGGTATGCGGCTGCGATCGCGGCTACTGTTGTCGCTTTTCCTTTGATGTATCGCACTGCATTGGGAGCTTTTGAACAAATTGATGCGACTCTTTTGCGGGCAGCGAAAACTTTAGGTGCTGCTGATGGAACGGTTTTTTGGCGGATTAGTTTGCCTTTAGCTTTACCGGGACTGGTGGCGGGAAGCATTCTCACTTTTTGTCGTGCTTTGGGTGAATTTGGCGCAACGTTAATGTTAGCCGGGAATATTCCTGGAGAAACTCAGACTCTCCCAATGGCGATTTATTTCGCAGTAGAAAGTGGGGCGATGAATCAAGCTTGGGTGTGGGTGTTGGTAATTTTAGGAATTACTCTTTCTGCGATTACTGCGGTTAATTTGTGGGCAGAGAAGAAAGCAGGGAAGCAGGGAAGCAGGGGAGCAGGGGAGCAAAATTGTAGGGGCGGGTTTAACCAACAATCTTTGACACAAACTTTCAACAAAACTAAACCCGCCCCCATCCAAAGAGCAGAGGAAGATCGCCAATTACCAATTACCAATTACCAATTACCAATTACCAATTCTGGACTATTTGTAGATATTGAAAAAGAACTGAATGATTTTAAGTTAAATGTTGCTTTTAGTAGTAGCTTACGCCCGCTAGGAATACTAGGCGCATCTGGATCGGGAAAAAGCACGATTCTGCGCTGCATTGCGGGGATTGAAACGCCGGATAAAGGGCGAATAGTGTTAAATGGGCGGGTGTTGTTTGATTCTGAAGCAGGGATTAATTTACCGCCTCGATCTCGCCGCGTGGGTTTTTTGTTTCAGAATTATGCTTTGTTTCCCCATCTAACGGTGGCGCAAAATATCGCTTTTGGTTTACCTAAGGGGACTTCTAAGCACAAGATCAAGCAGCTAGTAGAAGCGCAACTGGCGAAGGTACGATTGCAGGGATATAGCGATCGCTATCCGCATCAACTCTCTGGGGGGGAACAACAGCGGGTAGCTTTGGCGCGTACTTTAGCAAGCGATCCAGAAGTTTTATTATTAGATGAACCGTTTTCCGCACTCGATACTTATTTACGCAGTCAATTGGAAATGCAATTGATTTCTATATTGGATAATTATCCGGGCGTGACGTTGTTTGTGACGCATAATTTAGAGGAAGCGTATCGGGTGTGCGAGAACTTGCTGGTGGTGGATAATGGGGTAGCGATCGCATCCGACGCGAAACAAAACATTTTCGAGCATCCCCGCAATTTCCGCGTCGCACAATTGACCGGATGCAAAAACTTTTCTCGTGCTAAAGTTACCCCATCTGGGCGGGTAGAAGCAATTGATTGGGACTGCAAATTGCAGGTGGTTGAACCAATTCCAGAAGCGCTTTCCTACATTGGTATTCGCGCCCACCAATTGACTTTTACCAACGATCCAAACCGGGAAAATACTTTTCCCTGCTGGTTAGTTCAAACCAGCGAAACCCAACATCGCATGACTTTATATCTCAAGTTAAATTCTTTTCCGAAAAGTCCGGAAGATTACCACCTCCAAGTCGAAGTTTTTAAAGAAAAATGGGCGACATTAAAAGAATCTCCTTTCCCTTGGCACGTTCAATTACACCCGCTACGATTGTTTTTAATGTCAGAATCAACGGCAGCTAATGCGTTAGTTCCCATTGACTAGGAGCCTGGTTCAATTCATGCTTTTTAGATCCTGAACTTTTTTACTGACCAAAAAGCTAAACCCCAAAACAGCGGCTAAGGTAATAGCATTTTGTTCCGGTTCTGGCACGGGTTTTGCCTGTGTTATTTCTGTTACTTGCGGTCGTTCAAAAGACCTTGCTGTCAAGGTTCCTGTATATCCATTAATTCCCCCCTCAAAGATATTCCAAAGAATCGACCACCTGTAGGGTCAATCTGTAGAGAGCCAACACCCGTCCTGTTGTTGGTTAGCCAAAGAGTTGCTAATGGCTAATCGCTAATGGTAAAAATAAAATCAGGACTATACGTAGGGTGCGTTAGCTTTCTTCGTAACGCACCATCAACCATATCTAGTGTAGCTGCGTAAGTCCTAACTATTAGCAATTAGCCATTAGCACTTACTTTGTTCTATGATTTCAAAACATTCTTGGTTATTCAAATTAGGGTTAGTTATTTTATTATTGGTTTCTGGATGCGATCGCACAACCAAAATCGTCACTTACAAAGACCTTGAATATAGCAGCTATGGCACTAAACTAGATTTATTTTTACCCCAAAATTCATCTCAACCATTGCCCGTTCTGATTTATATCCACGGCGGTGGGTGGTGGGGAGGAGATAAGGATTTATGCGTGAAAAACATTCAAAAACGACAAGGAATAGAGAAATTTATCGATCGAGGATATGCTTTAGCTTGTATTAACTATCGATTGAGCGATCGCGCACTTTTTCCCGCTCAAATTCAAGACGTTAAAACCGCCGTTCGCTGGTTAAAACAAAATGCCAATAAATATAATTTAAACCCGGATAAATTTGGAGCTTGGGGTGAATCTGCCGGGGGTCATTTGAGTGCTTTATTAGGAACCTCAGCCGGAGTCAAAGAACTCGAAGGAAATCCCAAAAATCCCCAATTTTATACCCGAATCCAAGCCGTTGTTAACCTATATGGGCCAACAGATTTTACCAAAGTTCCACCCGCTTTTGAGCAACCTTATACACCTGCTGTTGAGAAATACAAAAAACGACCTTGGTATCAATATACAGTAGCGACGAATCGATTGCTAGGTGGCCCAGTATCCAAAAACCTTAAATTAGCAACCTTGGCTAACCCTATTACTCATATTGATGCCAACGATCCGCCCTTTTTAATTTTTCATGGTGCCTTAGATGATACCGTCCCGTTGAGTCAAAGTGAGTTATTAGTTAAAGCTTTGCAAGCGAAAGGCGTTGAGGTTACTTTTATTCAAGAGCCAAAGCGAAGCCATTACTTTGGTGGAGATAAAGGCGAATATTTTGCCTCCAAATATATCGATATGATGCTGAAATTTTTTGATAATCATTTGAAAGATAAGTAACTGCTAATAGCTAATTGCTAATGGTGGATCTCTGGCAATTGACAATTAGCAATGAGCCATTCGCTCCAAGTTAATAGTTAACCTGCTGTTTCGCGCAGCCATTTTAAAATCGCTCTGCCAACTGCTTGTCCGCCGCGCTGACTCCAATCTCTGGCGTTAGGTACGCGCACGCTGATAAAGTACAGCAGCGCCAGGACAGAAACGCGCACGTCGGTATCTTCTGCGCCGCTTAAGATCGCCAAAGACTGACGCGGATCTCGACCTCCAGCAATGCGATCGCGTATACCCAATTCTTTGGCAATCTCTGCACTCATAATCGCCGATAAACGTAAGTCCGCCGGATCGGTTTTCGTGCGATGCACCAAGACTTCTGCCCCTTGGGCGCTGCTGGTAGCGCTGTTGTGGTGGATCGAACAGAAAACATCATGACCCGCCGCCAGCTTACCAATGTTATAAAGACTGCCTGCCGCATCCGTAATTACACAGGGAACTCCCGCCGCATCAATCGTTGCCTTGGCAGCACGAGCCGCAATGAAGTTTAAATCGTACTCAGAGATGCCATTCACCCCGGGCACACCCGGATCGCCTTGACCGTGACCGACTTCCAGCATCACCCCTTTAGCACGCCAAATGCGGTACTTCTCCAAGAGTTGGCGGGCTTCCGGAACCAAACGCAACACCTTGGCGATGTATTCTTCCTTGATTGCCTTGTCTTTTTCGCTACCATCAAACGGCCCGCCGATGTATCCCGCATAAGCGATAAATCGGATAAAAGCTTCCGGGGTACTGTTGTTTTGTCGCCAACCTTGGTAAGGGGGGCGTTCAATAAATACCCAATAACCTTTGACCGTATTTTCTAGATTGGCAAACTTGCAATAGATATCTGTACCATCACTGGCGGTGTACTCAACGGGAGTCGCAATCTGCGCCATTTCCGGGCGATATTTCATACCGTAGGGATTAGCGTGGAGTTTGTACAAATCCGATAATCCCCGCCCCGATTCAAGAATTGCTTGAGCTAGCTGGATCGCTTTGAGACGTTCAAACTCAATCGGGGTTTGGGCTAGGGTTTTGACAAACGCATCCCAACTAAACATGAAATTGCCTTGAAACAGGATAGATTAAATCATAACCTGAACACCAATAAACCCGGTTTCTTTAATCGTACCTGCCCCAATTTTCGACACCCTTAAGGGTGTCGCTACACAGACTCTCGCCCGCCTGCGCGGGCTGAAATTCTAACAGCCCGCGCAGGCGGGCTTTGTTTGTATAGCCCCAGGCTTGAGCCTGGGGGCGTTGCAAAAAATTGGCATAGGTATTGTTTAAGAAACCGGGTTTCTGAGTGTTTAATCTTCATCTTCATCTTCCGGCGATCGCGTCAGAATATCAAACACAACCGATGCGCCAAACTCTTTTTTCACATCAATCTCTTTCACCCGCGCCGATATTTCTTTCGCTTTTTCTAGCTGTCCCAACCGAGCTAAAATAAAGCCAGAACCTGCATAAGCACTTAGATATAACCTGATTAACTGCTCGTTTTGCCGATGCATCAATATCGGCTTCAGTTCCTGCCAATCAAGGGGTAATTTTTCTGTTTCTTTAACAATATCGATTACTTTGTCCGCAGCTTCCAGGGCTTGGGCAAACTTATTTTTATAGAAAAAGAACCTATACGCCGTCACCAAAACATCTATATTTTCCGAAGTTTTTGCCAACGCTTCGTTGATGTATTTCTCGGCTATTGGGGTATTTTCCCAGTTATCTGCTGCCAACTTCAACAAATTTTTGACATCGGCGGGAACTTGATACCATGAATATCTTTCTTGGGCAACTAACATTTTGAGAAACCTGGTAATTGGTAATTGGTAATTGGTAATTGCTAATAGCTAATTGCTAATTGCCTTTCTTACTATTAGCTATTAGCCATTAGCTATTACCAATTAAAACTGGGTCATGATGTACAGCAAGGTAAACAGAATCACCCAGATGATATCTACAAAGTGCCAGTAGATTTCTGCCATCTCGATGCCTGTATGCTTGGTATTGGAATAATGTCCGGGACGACGCGATCGCCACAGAACGCCCAAAATTAGCAACAGCCCCACGAATACGTGCAAACCGTGGAACCCTGTCATCATGTAGAAACAATTAGAAAAGATGTTCGTGGTCAAACCATATCCCAGGGTCAAGTATTCGTAAGCTTGACCGCCCAAGAATATGGCACCCATGATGGCGGTGATGATATACCACAGGCGCATTCCTTTGACATCATTCTTTTTAATTGCCGTATCGCCCAGGTGAATGACGAAACTGCTAGAAACCAGAATGATGGTGTTAATTGTCGGCAAAAATAATTCGACTTCCGTGCCTTCAGGAGGCCAAACTTCCGCCCCGCCGCGCAAGATTAAATAGGTGGCGAATAGCGCCCCAAACATCAGAGATTCAGAAATCAGGAACGTTAACAGTCCCAAAACCCGAAAATCTCCATGCCCTTCATGGGCGTGGTCAGTTGATACTGCTGCTGGCGGGACGGAGGAGTTAACAATAACTTCGGGTGGATTAACAGTTGAACCTTGCATAGTTTTCCTTGCTAATTGCTAATTGGTAATTGCTAATTGGTAATTGGTAATTGGTAATTGGTAATTGGAGATTTCAGATTTTAATCTAATCTCAATTCTTCAATCTAAAATCTAAAATTATCCATTACCCATTACCTATTACCCATTACCCATTACCGAATTAATTCACAGATACAGTAGATTCTGTCGCCGTAGATGCTTTTTCTTCAGCACTGCGACCATTCATACCATAGTCGTATGGGCCGTTAGTGACAACAGGTAACACTTCCCAGTTTTCGATTAACGGGGGCGAGTCGGTTGTCCATTCCAGGGTTAGACCTTTCCAGGGGTTACCTTCAGCTTTTGGTCCTGCTATCCAACTCGCGATCGCGTTGATGTAGAACGGAATTACCGACAGACCCAGGACGATCGCACCATATGTGCAAATCTGGTTGATGCTAGTAAATTGCGGGTCGTACATGGCGACGCGACGGGGCATCCCTTGCAAACCTAATTGGTGCATCGGTAGGAAGGTGAGGTTAGTACCGATGAAGGTGAGGACGAAGTGAATGCGCCCCAAGGTTTCGTTCATCATCCTGCCGGTGATTTTGGGGAACCAATGGTACACACCCGCGTAAATGCCGAACACCGAACCGCCAAACAGTACGTAGTGGAAATGAGCCACCACAAAGTAAGTATCGTGGACGTGAACGTCAAAGGGAGCGTTACCCAACATCACGCCACTCAAGCCGCCCATCACGAACATTGCCAGCAAACCGATAGCGAAGAGCATGGCGCTGGTGTAGCGGATTTTACCGCCCCAGAGAGTAGCCATCCAGCTAAAAATCTTCACGCCAGTAGGCACTGCAACGATCAGGGTAGAAACGGTGAAGAACATCCGCATCCAGGGAGGGGTGGCGCTGGTAAACATGTGGTGTACCCAGACGAACAGCCCTACAAAGCAGATGGCTAAGCTGGAATATGCGATCGCTTTATACCCAAAAATCGGTTTGCGCGCATGTACCGGAATCACTTCCGACATAATCCCGAAAATCGGCAGAATCATCAGATACACCGCCGGGTGGGAATAAAACCAGAACAAGTGCTGGTAAATAACTATATTCCCGCCAGCATCCGGCTTAAAGAACGAAGTGCCGAAGTTAATATCAAACAACAGCAACAGCAATCCAATTGCCAGCACCGGCGTAGAACACAGTGCCAAAATCGAAGTTGCCATAATCGCCCAGCAGAACAAAGGCAATTGATCCCACTTCATGCTGGGAAGTTTCATCTTCCAGATCGTAATCACAAAGTTCAGGGAACCCAAAATCGAGCTAGTCCCCACCAAAACGATGGAAAGAATCCAAAACGTTTCAGCCATCGGTGCGGTAATCTGACTTAAGGGCGGATAGGAAGTCCAACCCGCTTGGGCGCCGCCACCAAAGAAGAAACTGGCGATTAACAATAACCCTGCCGGGGGGTTAAGCCAAAACGCGGCGGCGTTGAGTCGGGGGAATGCTAAATCCC